>JBGVOM010000001.1:0-25932 GCA_045126515.1 Lachnospiraceae bacterium
TTTTGGGTATAATCTTTTTGTAATTTAATAGGTAGTAGCATACTTATATTTTACACCAACTGCCGAATTCTTTCGAGGTTTGGCAGTTATTTTTTTGCACTGAAAAGGAGCTGCACACTAATTACTTAGTGCGACAGCCCCTTTCGGCTATTAATCCGCATCCAACATAATTTCCTTCACGGATATCTTACTAATCTTTCGGGTATAGCAGTACATAATAATTTCATAGAGAATTGCAAATGAAATCAATGTAATGATAAATGCCGGCACATCGAAATTATAATCCGGTACATTTTCGATATCCTTGAATACAACAGAAACGGTTATTTTTAATAATGCATATTGATATATTGTTCCAATGGCAAATCCTATATAAGCAATAGGTCTGTAACCGCTTAAAATTGCCTTGCTGCATTCATCTGCGGAATATCCGAAAACACTCATCATAGAAAGTGTTTTTATATTGGAGTTTACAACAGTAGTAATAGCAAGAAATAAAGTCACAAACGCCAAAATAACACCAATAACCAAACACATAATTGCCATCATTACGCTTGCAAGTTCATCCATACCACAAGACATCTGCATCATGGCAGAATAGCAGAATGCGGCAAAGGCAGTGAAAAAGATTAGTGACTTGCGTTGTCTGACCGTGTTTTTTTGAAGTTCTTTTAAGAAAGGCATATCTGAATTTACTTTTACAGTTTTTACTTTTTCCACAGCTTTTCCCTTTAACAATTCAAGTACCGGTGTTCCTAATTTTAAATAGCTATATAGTATGGACAATAATGCAAATATAAGTGTTGGCAATATTACCAGACAGAGCATTAATAAAGGCTGGAAGTGCATTGGAACCTCTGGAAGTAATTTATCTTCATTCTGCACAGAATAAAATTTAGGCATAATACAGTGCGCTCCTGCGTATCCAATTCCGGTGCCTGCAAAGATACTTAATCCAAATGCCCAGAATCCGCTGGCAATCCGCACATTAGAATATCCCATTGCTTTTAGAATTCCTAATTCTTTTCGGTGGGTATCTATGTAATGTTTAATATAAAAGCAAAGCATCACAACAGAAGTCAGAAGCAGGCAGCCTCCACTTACAGCACTGACAACTTTTCCTGTCATAACTTGTGCATCGTAAAACATCTGCATTTCCTGTGTAGTAATCAAATCTTCAATACATGTTATATCCATATTGTAATTAAGAAAAAGAGTACATATAAACACTGCACAAGCTGAAATAATGATGATACCAATCATCTTAAATATATCCTTTATTCCTATTATCATTGTTTTACCACCCTATCTCATATGCTGTTTTTTGTGTCTTATTTTGATATGTTTCCACGATTTTACCACTGTTCATTCGTATAACGGTTTTTGCCATATCTGCAATGTTGGCATTGTGTGTTACCATTATGATGGTAAAGTGCAGTTCTCTTTGGAGTTTGCATATGTAATCAAGAACCAGGCGTCCGGTTTCTTCATCTAACGCACCTGTAGGCTCGTCTAAAAACAGGACATTAGGTTTCTTTGCCAACGCTCTTGCTACGGAAACTCTTTGCTGCTCTCCACCACTAAGTTCGTGGGGATATTTGAAACGTTTTTCCGCCAGCCCCACAGCTTCAATGGTTGCTGCATAGTCTTTGTTGTGGGCTAAATCGGCTCCCATCTTTACATTTCTGTCCACATTTAGATTAGGCAGTAAATAGTATTGCTGGAAAATAAATCCTATATTTTTCTTTCGGAATCCTGTTAACTCTTTGTCTGATAAACCGGTGATATTTTCTTGGTTGTACAGAATATTTCCGCTATCAGGTCGTTCCAAACCTGAAATCACATTAAGAAGAGTAGACTTACCGGAACCGGAGGCACCTAGCAGCACTACAAAATCCCCATCCTCAATAGTTAAGGATATTCCTTTCAATACTTCGAATTTATTATCTTTTACTCCATATGATTTATGTATATTTTCAATTTTTATCATCTGACGTACTCCTTTTTGTTTTTTCAAGCAAACTTGTAAAAATCTCTGTCATCATTGACTGGATTTCCTGATTTGTGAAAACACAGACTTTTGTGGCACATAATGTGGCAATTCCGTGAGTATATATCCAAAGATGTTGATATAAATTTTTTGCATCCTCATCCTGTAAACCATAAGGTTCTTTGACTGAATTTAAAATATCCATATAGCTTTCATCAAGGAACATGAGTGTATGCTCTATATCTGTAGGTTTTGACTGTTCATTCATAAATAATATTTGGAATAACTTAGGTTCTTCGATTGCAAACTTTATATATGCAGAGCCAACGCCTTTGAAAGCTGATTCTTGTTGTAAACCTTCGTTTACATATTCTTTGTATAGGGCTTTCGCAGCTTTTAGAATCTCTGTAGTTACTTCCTCCATATTTTCAAATACTGTGAAAATTGGACAGGCAGAACTACCCAGCCTTTTACCTAATTCTCTTGAAGTTACAGCCTCCAATCCTTGCTCCCGGACTATTTGTATAGCTGTCATGATAATTTCATCTTTTGTGAACTTTGCTTTTGGTGGCATATGTTTCTCCTTTTCTATATCATGTGTTCTAAATCATGCGTCCTATTATAATCATAATATTTCTTTTGTCAATAATAAATGAAGTAGTCACATTCAAACTTGCCGTTTCCCAAGAACAGCATATAGCCGATACAATTCTTCTCAGAAAGGCTGTTAAAGTCTCTGCCTTTCTGAGAAGAATTGTATCGGCTATATGCGTCCTGCAAACCACCAAGTGTGAATTTTGACTAATCAGTTACATGGGTTTTGCCATAACTCAATCACCTCCGTTGTTTTGTGTAGGATGTTTGAATCAGTATCCCACACAAACAGAATTTTATGCTATAATAATTTCGTTTACGATATAGAACTGGAAGAATATAAAATGAATAAGAAAGGACCAAAACATGAAACACACAGAATTAAGGGACATTTTACATAGAATCGACCACAAAGGCTATCCTGCCTATAAAGATACCAGAGGACATTATGATTTTCCGGAATTTACCTTATCCATTGACCATGTGCAGGGAGATCCCTTTGCATCACCCTCTAAAGTAAGCGTTTTTCTGTCTGGAAAAAGAGCTGGATTTCCGGAAGACTTGTGGAAAGAAAAATGCAGAAGAATTGCATTGCAGGACTATTTGTTGCGTCAATTTGGAAAAAGAATTGAGAAAGTATCCTTTAAAGCCAAAGGCTCCGGAAAGAGCGGACTGATGTCAGTGAGTCGACCAGGGCAGGAGGTATTGAGGAGAAGTGCCTGTGAAATCAACAAAGATTCTGGGGATATTCTCCTTCGTATGGAAGTTGGTTTTCCGGCAAACGGACGTACGGTAAATTCCAGAGAATTAGAGAAGATTTTATTTGAATTTCTTCCGGAATGTGTGAAAGGGGCATTGTTTTATAAGGCATTGCCGGCAAAAGAAATTACAGACTGGGTGAATCTGGCAAGCGACCAGCAGTATATCAGAGAACAGTTAAAAGAGCTGGGATTGATTGCATTTGTTGCGGACAATGCCATACTTCCAAGAGAATCAGGAGTATCAGGAAAGCCTTTGCGGCAGGCAGTACCGTTTCACTCACCGAAAGCTTTAGAAGTTACCATGAATCTTCCTTTTGGAGGAACCATAAAAGGAATGGGAATTAAGAAAGGAATTACGCTGATTGTAGGAGGCGGTTATCATGGAAAATCTACCTTGTTAAAAGCCTTGGAGGCAGGTGTGTATAACCATATTCCGGGGGATGGCAGAGAATATGTAATTACAGATGATACAGCAGTAAAGCTTCGTGCAGAAGATGGAAGAAGTATTCAGAAAGTGGATATTTCCATGTTTATTAACAATTTGCCAAATGGAAAGGATACCAAAGCTTTTGTTACGGAGGATGCCAGCGGAAGCACGTCACAGGCGGCAAATGTGGTAGAAGCCATGGAAGCAGGTGCCTGTGTTTTTCTGATTGATGAAGATACCAGTGCTACGAATTTTATGATTAGAGATGAATTGATGCAGCGGGTGGTGCACAGAGATGCAGAGCCTATTGTACCATTTATTGACCGGGTGGAAGAGTTATATCGGAATTTTGGAATATCCACTATTCTGGTGGCTGGAAGTTCAGGTTCTTATTTCCATAAAGCAGACTGCATTTTGCAGATGGACCGTTATGAACCGGTGGAAATTACGGAGTTTGCAAAAGAACAGGCAAAGCAGTTTCCTTTACCGGCAGCACCGATTCCGGAGCAAAGCCAGGTAAATTTTACAAGAAAAGTGTTGGAAGATAAGAGTTTCCGGGATGACCGGGTTAAGATAAAAACTATGGGCAGAGATTCTGTTTCTATCAATCGAGAGGTGATTGATGTGCGCTATGTGGAACAGCTGGTGGATGGCGAACAGCTGGCAGCTTTGGGATACATAGTAAAGTATGCGTATACCAATCTGGTAGATGGGAAAAAGAACATGCAGCAGGTGGTAGACATGCTTTGTGAACAAATAGAAAAAGATGGTATGGGAAAAATTTGTGGTGGAAGTTATCTGCCTTGCAATTTTGCCATGGTGCGCAGACAGGAAATATTTGCCTGTTTCAACCGCTATCGGAAACTGAAATTACAGTAAAGGTGGGACGAGATATGAACACACAAAAGAAATTGTGTATTTTGGGATGTATTTTGGATGTATTGATTGTTATTTTTGGATGTCTTGGAACTTATATAGAAATCCATGAAAATACTATTGTTATGCTGACTTATTATACTATTGACAGCAATATTCTTATGGCGGCAGCGTGTATGTTGGATATTTATTATCAGGTAAGAGCAGGAAAAGGTGAAACGGTACCGAAATGGATTAAAAAGGTGAAATTTTTGGGAGTATGCTGTATGAGTATTACATTTCTTGTGGTATTTTGCGTGCTGGCTCCTCAGGGCGGAATTGTGGGGTATTGCCGCAGTTTCTTTGAAGGGGCTTTGAAATACCAGCATTTCTTGTGTCCGTTGCTTGCTATCGTTGGTTTCTTTGTGGTAGACAGTAAGCAAGAAGCAGTGGATAAGACTACAGCAAAGCTTTCCTTGATTCCCACAGTATGTTATGCCATTGCTACTACCACGGGAAATATTATAAAGGTGATGCATGGCCCGTATCCCTTTTTGTATGTTTATGAGCAGCCGATATATATGTCTGTATTGTGGGCGATTATTATTTTAGGAATGGCATATGGTATCAGCTGGGGACTTCAGAAGATAAATAATAAGGTGTATGAAAAATCACTTTGGAAAATTTATAATTTGTCAGAAGTATAACTACACAGACAAAGGAGAAGTTTTATGCGAAATATTATTTTTTTAGGACTTATTAGTTTCTTTATGGATATCAGTTCTGAAATGGTATATCCGATGATTCCGTTATACTTGGTTTCTGCTTTTGGTGCAACGCCCGCAATCGTGGGAATTATTGAAGGAATTGCGGAAAGTACGGCAAGTCTGCTTAAGGTATTTAGTGGCTATGTGACAGATAAATATAAGCGGAAAAAACCTCTTGCTTTTATGGGATATGCCACAGGGTTTCTATATAAGCTGGCGCTTTTGTTTGCGTCCGGCTGGACCGGTATTCTTACGGCACGGGTAATAGACCGTCTTGGAAAAGGTATTCGTACTGCACCAAGGGATGTGATGGTTAGCGAAAGTGCGGATAAAAATGAAATGGGAAAATCTTTCGGAATACATAAGGCATTGGACATGGCAGGTTCTGCCATTGGTATTCTGCTGGCATATATGTTGTTAAGAAAGCTTGGGAACGGTCAGACAAACTACAAAAAGATTTTTGCCATATCCGTTATTCCCACAGTTCTGGCATTATTGATGTTTGCTTTTGTGAAGGAAAAAAAGGAAGAAAGAAAGTTGAAAAAACGAGAACGATTCTGGAATAATTTTTCTTCACTGGATGGACGGCTTAAACTGTATTTATTGGTTGTATTTCTTTTTACACTAGGTAATTCATCCAACAGTTTTTTACTTTTGCGCGCAAAGAGTGCAGGATTTGATGATACCAATGTAATTTTGCTTTATTTTTTATATAACCTGACAGTAGCTATGTTGTCTGTTCCTTTTGGAAAACTGTCAGATAAAGTTGGAAGAAAGCAGGTACTTATTGCAGGGTATTTGTTGTTCTCGGCGGTATATCTGGGCTTTGCTTTTGCTGCAAGTGCAGTTTCCTTTGTGGTTATTTTCTTTGTATACGGTATCTTTACCGCAATGACAGCAGGTGTGGAGCGGGCTTTGATTGCAGAGATTTCACCTGCTGAACTGAAAGGTACCATGTTGGGCCTTCATTCCACAATCGCAGGAATCGCGTTACTTCCAGCAAGTGTGATTTGTGGCTTTTTATGGGAGCACTTTGGTAGTGCAGTGCCATTTGTTTTTGGCGCTTCCATGTCTGCCATTGCAGCAATCTTACTTATTCTGTTTTTCCAGACACCAAGTAATAACCAGAAGGTGAAAGTAGTTTAAAAAGAGTATTCTATGTATCACGAAAATGGGATTGTGTAACGATTGATTCCCTGGATGTTGTCATGCACAGCCTATAATAAATACAGAAGCTTCCTGAGCTGTTTCGAGTCTGCTCGGGAAGCTTCTGTGTTTATTATAGGCGTCCCGTCAACTTCAATTCATCGTTTCACTGTACCTATTGACAAAACTGTTTATATGGTGTATATAAAAATATATACAGTTTATGAACGGAGGAGAGTATATGTTAGAGATACAGGGATTAGAAAAGAAATTAGAGGGCTTTACACTTCAGGATGTAAATATAAAACTTCCCAAAGGTTATATTATGGGATTAATTGGGGAAAACGGTGCCGGGAAAACTACACTGTTGAATCTGATACTCGGTTTATACAAACCTACAGAAGGGCAGATTATCATTAATGGCATGACCTATGAAACCCACGAAAAGGAAATCCGCAATCTGCTGGGCTATGTGCTGGTGGAGGATGTGTTTTCCGGAGAAATGAAATTGATAGACCAGGCAGATATGTATGGGAAATATTATGATAATTACGACAAAGCATTATTTTTGGAGTACTGTAAGCGTTTTGGGCTGGAAGAGAAGAAAAAATATAAAAAGCTATCCAAGGGAGAAAAGTTAAAATTCCAGTTTGCATTTGCACTGGCACACAAGCCAAAGTTGTTGATTTTAGATGAACCTACAGCAAATTTTGATCCGGAGTTTCGAAATGAATTTTTAAAAATCATCACAGATTTTGTGGCAGACGGAGAAAAAAGTGTACTGCTGGCAACGCATATGACTGAGGATTTAGACCGGATTGCAGATTATGTGACCTTTCTCCATCGTGGAAAAGTAAAATTTAGTGTGGAAAGAAGCGAACTGGAAAATAAATACCGGCTGGTCAGTGGAGAGGATTATAAGATAAATTTGATTAATAAAGCACGGGTGATACATAAAGAAAAGGGAACGTATGCAACTACAGCTTTAGTGGAACATACCAACCATTCGTTTTATAGTAATGATTTAGATATTACAGTGCCAAATATTGAAGATATCATGTATCACATGATTAAAAGTGAGCAGAAGGGTGGCAACAGCTTATGATAAAAATGGTAGTAGCTGATTTTTATGCACAAAGAAAAGAAGCTTTGAAAAAAAGCTGTGGCAATGTGGTGTTAACAAGTACGTATCTGATGATGTGGTTTTATGCATTTTATACAAAAACAGGAATGGAAGAACGGATGATAAACACATCGCAGTTTCTGGTACTGTTTTTGGTGCTGTTACTTCATGCCATGTACCCGAATAATCTGGCAACCGCCATGTTTCTTATTCCGGCGTGTGAGGAGGAACGAAAAAACTATTTGTATACGGCATACGGTGTAAAATTAGTGTTGACTACAGGAATTCATACCATATGTAATAGTTTGCTGGTTGCTTTCGGAAAAATGATATGGTGGCAGGCCATATTGCTTGTACTGGTATTACTTTTGTGGAGTATGGTAGTAGGAATGAGTAATTACAGATTTGCCGACCCTCTATTACATATGAATCGGGGAAAAGTGGAATACAACGGATACAGACTGTGGATATCGTATATTGTTTCGGCATTCTGCTTTTTCGTATTGCTGGCAACAGACGGAAAAGAAATAACGTTGGGATGGGAACTTGTAGTTATTTCGGCGCTTGTGATAGCAGAGTTTCTACTGTGTTTTTGGAATATAAAAAAGGACTTTCACGCTCATATGGAGCAGGGAATGAATTATGAAAAGACAATGGCGTTAGCTGGGAATCGAAAGGAACGATAGCTGCCTATGATAAAAATGGTATTACAGGATTTCTATTCTACAAGAAAACAAGCCTTTCGGGATGCCTGGAATCATGCAGGTATTTCTTTGATGGGACTGGCATATTTGATTATGGTGGCTTCTAATCTGCTTGGCAATGAGGAACTTACATGGTTTGTAGCATCAGCCGGGGTCGATGTTCTAGTCGCATGGATTATGATATTACTTCATGCTATGTATCCGAACCGTCTGTCTAAGCCTATGTTTTTGGTGCCCATAGATAAGAAGCAGAAGAAAGAGTATTTGAAAACAGCTTATATGGTAAAGATATGTATGATTTCGGCTGTTTATTTGGTGATTCGTTTTGCTATTTTAAATTTCTGGCATACAGAAATTGTACATGGGATTTTATCAGCGGTTTCGTTAAGTTTGTGGAGTATGGTTTTGGGACTGGAAAATTTTCATGGACAATTTGCAGTGTGGACGGAAGACAACAATCTGGGTGAACATAAAGCCGAAGCCTGTGCAAGGTGGATTTCAATTTTTGTATATATAGTTGTCTTACATCTGGTAGAACTGATGGGGACGAATATTCAAGTGATAGCAGGTGGTAGTAGTGTGGTTTTTCAGGCAATTATTTGTATTTATATTGTGAAAAAAGAGTATGTTTCTCAGATGGAGCAGGCATTAGGCTGGGAGAAGTATTATAAAGGGGAAAAGGAGGAAAAAGTAAAATGGTTAAAACTGTAATCAGTGTTTTTGCTTCCAGAAAGCTGGTATTTGAAAAAGGCAATAGGTTTCGGACTGTCTTTTGGATAATGATGAGTGTTTTATGGATATTTACCGGAGTCTTGAATCATGGAGTAGAAGAAACCGGATTATTTCTTGTTTTGTTTTTGCCTCTTGGGTTGTTAACATTTTTCCATGAGATATACCCCACTGCTTTGTCACCGGCAATGTATCTGGTGCCTTTAAATGAAGCAGAAAAGCTGGAATATCTTCGCTGTTGTTATATGGTGAAGCTTTTTGGAACAAACATGTTATTCTTTGTTGTAAATTTGACCATGGTGTTATGGGGAAAAATCCTTTGGTGGTATGGAATTGGAATGGTGGTATCATATTTTCTGTTAAGTTTTCCCATGGGAACTCCCAACAATAAAAAGCGTATCAGTTACGAAATAAAATTATGGGATTACAAAAATTCTGAGTGGAATAAGTGGCAGGAAATATTATATCTTCTGGGAGGAATTTTCAGTTATAGTTTTTGGCTCATCATAGCCTGTGGAGAATGGGAAGAATGGATGTATATTGGCATAGTCCTCTCGTTCTTAATACAGGTTCTGATGTTGCCGTGGATGATTAGGAATATCAAAAGAAAGTTTGCAGAGGCAGTGTTTTCAAAATGATTGGAGGAAAATATATAGAAGTAAGCAGGAGGGCTGAGAATGATATGGATGGTTTTAAAGGATTTTAGTTCCGGAAAATGGGATGCATTAAAGAAAAATAAATTTAACTTAATGATATATGGGGGCAGTGCCATTACAATTCTTAATGCATTGTTGAAAGGAAAAGAGGTTATAGAAGAACAAAAATGGATTGCGTTGGTTCAAATTTTGTTTTTTATCTGGTCAATTGTTGTTTATCTGAGCTTTCTAAATCGTCTGTCAACGCCTATGTTTTTAGTGCCATTAACTAAGGGGGAGAAGGAAAGATATCTTCGCACCAGTTATGCTTTAAAATTCTTTTTGGTTAGTGGACCACATTTGGTATATAATCTTGGGTTGGTGCTTTTGGGAAGGCTGGTATGGTGGAAGGGAGCAGCTATTGTAATAAGTCTTTTTTTCTTAGGTGTGGAACAGGGAATTTCTACAAGGATAGATTTAGGTCATGTAAAGGAAGAATATCTGAATGACGGGAAAGAAGTGATATTTCTTCTGCTATCTGCGGTAAGTTATTTTATATCGGTGAGAATTGAATTTCAGAAAATGGATATATGGGAAGAAATTGTGTTGTGTCTGGCTTTTTTGGGACAAATCATGTTGCTTCCGTGGATTATAAAAAGACATAAGGTAAAAATGAAGGCAGGAATGGATTATGAGATGTGGAAAAGTAATGTGCCGGAAAGGAGATAAGTGTCTATGAAAATCGTAATTAAGCCCCAGGGAACCATGGCAATTTACGAGCAGATTGTAAATCAGTTGAAAAATGCTATTGTTACCGGCGAATTAAGGGCAGGGGAGGCACTTCCTTCCATACGAAAGTTAGCCAGTGACTTGCAGGTTAGCGTGATTACCACAAAGCGTTCTTACGAAGAATTAGAAAAGGAAGGACTGATTCGTTCGGTGGCAGGAAAAGGTTTTTACGTGTGCGAGTATAATCAGGATTATTTAAAAGAGAAGCAGTTGATGATGTTGGAGAAAAGATTGTCAGAAGTGATTGAGGAATGTAAGAATGCCGGACTGCCGGCAGAAGAAATTTTGGAAATGGTTCAGACCCTGTTAGGGGTGTAGGAGGCAGATATGTTAGAATTTAAACATGTGACAAAAAAACAGGGAAATTTTCAACTGGCAGATATCAATTTTCAGTTGGAGGATGGTTTTCTTTTAGGAATTGTGGGAAAAAACGGGGCAGGAAAAACCACATTGATGAAATGTATGTTGGAAGAAAAATCATCCTATACAGGAAAAATCAGTTTTCAAGGACAGGATATTAAAGAGCACCGGAGAGAATTTATGACAAAAACAGCATATATTGCAGATGAAAATATCTTCTTAAATAAAAAAACAGCTTTGGAGAATGTGGAGATTCTAGGGGGATTTTATCCGGAATTTGATATGGAAGAATTTGAAAATTATATGAAAGAAATGGATCTGTCCGCGAGAAAAGTAGTAGAAAATATGTCCAGAGGAGAGTTTATACGTTTTCAGATTGCCTTTGCCAGAGCCAGAAACGCAAGATTGTATCTGTTAGATGAAGCAACTGCCGGAATGGACCCGGTCTTTCGAAAGGACTTTTATGGAATTTTAAGAGAAATTCTCGCTACCGAAGCAACCATTTTAATGACTACACATGTGCAGTCGGACATTAATAAAAATATGGATTATGTGTGCCGGTTAGAAACAGGGCGCATGGTATACTATGAGGAAAACACAGGTGATATGGAGGTTACAGGAGGGGTGTTGCATGGATAAGAAAAAGGAAAAAGAAGCACGAAATCTGGTGAGAGAATTTGATAAACGGTTGTTGGAGGCAAGAGAGTATGATAGGTGGCTGTACCGGGTACCTTTTTGGATTTTGGAAGGAATGTTCATACTTCTGGGAAGTTTGCTAATGGAAGATAAAGATTATATGTTCTGGTGGATAGGTTTTGCGTATGCCCTTATGATATCTTTGGAGCTTGGAAGTTATCGTAAGTTTCAAGGACAGTCGGTGTATGAATTACTGGCTTATTATCCGGTAACAAAAAAAGATATCTGCCTGGTAAGGTTAGGCTATCTGAAAGATAAACTGATTCGAAGACTGGTGATTTTATATCTGATGCAGATTCCATTTATCGCATATCAGAAGGCAATTACCCTAAATAATATAGAGTTTCCTCTTGTGTTTACGGCAATACCTTTGGTTTTATGTGGAGTGGGGATATTGGGTTCGAGTATTGATTCTTCCCGACATTTTTAGTATGATAGTAAAAGAATAAAAAGAAATGGGAGAAGCAGGATGAAAATGAATAATGCAAAGTTAATATATCATTTGAAAGATGTAAAAAAAGAAAGTCAGATTATCCGGCTTTGTAAGCAATTGGGGATTAGTACGAGAAAAATAAAGGAAACAGATGTGAATGTTTCCTTAAGTGCGTTGGCGGGGATTTCAGGAGCGCCTGGAATGACGCAGGCAGAAAAAGCACCAAAGGATTATAAAATGCCGGAACTTTTAATTTTTGCAGGCATGGCAGATGAGAAGTTAGATGAATTTCTTGCAGAATACAGGAAACAGGGAATAGAACCGGTGAGTCTGAAAGCAATGGTAACACCACATAATATTTGCTGGAGCGTGTATCAGTTGACGGTGGAACTTATAAAAGAGCGAGCTGCAATTTTAATGGGACGAAAACCACAGTAAAGGTTTGAATAGGAGAACAACATGGAGAAGAAATTTTCGATACACGAAGTTGCAGAATTATTAGGAATTTCGCTGTATCGAAAATTAAATGTAGGAATAGCAGAAATTAAGGGAATGTTAGAGGTATCTGACTTTACAACTATGGTGTCAGTGTTTGAGGGATTTATTGAAAAAAGAGAAGAGGAAATTAAAATTCTGCAAAAACGGTTAGGAAAACTTAAGGTCATGAAAAAACACATGACAGAAATACAGCAGGGGGTGGGAAAATACACCTTAAAAGAGCTTCCAAGGTGCTATGCAAAACAGATTAATACTACTGGTGTCTGGGAATATGAAAAATTGAAGGAGATTATAAGTACAGAGTTATTTTCCTTTGGAAATATAGGATATCATGTTAGACACGACAGCGATGGAACTGACAATATAGAATCATTTGAATTTTTTATTCGTGAGCCGATGCTGGAATTGTGTATGGAGCAGATACAAAAAGAACATATGATATCTCGCCCGGAATGTAATTGTATTTATACAGTATATGAAGTGAAAGAATATGGAGAAGTGCAGTGGGAGTTTAAAGAACTTTTTTCTTATGCGGAAAAACATGGATATCAGTGTACCGGAGAATTGTTTGCTTTTTATGTATATAGTCTTATCTGTGATGAACAAAAGGTTGACTATTATGAAATTTATGTTCCGCTTTTGTAATCGTAAAAAATGAAAAAAGATATTGACTTTGGACTAGCACCAACCTTTATACTGAAATTAGGAAATAAGTATGAGTTAACCTAAATTTAGATAAATCTCCCAAACCAAAAAAAGTCGGCAGAACTGTTTCGGTTCTGCCGATTTTTTTAGTTTAATCACGGTGAAAAAGTTTTTTGATTTTGTCTAAAATAGTATTGGAAGCACGAGAAATTGTGGAATAAATTATGTGCTTTACATATAAGAAACAGAATATTATAATTTCATAGAAAGAAGGGATAAAATGCAGGAAGTTACAAGAAGCCCACTGACTACGCTGTGTTATATTGAAAAGGATGACAGTTATCTGATGCTTCACAGAGTGAAAAAAGAAGTGGACGTGAATAAAGATAAATGGATTGGTGTGGGGGGACATTTTGAAAAGGAAGAAAGTCCTGAGGAATGTCTGCTTCGGGAGGTAAAAGAAGAAACGGGGCTTACTTTAAAATCCTGGAGATTTCGGGGATTGATTACTTTTGTGTGTGAAGGATGGAATACGGAGTATATGTGTCTTTATACAGCGGACAAATTTCACGGAGAATTAAAGGAATGCGATGAAGGAGAATTACTCTGGGTGCCGAAAAGTAAGCTGAATGAGCTGAATCTGTGGGAAGGAGATAAGATTTTCTTCCGATTGCTGGAGGAAAGAGAAGATTTCTTTACCATGAAGCTGGTATATGAAGGTGATGAATTAAAGGAATGTCTGGTAGATGGCAGACCTTGGAGGGAATCATGCTAGATAAGGATATGCGGGAGCCGTTGTTTGATTATCTGGAAGAATTCTATGGGAAAATTCGTATTTTTGAAGAAAAGAATGCTGGAGATTCCAGAGCGGATGTGATTGGTGTAATTGACGGCAGCCTGTTGGGATTTGAGATTAAGAGTGATAATGATTCTTATACCCGGCTGAAAACTCAGACAAAAGATTATGATAAATTTTGTGATATAAATTTTCTGGTAATTGGTAAAAGTCATGAAAAACAGGCGGAGTTTCATATTCCGTCTTATTGGGGTATAATCTGTATCTACGAAGAAAATCAGAAGATACAGGTGGAGATGCAGCAGATTCCAGGACTGAATCCCAATGTGTCTGTACGCAGGCAGATAGAATTTTTGTGGCGTCCGGAACTATACCAGATACAGAAATGGAATGATATGCCGGAATATAAACAGAAGAGCAAAGAGTTTGTGCGGGACAAAATTGTGGAAAAGGTTCCGGAAGCAAATTTGAAACGCCAGATTACAGATTTATTGTTTGAACGGGATTATGAAATGCTGTTAGAAGAAATACGGCAGGTGAAGAAACAAAACATGGAAAAGAAAATTCAGAGCGGTACTATAAGAAAACCACGAAGAAGGAGGAAAAGAATATGATTATTGATTTTGACAATATCAAGGAAACTGTAATAAAAAATTTTCACGGTGGCGAAAAAGAAGCCAGAGCAAAAATGTTCTCCGATGAAAACGGAAAAATCATGTACGGAACACTGATTCCGGGAGCTTCCATCGGACTGCACACCCACGAAACCAACAGCGAAATCGTATATGTTTTGCAGGGAAAAGGAAAGGTATTGTACGATGGCAGCTGGGAGGAAGTAAAGGAAGGAACCTGTCATTACTGCCCGAAAGGACATACACATAATTTTGTTAATGATGGGGAGGAAGATTTGATTATCTTTTCTGTGGTACCGGAACAGTAAAAAGAAATCCATCAGCTTTCTATACAAATGAAGAAAAATATGATAAGATATAAGCCGAATCTGGATGAAAAGAAAACAATTCATCCGGTGATAGTCAATAGAAAAGAAAAGGGGAAGCATTCGATGGGATTATGGAACCAGTTATTTGGAAAAAAAGAAGTGAAACAGGAAAATCAGCAAAAGCCGGTAAATGAGTCGGCAGAAGAAATAAAGAAAGAAGCACCGAAAGAGCTGAAAGACATTTATACCTTTATGGTGGAGCAGATATTTACGGTAAAGGACAGAGGATGTATTGCAGCCGGAATTATCAGAAACGGTGAGATTTCGTTAAATGATACAGTGTATGTATTGGGACGCGGAAGAAATGTACAGGAATCAAAGGTTCTGGGGCTTGAGAATCCTCAGGCAGGTCAGTTAGAAAAGGCAGCTCACGGCACACCGGTAGGAATTTTACTGGAGAATATCACCAATGAAAATATCCATCCGGGAGATATTATCTCGAATGTGAAGCCAAATACAGAGGATGTCAACGAACCGGTTGTGAATCCTCGTATTCAGGGATTAATGCGCCAGGCGGCAGGAAAGCCAACAGAAGAAATGATGAATCTGATATATGAAGAACTGGCAATGAATGCAAAATTTCTATCGGCAATTATGGTGACACATGAGCCGGTAAAAAAAGAAGATGGAACCGCAACTTTTGAGCAGGGAACCAAGATGCAGCTTCCGCTTCTTACCGCACCGGATGGTTCTAAGTATTATCCGGCATTTACGGACTGGCAGGAATTGAATAAGTGGCATGAAATATTAGAACCGAAGACATTGATGCTGTCTTTGGATGATTATGTGGCACTGGTGCAGAAAAATGAAGATACGAAAGGTATTGTAATCAATCCTTTTGGGGAAAACATGATGGTAGACCGTCCATTGCTGGAACATTTAAAAATGAAAAAGGACATGCTTGTGCAGGGGAAGACTGTACAGCATATAGATAAAAACGAGAAAATCTCACTGGCGGAAGCAGCAGAATTTCCGGTAGAGATGGTAAAGAAAATAACGGAAGAATTAAAGAAAGAAAACTGCGTGGAAAAAGCATGGCTTCGTCTGATGAAACGTAAGGAAGAAATCAGTTATCTGTTTGTGGCAGATATTGAACTTCCGGGAAATCAGGAGGCTGTGTTTGAACGTGTGGCAAATGCAGCAAGACCTTTCTTAAAAGGAATTGGTATTAATATGATTACATACCAGCAGGAATTTGGTAAAAACGCAGTTGAGGGAGTAGAGCCATTTTATCAAAGATAAATAGAATTTATAGTTTTGAGAAAAACGGGAAACATAGTAAGGAGTATGGTATGGAAATTTGGGATGGATATTTCGAAGATGAAACACCGGCAGGGGTGGATTTAATCCGCGGTCAGGAAATTCCGAAAGGATTATTACACATTGTCTGTGAAATTATAGTGCGTCATGAAGACGGTGATTATCTTTTGATGCAGAGAGATTTAAAGAAGGAAACATATCCCGGCTTGTAC
Source organism: Lachnospiraceae bacterium (assembly GCA_045126515.1). Classification (GTDB taxonomy): domain Bacteria; phylum Bacillota; class Clostridia; order Lachnospirales; family Lachnospiraceae; genus RUG11237. The sequence goes on from JBGVOM010000001.1 coordinate 16,421, forward strand.
GAAGCTAGTGCGGGAGGCAGTGTACTGAAGGGAGAAACTCCCATGGAGGGGGCTGTCCGTGAATTAAAAGAAGAAACCGGGATTCAGGCGGATTCCCTGACACAGATTTACCGAAAGGTAAATCGCAAAGGGAATGCCATACATTATGGATATTTATGTCAGGTGAATGGTGAAAAAGACAGAATACGTTTGCAGAAAGGCGAAACCATTAACTATCGATGGATGAGCAAAGAAAAATTTTTGGAATTTGCAGACAGTGAAGAATTTGTTCCAAGTGGCAGGGAGCGACTTTCGGAATACTTAGAATCCATTAAAAAAGAACAGCAGATATAAAGGAAGGGAGAAAAGGGGATGGAAATTTTACATTTTTTAGAAGCATGTTTAAATAGCATGGTGACCATTGCAATTCTAATTTTTGAATATATTGGAGTGAGCATTATTATTGTGTCTGGTATCCGTGGATTTTATAATTATATTAGACGTTCGCCGGAAACAAAACTGATTCTTGCCAAAGGCCTTGCCATGGGACTGGAATTTAAGATGGGAAGCGAAATTTTGCGAACTGTTGTGGTGAGGGAATGGTCAGAAATCGGTACGGTAGCAGGGATTATCATATTGCGTGCGGCATTGACTTTTTTAATTCACTGGGAAATTAAACAGGAAGAAATAGGAAATAAATCAGAGGACTGAAACATATCATGGAGCGGTGCATAGGATAATAAGAAAGCTTTTGCAGGTAAATGATATGGAAAATCAAAATTATCCTTTTTACAACACACCATTGCCATATGAGTATGATGCGTTAGAACCATATATTGATGAAAAAACAATGCACCTTCATCATGACAGGCATTTGCAGACCTATATTGATAATTTAAATCAGATTATGCGGCAGAATCCGTGGCTGCAAAGTATGTCTTTAGAGGAAATGCTGGCAAATGTGGCGGGTTTCCCACAGCAACTGAGTACGGAAATTCGGAACAATGCAGGAGGAGTCTATAATCACAGACTTTATTTTGACACTATGAGTGGGGAAGGAAATACGCAACCGTTAGGAAAAATAAAGCAGCAGATAGACAATACCTTTGGAAATTATGATAAATTCAAAGAGTTATTTAAAGCAGCCGCATTAAAAGTGTTTGGTTCAGGATATGCATGGCTGGTGACAAACGGTATGGAATATTATATTGTTACCACACAAAATCAAAACACACCGCTGGAATTTGGGTTATATCCAATCATTGGGATAGATGTGTGGGAACACGCATACTATCTGAAACATTACAATGAGAGAGCAGCGTACATTGATAATTGGTTTCAGGTGGCAGATTGGAAGAAAGCAGAGGAAAGGTGTTGCGGCTAAAATTAGGAGTGTACGATGAGAATAGCATTATGTCAGAGAACCACATATACAGAAAATAAAGAAAAAAATATCAGAGAAACCAAAGAAATGCTGGACCGTGCCATGCATAGCTTAAAAGATGTGGATTTGGTAATGTTTCCGGAATGTAACTACGGCGATGTTACAAGCAGTCAGGCAGCGGTTTCTTATGCGGAACCCATGGACGGGGCTTATATGACGTTAATGGGGGAACTGGCGGCAAAATATCAGGTGAATCTTATACCTGGCAGTTTCGCAGAGAAAGCAGAAAATGGTAAATGTTATAATACCCTGCCTTTTCTTAATAGGCAGGGTGAAGTATTAGGACAGTACCGTAAGGTTCATCTGGCGGATTCCTCCGGCTCGAAAGAGTCAGATTTGCTAGAACCGGGAAACCAATTAAAGCTGGTAGATACAGAATTTGGTAAAGTAGGATTGATGGTATGCTATGATATGCGTTTTCCGGAAGTGGCGAGGAGTCTTGCACTGGCAGGGGCAGATTTGATATGTTCAGTTGCCTGTTGGCCGGCAGGACGCGTGCTTCCGCCAAGAACGGGACATTGGGACACACTGACCAAGGCAACAGCATTGTATAATCTGACATATTTTGCAGCATGCAATGTGTATGGTGAAGTAAAGGGAAGTTTCCCGTTTGGGTGTTCAAGAGTAGTAAATCCCTGGGGGGACGTGATAGCAGACGGCTCTTCGGGAGAAAAAATTGTATATGCAGATATTGATTTTGAATATCAAAAGTGGGTAAGAGAAGAAATTGCCACCTTCCGGAACAGACGTCCCGATGTGTATCAATTATAATCAGGTAATCACTTTTGGAGGAAAATTATGAAAATAAAATTTAGACGTCCGGAGTTGGAAGATAAAGAACTTATCGAACGCTTTTTAAAAGAGGAACAACACAGAAATTGTGAGATGACATTTGCAAATATTTTTTTGTGGTCCAGAACCATATATCCGCTGACATTTGCCGTAATTGAAGATACCATATGTTTTTGGAGTGAAAAAGAAAAATCCGTAACCTTTCCTGTGGGGGCAGGGGATAAAAAGAAAGCTATGGAGCTTTTAAAAGCGGAAGCAAAGCAGGAGGGCAGAAAGTTGTCACTGCGTCTGGTAACTGAAGAACAGTTTGTGCAGTTGCAGGAAATATATGGCGATAAAGTGGAAATTACCTATAACCGGGATGTGGCAGATTATGTGTATGAAACGGAAAAGCTGATTCAACTGTCAGGAAAAAAATATCACGGAAAGAAAAACCATATCAACCGTTTTGTAGCGAATCACCCGGAATGGAAGTATGAGCCGATTACAAAAGAAAATGTTTCAGAATGCCTTGCTATGGCGGAAGAATGGGGCAGAAGAAATGGATGCGACACAGATATAGACAAGCAGCAGGAACTGTCGGTTGCCATGCAGGGGCTGCACATGTTAGAAGAACTGGATTTAAAAGGCGGTCTGCTTAGAGCAGAGGGAGATGTGGTTGCATTTACCTTCGGAGAAGCGGTCAGTGATGATACTTTTGTGGTGCATGTGGAGAAGGCGTTTGCTGAAATTCAGGGGGCATATCCGTTGATAAACCGGGAATTTTTAAAAGCGGAAGCCGCAGAATTTAAGTATGTAAACAGAGAAGATGATACGGGAGCGGAGGGCTTAAGAAAGGCAAAACTTTCCTATCATCCGGCATTTCTTATAGAGAAGGGGATTGTTACGCTGAGAGATTAGGAGGAGAAGTCAGATGAAATTAGAAAAACGCAGAATGAACCATGCACAGATTATTGCTATTGGATATTTGCTGGTTATTTTGGTGGGAACCCTTATTTTGATGCTGCCGGTGTCAGCCAGACCGGGAGAAACTACAAAATTTTTTGATGCATTATTTACTGCTACCAGTGCCACCTGCGTGACAGGACTGGTGGTTGTAGATACGGCAACTCATTGGAGCATTTTCGGACAATGTATTATTTTGCTGATGATACAAATTGGTGGAATGGGATTTATGACCATGGGTGTTATGTTTGCTATGCTTATGAAGAAAACCATATCTTTAAAAGTGCGCGGACTATTGCAGGAGAGTGTGAATTCCATTCAACTTGGCGGAGTTGTAAAATTAGCAAGAATGATTATAAAAGGAACGATATTGGTAGAGGGGCTGGGTGCTATTGCACTGTTGTTTGTGTTTGTTCCGGAATTCGGAATCATAAAAGGAATTTACTTTAGTATTTTTCATTCTGTTTCAGCCTTTTGTAATGCAGGGTTTGACTTGATGGGAAATATTACGGGAGAATACTCATCTTTTGTTGGATATGCAGGTAATGCGTGGTTGAATATTACCTTGATGGCGTTAATTACGATAGGAGGAATTGGTTTTTTTGTGTGGAATGATATACTTAAAAATAAAATAAATATAAAGAAATATACATTACATACAAAAATAACATTATCAGCTACTGTGCTTATTTTAGTTGTCAGTGCTGTTTTGTTTTTTGTTTTTGAAAGAAATGGACTGATGAAAGGAATGGGAGTAAAAGAGACCATATTAGCCTCCCTTTTTAGTTCAGTTACACCGAGAACAGCAGGATTTAATACCATAGATACCGGAGCACTTAGTGGCAGTTCCAAACTGTTAACCATGGTGTTGATGTTTATCGGCGGTAGCCCGGGTTCCACAGCCGGTGGAGTAAAGACGGTTACCTTTACGGTGCTGGTGGTATATGTCTGGTCAAATTTAAGAAATGAAACCGGATGTAATATTTTTGGAAGAAGACTGCCGGATGAGGCAATTAAAAAGGCGTGTAATGTGTTTGCCTTAAATTTGTTTTTGGCAGTGGCGGCGATTATCGCAATTTCGTATATACAGCCCATTAAAATGGATGAACTACTGTTTGAAGTGTTTTCTGCGATTGGAACTGTGGGAATGTCCACTGGGGTTACCAGGGAGCTTACTACGGCTTCTAGGCTGATTATAGTTTTGTTAATGTATTGTGGTAGAATTGGAAGTATGTCCTTTGCCCTTTCCTTTACGGAGAGAAAGAGCGTCGCACCAGTAAAATTACCGGAAGAAAATGTTTTGATAGGTTAAAAAGGAGAATTAGTATGAAATCAATTTTAATTATAGGAATGGGAAGATTTGGAAATCACCTCTGCAGAAAGATGGTAGAATTAAAAAATCAGGTTATGATTATTGATACGGATGAGGATAAACTGAAGGCAATGATGCCGGTAGTTACCAGTGCAAAAATCGGTGACTGCACGGATGTGGAAGTACTCAAAAGTATTGGTGTGGGAAATTTTGATATTTGTTTTGTATGTATTGGAACAAACTTTCAAAGTAGTTTAGAAATTACCAGTCTGTTAAAGGAAAATGGTGCCAAATGTGTAATAAGTAAAGCAACAAGAGATATTCAGGCAAAATTCCTGCTGCGTAACGGAGCAGATGATGTTATTTATCCGGACCGTGATATGGCAGAAAAGACAGCAATGCGTTACAGTGCAGATCATATTTTTGATTATATTGAACTGGATGAGGAATATTCTGTTTATGAAATACCGGTACTTCCAAAATGGGTGGGAAAGACCATAAGGGAAGTGAATTTCCGTGTAAAATATAACGTAAGTATTTTAGGAACCAGAGATGTAAACGAAAAGATGCAGCTGATGCCGGGAGCTGATTACGTATTTAAAGAAGATGAGCATTTGATGGTTATTGGAAGAAATGAAGATGTAACTAAAATCTTGAAGCACATATAAAAAGTGTAAGGCTCAGTTACCTGAGCCTTAAGAGGGGGGATTTTATAAAAGAAACTATTTGCTTGTCAAGGTGCTAATCTCTTGACAGTTATTAATATATCGTGGAAATGTGGCATAAATATGGTGAAAATGTGAAAAAAATGTGAAATGCAGAAAGAAGTGAAGAAAAACGTGTTACAGGGTGTTATTTTTGATATGGATGGCCTGATGTTAGATACGGAAAAACTCCTGCTTCGGTTCTGGTGCGAGGCAGCGGCAGAGATGGGATATGCAATGGAAAAGAAACATGTGCTATCTATTCGAAGTCTTGCGGCAAAATACGCGGAACCTAAATTGAAGGGATATTTCGGACAAGACTTTGATTACAAGAAGATTAGAGATAGAAGAAAAGAATTGATGAATTCTTACATAGAGGAACACGGTATCGAAACCAAAAAAGGTGTGCGTGAACTGCTTTCATTTCTCAAAGAACATGGTTATAAGACGGCGGTGGCAACAGCAACGGATTTAGCAAGAACACAAAAATATTTAAAAAGTGTGGATTTATTGCAATATTTTGATAAAATTGTATGTGCATCTATGGTGGAAAATGGGAAACCGGAACCGGATATTTACATTAGAGCAGCAAAGGAACTGGAACTTTTGCCGGAAAATTGTATTGCGTTAGAGGACTCACCAAATGGTATTTTGTCTGCTTATCGTGCAGGGTGCATGCCGGTGATGGTGCCGGATTTGGATGAACCCTCTGAGGAAACAAGAAAATTATTGTTTGGACTGGAAGAAGATTTATTAAAGGTAATAGAGTTGATAAAGAAAATGGAGGAATAAAAAATGATTGCAAAAGAATTTCTTGATATGCTGGGACAGAAATCTGTGATTCGTGAAATTTTTGCTTATGGTTCAGAACGTGCAAAAGAGATTGGCTATGAAAATGTGTTTGATTATAGTCTTGGAAATCCGTCGGTTCCTACACCAAAAGAATTCACAGACAAAATTGTAGAACTTATCACGAAGGAAGATCCAATGGTGATTCATGGTTATAGTCCAAGTTTGGGAATTGAGTCAGTGCGTGATGCGGTAGCCCAGTCCCTGAATAAGAGATTTGACATGAATTATACTTTGGATCATATTTTTATGACCAGTGCGGCTGCCAGTGCCATAGCCCATGCCCTGCGGTGTGTGACGGTTCCGGGAGATGAGGTGATTACCTTTGCACCGTATTTTAGTGAATATGTTCCGTATGTAACTAAGACAGGAGCAAAGTTAAAGGTAGTTCCGGCAGATACAAAAAGCTTTCAGATTAATTTCGAAGCTTTTGACCAAATAATGAATGAAAAGGTTATGGCTATATTGATTAATACCCCGAATAACCCGTCAGGAAGTGTGTATTCAGAGGTAACATTAAAGAAGTTGTCATCCTATCTTACAGAAAAAGAGCAACAGTATTCTCATCCGATCTACATTATTTCAGATGAGCCTTACAGAGAAATTGTATTTAATGGAGGAAAAGCCCCTTACGTGGCAAAATACTACAAAAATACACTGACATGCTATTCTTTTAGTAAATCAGTTTCTCTTCCGGGAGAAAGAATCGGATATCTGGCAGTCTGCCCGGAATGTGAAGGAGCCGATGTATTGGTAGATATGTGCGGGCAGATTTCCAGGGGTATCGGTCATAACTGTCCGTCTTCCCTGATTCAGCTTGCACTGCCGTCGGTTTTGGATAAAACTTCGGATTTATCTGTATACGAAACCAATAAAAATATTTTGTATAAGGAATTAACGGGGATGGGCTTTGAATGTGTAGAGCCGGGAGGAACTTTCTATATGTTCCCGAAATCCTTAGAACCGGATGCAAAAGCTTTTTGTGAAAAAGCTTTAAAATATGACCTGCTTTTAGTTCCGGGGGATGGTTTTGAATGTAAAGGACATTTTAGAATGGCATATTGCATTCCGACAGAAAAAGTGGAAAGATCCCTGGAAGCATTTGAAAAATTGGTAAAAGAATATAAGTAGATGAAAGAAAAATAGAAGAAAAAAGGGGCAGAGAATGGATAAGTTATGTATCGAGCTGGCAGAGAGCGGTGTAGAGATGGAACGGGTTATGACGCGCTTTATGGGAAATGAAGCGTTGTACATAAAGTTTCTGAAGCGTTTTGCAGAGGAAGATAAAAGTTATCAGGATATGCAGAGATATTTTAAAGAGGAATCATATGAAGATGCCTTTAAGGCGGCACATTCATTGAAGGGATTACTGGCTAATTTAGGCTTAGAGGATATTATGGGGTCCGTTGCTGTCATCACAGAAAAGTTAAGGTCTGGTTCACATAATGGAGTAGCAGAACTTATGAAGCAGGCGGAAAGAGAATATAAAAACATAATGAATATTCTGGAAAACAATGTTTAGTGCAACCGCCAAGACGGAACTGTTACCCAAATTGAGTGGCAAATGAAAAAACTTCTTGCGTAATTTGAAAAGTGAGTATATAATAACGAAAGACAGAAAGAATAAGCATAGATACATTGATGAAAGCTACAGTTTTAGAAATCTTTCAGAGAGTCTGCGGGTGGTGAGAGCAGGCAGAGGACAAAACTTTTCCACTTTCGGAGTATTCGGCGAAACCCGAAGGCTGGTACCCTTTAACGTACCATAGAGTGGCTGTATGTAAATACAGCAAATTGGGTGGCAACACGGAATTTTTCGTCCCATGTAACGGTAGAAATGTATCTATCGTGCATGGGACTTTTTTATTTACAAGTTACAAGGAGGAAAACATGTTAGATTTAAAATTTTTAAGAGAAAACCCGGATATTGTAAAACAAAATATTAAAAACAAATTTCAGGATCATAAGTTACCTATGGTGGATGAAGTGATTGAACTGGATGCTCAGAGCCGTAAAGCACAGCAGGAAGCGGATGCTTTAAGAGCAAACCGTAAAACCATTTCCAAGCAGATTGGTGCATTAATGGCACAGGGCAAAAAGGAAGAAGCTGAACAGTTAAAGGAACAGGTAAACAAAGATGCTGCACGTTTAGAAGAATTAGAAGCGATGGAAAAAGACCTGGCAGAAAAGGTAAAGAAAATTATGATGGTAATTCCAAACATCATTGATCCAAGTGTTCCGATTGGTAAGGACGACAGCGAGAACGTAGAAATTGAAAAGTTTGGTGAGCCTGTGGTTCCTGATTTTGAAGTTCCATATCATGCAGATATTATGGAAAAATTCAACGGTCTTGATTTAGACAGTGCCAGAAAAGTGGCTGGAAACGGATTTTATTATCTGATGGGAGATATTGCAAGATTACATTCTGCAATTATTTCTTATGCAAGAGATTTTATGATAAATAAAGGTTTTACTTACTGTGTACCTCCTTTCATGATTCGAAGCGATGTGGTAACAGGTGTTATGAGCTTTGATGAAATGGATGCCATGATGTACAAAATTGAAGGAGAAGATTTATATTTAATCGGAACCAGTGAACATTCCATGATTGGTAAGTTTATTGACACTATCGTGAAAGAAGAAAATCTTCCATATACTTTAACAAGTTATTCTCCATGTTTCCGTAAAGAAAAGGGTGCTCACGGTATTGAAGAACGTGGTGTATACAGAATCCATCAGTTTGAAAAGCAGGAAATGATTGTAGTATGTAAGCCGGAAGAAAGTAAAATGTGGTTTGATAAGTTATGGCAGAATACCGTAGAATTATTCCGTTCTTTAGATATTCCGGTAAGAACCTTAGAATGCTGCTCCGGTGATTTGGCAGACCTGAAAGTAAAATCCATTGATGTGGAAGCATGGTCACCAAGACAGAAGAAATACTTTGAAGTGGGAAGCTGTTCTAACTTAGGGGATGCACAGGCAAGAAGATTAAAGATTCGTGTGGTAGGTGAAAATGGCAAATATTTTGCACACACCTTAAACAATACAGTAGTAGCACCGCCTCGTATGCTGATTGCTTTTCTTGAAAATAATTTAAGAGAAGATGGAAGTGTTGCAATTCCAAAAGCATTGCAGCCATACATGGGTGGAATGACAGAAATCAGATAAAACCTCAGACACAGAGAAAGGAGAAAAATAATGGAAAAGAAACCATTCGTAACCTTAGAACAGGTAAAAGAAATTACAAAGACATATCCTACCCCGTTTCATTTATATGATGAAAAAGGAATTCGTGAAAATGTAAAAGCATTAAAAGATGCATTTGCATGGAACGAAGGATTTAGAGAATATTTTGCAGTCAAAGCAACACCAAATCCATATTTGATCAAAATTTTAAATGAATATGGCTGCGGATGCGACTGTTCTTCCATGACAGAGTTAATGCTTTCAGAAGCAATCGGTGTGACAGGAGAGGAAATTATGTTTT
>JBGVOM010000002.1:0-5348 GCA_045126515.1 Lachnospiraceae bacterium
TAAGTTCGGATAACGATTATAGTACTCCTCAGCCAAAGCATTGTATTTTGCAACATCGCCTGCATTTCTAAGGAGAACCTTACCGCCTCTGCCTTCATCACCCGGTCTCATCACATACTGTATTCCGGTTCCTGCATGAGTTCCTATGTAATATCCTTCTAACTCGACCTCCGGAATGTCATCAACACCGATTGCCTCCGCTAATCCGTTCTCCAGTTCTGCATCTACCGGAATTGCATCATACCATGCACCGCCAAAGCCGCCCATTTCACTGATTAACACCCTTGTCCCTGTTTTTTCATCTACACGGATTTTCAAATCATCAACGGAGAACACTGCTACGCTTTGTCCATTTTTCAAAATTCTCATGCCGCCTGAACCAATTTCCGGTTCGGGAACAAACTTATAATTTGGAGTTTCATGCTCCTTGAAATTGGACACTTTTATTTCTGAATTTTGTGTTTCAAACAGTTTAGATACTAAATCTGTTTCACCTGTATTATTTACGGTGCTTGATGTTGTTTCTTTTACAGCTTCTGCAAATCGCTTTTCATGTTCCTCACGCATTGCTTCTCGCATTTCTTCTGTAATATCATCTACTTCCGCAAGCAGCTTATCCCATTCTTTTTCTGTGAAAGAACTTCCACCTATCTGAAAAGACTCCTCTGTATCACCATTTTTCACTTTTTCATAGATTTCATTTTTTCTCTCACTAAGTATCTTCTGATAATCTGTATTTTCATCATCAGAAGATGTATCACTCCACTTTTTCAAGTTTTCAATTATTTTTTCACATTCTAATCCCTGATTATATGTTTGTGGGATACTAAAAAATGTTTCTTTTGCATTGCCAAGTATGCCAATCCAATCACGCTCCACCGTCCATGCAGCATTTTCATCATAAATACCGCTACAATAGCCATTGTATTCTGCCTGTGACGAATACGCTGTCATCTTGTTAAAAGACTTCATACCCGTATTATTGGTAAGTCCTTTGTCATCCATATAAGACATCAACGCAAACATTTCCATTTTCGTTGCATTATTTGGATTCACATCTTTTATACGCACCTCTACATCTCCTACCTTAACAATCGGATCTTGTTCCGTAGAAGAATCTGCATACATAGCAATATACCCCACATTGCCAACAGCAGTAAGACCTATTCTTTTCCCATTATCAGAGGATTCAGAAAGTGATGTTGCACTACCCATACTCGCAAAATCATCAACTGCAGTTTTCCCTCTGGTGGCTCGTCCTCTGTTTGGTACATCATAATTTTGTGCATAAAACGAACCTACACCGTTGATACCCATATTACTCCTTTCTGCAACCCATCTGTCAGTCAGAGTTGCACCACTTCCCGAAAGGTCCAAGTGGTTTATATTTTATTATAAAAACAGCGTCTATTTTCACATTCAATCCCTTGAAAACAGACGCCATCCTTAGCTTATAATAGTTATCGGCAAATATTTATTTTTCTTAACCTTATGGAACGAAACACTATCCGAAAAGGAACGAAACCTGAAATTTTATTGATACTATACCTGTATGTCAAATCCTCTTCTAACAAGAGTTTCTCCATACTCACCTTGAACTTTAACTAAGCTGTTATCAATAGATTCTCTTGTAACATTATTTAACGCCCCTGCTGGAATGCTCTTTCCAGGTTGCCAACTTGGGTCAGCCTTTAAACAGGCTTCTGTAAATGCTTTCTCATAAGCTTCTTCGTATCTGCCTAATGTCCATGATGCTTTTAATCTATCTTCCTTTGGTGTGTTTCGTTGGCATTTCTGATAAATTTCGGAACGATATCCTCTATCTCCACTTCCTGTACCATAATCATTTATAAACGCACGCTTTGTTGCTTCAAAAATTTCCTGTTTTGATTCTTCGGAAATATTAATAATCTTATGTCTCTGCGACATTGGAATTCCTGTTGCATCTAATCCTGTAAGACCACTTACAGGGTCAATGTAGTCACCATTAGCATCAAAATTTCTCATTAAATTCTTTATCGCTTGTGGATTTGTATATCCTACTGCCGCTCCGCATGATGAATTCATTAAACTCATAGCAGCCTTATACTGTTTGCTACTTGTATCAATTCCATGCTGTTTCAACATACTTTGTCCACCTTTGCTACCAATCGGCATCCCTGACATCTGCTGAAACATTGTACTAAAATCTCTTATCATCAACATAGTATCATCCTCCTTGAAAATAATTTGCAGAATTCCGTTTCTATATTTACAATATCGGAACTTTATACCCAAAAGTTTATAGTGCGTAAAATTCAAAGCTTTGCATGTTTTCAGACTAACAGAAGACTGAAATCAGAGTGATACATCAATCTTTACTGCCTTTTTTGATTCTCCAAAATGTTTCTTTTCTAACTCAAACATTTCTTCTAATACCTTTTTTTCGGTTTCTAATGCCACACTATGCTGAGTGTCTTTTATGGTATTTCCGGCATTATCTACGATGTTATCATCTTCCGATATATTAGGCACAACTTGAGTCTCATTATCGCTCTCTGCATTTACTTCTGAATTTTCATCAGCTCCACCTACAAGCTGTTCTTCACGCAACTGGGCTTCTGCCTGTTTCGCTTCCATTACTTCTTCTTCCGTAGGCAGTTCCTTAAACTCAGCACTCTTTGTAAATGTATGAAAAATCTGTGCTGTTTTAGTGGTATCACCCAATATTCTTTGTGCTTCTTTTAATTTTTCGCTCTTGGGAATATTAGGATTATTCACAATCGACTTTAGTTCGGACAATTTACCATTCATCCTGTTTACATGAAGTCTTTCCGCTTCTTCCTTCGTTTTACAGTTTTTCAGCTTTTTCTCATAGGCTTCCTGTTCCATTCTGTCAGCCTTATACTCCATATACATCTTAGGATCTTTTGCACGGAGTTTATCTTCTTCTGCCGGACTTAATTCCTGACCACTTTGAATCTTAGCATAAATGGAACTATACTCATTTCCTTCACGCTCTCTTTCAAGCTGCTCCTGATACATTTTGAGTTGCTGTTCTTCTGGTGATAATTCTTCTTTTTTCAGGATATTGCCGGACGATTTCTTTTGCTCCCATTTCTGAGTCATTTCCAGCATTTTTCCTGCATTGTAAATGGTTCCTGTAATCATTGTCTGCCTCCTATCCCTTGAAATCAATCGTTGTTCCAAGATACTTTTCAGCATCCGTCTTTACAGTATCTGCCATCTGTAAATAGTTATAGTCATCTATCTTTTTCTTCAATTCCTCAATAGAATTTGCTGTAATTACTACTTCCTGTGATTCCTTCTTCTTAAGCCTTTTCTCTTCAAGCTGTTCTTCCCGTTCCTTTTTCTCAGCTTTTTTCTGAGCCGCTTTCTTTTCTTCTTTTTTCTCGGCTCTTTGCTTTTCCAATCTATTCGCCTGATCTTTAAAAGACTTATCCATAACTGCAAAGAATGAAGATGCACCGTTATCGTTTACCTGCATACCAAATCCTTTGATATTTGCAGAATTGCCCAATGACTGCTTTAACTCCGGCAATTTATTCTGTGCAGAAGCAATCACGCCTTCGTACTGTTTACGATATTGCTCATCCGTTGCCATACGCTCAATCTTTTCGTCCTCAATCAAAACAACCATTTTGGGAGGGTTAGCAAAACTTCCGGCATTCGCTTTTGCCATTTCCTTCATGTCATTGCTTACCAGAATAAAATCCATATTTTGATATTTAGACTTTAATTCCTCATAATACTTCTTTGCATTTTCACTAAGCTTCGGCTGACCAATCGTCTTTCCGGTCACCCCATACTTTTTGACTTCATCAGCCTGTTTCGTTTCCTTTGCAGCATAAGTGTTAGCTACTGCATTTGTACTGTTAGTAATTGCTCCTAAATCCATACTAATACCTCCTTGTATTCTGTGTGGTAAATCCGTTTACCTATACTCTATCATTTTGTATATCGACAAAATATTCAAAAATGTTAATATAAAAAATGTAACAGGATACAGCATTAGCCATATCCTGTCATAAAACTCGCTATATTAAACAATTCCACCGTGCTTATATTGCTGTTCCCGAAGCTTATCCAACGATTTTGCTCCATCCGGGCTATACAAATCCAATAACTCCAAAAAATTGCCAGACTCCTTACACCCATGCAATAACATACGCATACTATCCGCATCTTTACCAAATAACATCCCCAACAGACTCATATCATACTGATTTTGACTATCACTTAATATTCCCTGCTGATGTAAATCCTCCATAAAACCATAAGTACGAACCTCGGAACCTATTCGCATCGCCACATTATATAAATCCGGATCAACAGTATGAAGATAATTTAGGTAGCGTGTTTCAATATTTTTATTGGGTGTGCCGCTCATCATCCAATTTGCTATATCTTCCAAAGATGCACCTACGGCAGCATCATCAATCAAATGCATCTGCCATCTTCCGCTTTCCGTCTTTGTAAAAGTATATTTTCCATCTTCCGAATACAATGTATTTGACCATGAGTTTTTTGGAGCCGCCTGATCTCTGACAAGCATTTCAAATGCATCCATTGCAGCTCTGTCCGGGATACACTTTTTTTCATCTGTTGGTAATTCCATTTTCCCCAATGCTACTGCTGTTTGCACCAGTTCATAATCCGATATGTTTTTTCCATGATAAAAATAAGATTTTTGTTCTTTCAATTTTTCAAATGAAGCCGGTAGTTTTACTTTTGCCAACTGTTCTTTGGATACCTCAGTCCAATCTTCTTTTTTCTTACTACCTGCTGTCTGCATCTGTACTCTCGGACCATTTGTAATCTTTGTACCATATTTTGCATTTACCATATGTTCCGTTATTGTCACATGTGCAAACTGAAATAAACTCCTTTGGTTTCTTGTCTTTCCGTAACCTTCTACTTTCACAGCATACGGAAATGATGACTTCGTATTCAAAACAGAGTAAGTACCTGTATAAAATGTATTTGCCGCTTGTATTCTCATAATAAAACCTCCAATCCAAACGAAAAACAGCGTCTATTTTCACATTCAATCCCTTGAAAACAGACGCCATCCTTAGCTTATAATAATTATCGGCACTTTATATCCAAAAGTTAATAGTGCGTAAAATTCAAATTCGTAATATATAGAGTGAAGAGTATACAACTCTTTGCTCTTTTATTTTATGATGAAGGTGATTGGCCTACGAAATTTCAAATTGGGACACCACGCCCGGAGAAAAATGTGTTAGCCAGCCTTCATTATTCTGCATTCGATTCAGCAAGTTGGGACATAGCTCCCGTTTAACCAACGAATATGAATGGATTCTGAAGAGCTGTATCCAATCAAA
>JBGVOM010000003.1:0-6176 GCA_045126515.1 Lachnospiraceae bacterium
CGCTTGGAGAGAAAATTTATCCGGATTTGGAGGAGTACATAGACTGCAATTACGTCAGGGAAAAGCGTGAGGAAGAATACAACGATTCAGTATTTTGTAGAATAGGAAAAGAATCAAGGGCTGTAGTACATGAATATCATGAGATGAATGCTGTAAGTGAGTGCGAAGAAATACAGTTTTTCGATTTTGAAGAGCAGCATGAGAGCAAATTGGAGGAGAGGATGAAGCACATTTCAGATACTTTCTCCCAGTATCTCATGTACCTGATTCAGGATAAGAAAATGGAAAATGCTGAAGTATGGAAGAGGGCAATTGTTGATAAGAAGGTCTTTTCTAAGATTAAGAACAACCCTGACTACCATCCGCAGAAGCTAACAGCGCTCTGTCTCTGTATAGGTGCAAAACTTAATCTTGATGAGTCAAGGGATTTGCTTGCAAGGGCAGGATATGCATTATCACCATGCGACAAGACGGATATTATCTTTTCTTATTTTATTGAAAATGAGATATATGACATGATTGAACTGGATATTCAGTTGGAAGAACACGGACTTCCCTGTATTATTTCGTAAATATTTTTTTGTGTTTTATGGTCGCTTTGTAAGCGACCATTTTTGAAAATAACCTTGGTATAATTGTCACCAACAAGATTAAACAAATTAAGGAGGATGAAAATTATGCGTAAAGGTTTAACAGAAGTGGTATTTATTTTGGACAGAAGCGGTTCTATGAGTGGTTTGGAGGCGGATACAATCGGAGGATTCAATTCTATGATTGAAAAGCAGCGAAAGGAAGAGGGAGAGGCATATATTTCAACGGTGCTTTTTGATGACCGTACAGAAGTGCTCTACGACAGAGTTCCTGTTGCCAGAGTGGAGCCGATGAATGAGAATCAGTATTTTGTCAGGGGCTGTACAGCTCTTCTGGATGCAATCGGCGGAGCAATTCATCACATTGCAAATATCCAAAAGTATGCAAGGGAAGAGGACAGACCGGAAAAGACGCTGTTTATCATTACAACGGATGGAATGGAGAATTCAAGCCATATATATACCTACGGTAAAGTAAAGAAAATGGTGGAAAAGGAGAAAGAAAAGTATGGCTGGGAATTCCTTTTCTTAGGTGCAAATATTGATGCCATTGAGGTTGCAGGCAGATTTGGTATCGGAGCCGACAGGGCAATGAATTATGAGTGCGACAGTGAAGGAACTGCTCTTAATTATCAGGTGCTCTCAGAAACAGTTTCAGCAGTCAGAAGGTCAAAAAGCAGGGCGGAAGCAGCCGAGATGCTGGAAGCATGTTGTGCACCGATAAGAGAGGACTATAAGAGAAGGCATAAAAAGAATAATGGTAATTAATTTAAATAATGAGGTGAGTTTTTTATGAATCAGGAAAAACAGGTGATTAGTGACGAGCAGGCATTACAGAATTTTTTGCTGGATATAAAGTGTCTGGATGAGTTGCTTCCATGGACGGAAAAATTTAATATGTTTGATGTACTAAAAATTTCCCGTACGGAAATCCGTCACAGTAATATGATTGGATGGCTGTTGGATGCAAATGAAAATCATGGACTTGGTGATGATTTTTTGAAAGGAATTTTACAGAGAATCGTTGAATATGATGATACGGGAAGATATGATATTTTCAAAGTGCTTCTGCTTGATTTCTATTCTTTCAGGGTATTCAGAGAATGGAAAAATATTGATATTTTAATGATTTCAGATGAAGAGAAAATAGTGATTGCTATTGAAAACAAAGTGAGTTCTAATGAACATAGCAATCAACTTAACAGATACCGCGAAATTCTTGAGAAAGATTATTCGGGATATAACAGGATACTCATTTATCTGACACCTGATGGTGAAGAGCCAAGCGATACGGTTAACTGGGACATTTTGACCTACAGGGATGTTGTTGAAGTATTGGAGGAAGTTCATTCTGTTAAAAAGGTGCATCCGGATGTCGATTTGATGATACGAAATTACATAGATGTTATTAGGAGGGATATTGTGGAAGACGAGAAGCTTATAGAGATTTGTAACAAAATTTACAACAAGCATAAAAAGGCACTGGATTTGATATTTGATAAAAGGACTGACGGCAAAATGCAGATAGTGGATGTGATCTGCAGCACACTTAAGAAGCTTTGTGAAGAGGGGAAAATTATCTATGAAGATGGCTTCGGATGCAGTTTCAGAACAGCTGATATGGACAAAATGCTGCCATTAATTGAAGGCGGTAAGAGTTCATGGGGAACAGACAGCATTTATTCTTACTGGTTTGAGATAAGAGATGGGAAGTTTAGCGGAATATTTGAGTTAGGTGGTCTGAATGTTCCGGACAAGTCCCTGGAAGTTATGGAAGGCATTGCAAATATTTTGAAACCAAACGACAAAAAGAAAGAGAATTTCAAGTATAAGAGAGTCTACCGCACTAAATGGTTTGACGCAAATGACGTGGAAGACATAGACGATGAAGTAGAGGAAATGGTTAGAAATGCAGTATCGGAGATACTAAAGATGCAGGACGAACTGTTGGAAAAGATGTCATGAGGTGGTAAATGACAAACGCGGTTGAACCTGTAGATGAAATATTTGTTTTCGTTTGAAATAGGGCTACCGCAATCCCAATGGCTTTGGACGGTATTTGATGAAACAGAGTGCACGCAGGAAGTGATAGATATGGAAAAACTGGACAATAAAGCATATGAAGTTTCAATTTTGGAATGGTGATTCTCAGTAAGATTGCTGAGAGAAAAGTGGCAAATGAGGAAGCAAAAAGATTTCTTCTCATGCTGTTTACAACTTTGATATGAAGCTCTTTTACATGATATTGGAAAGATTGGCGTCCCGGATGCTATTTTGAATAAGCCATCAAGATTATCAGAGATGGAATTTGGTCTCATCAAGTCACATACGATTGTTGGTTCTGATATACTGAAGAAGATGATTGTGGTACCGGGGGCATCTAAGGTTGCCAAGTATCATCATGAACGTTTTGATGGAAAGGGATATCCAAATGGACTTTGTGGAACAGATATCCCTCTCAATGCACGCATTGTATGTATAGCAGATGCATATGATGCAATGAGTTCAGACCGAATTTATCGAAAAGCCTTATCTGGTAATGTAATCAGGAATGAATTGATAAATGGACGTGGTACTCAGTTTGATCCGGAATTAATAGACAAGTTTGTTGAGATGATGGATGCGGAATATTGGTCTGCGGTATAATCATTCCGTTGAGGTGGTGCAGGTTGAAATTGTCAGTGTGTCAGAAGATAATTCGGATGAAATGCTAAATGAAGTGTCGGATCTTTTGCAGATTGCTATTCGAAAGAATATTAGAGCAGTTAGATAGCGGCAGAAAATTCAGAAGTTGGAGTAGTAATACATGAAGTGTAAACATTTTGAAGGTAACATCCAGAAATTTCGAATAGTAACAAATGGCATAAGCTATGGGGCATGCCCGAAAGCGGAGGATGAGGTTGAGCAGCATCTTACTGTAACAAAAGATGGCAGGGTGTGGTTTGCAGGATATAATTATGGAAATGGTTATGGAAAATATGTAAAGGCAAGAATGCTACAGTTCAAATTGTCGGAAGAAGAGGTAAAAACGATATTTGAAGCATTTCAAAATTATTTTCCTACCGAATTCGCACCGTGTTTTGTAACAGATATCGGTAGTTGGGAAATGGTTATCACCACAGATGATGGTGTGACTCATGAGTTCAGGAGTGCATTTGGCTCTAAAATGGAATATAGGGGTAAGTCATTATCCGAGATTGTAGAAGAAATACTTGGGATAGAGGACTTGTGGGTATTTGGCGATATTGAAAGTCACGATGATTATAATTATATATATTGCTCGGTATATTATAGTGGTGGGTGTAAATCATATCATTACATTGCAGATGAGGACGATATTGAAGTTGGAGATTATGTATTAGTTCCGGTAGGAGCAAATGGAAAAGAAACAGTAGCAAAGGTTGTAGAGAAGAAATATTTTTGTGTGGATGATGTTCCGTTCCCGGTAGAGAAGACAAAGCACATTATTAGAAAGTGTGAAATGAAAGACTTGTTGGCAAAACTGGATGGGCAAGTTTTGGGCAAGGGACTGAACAGTAACCCGCAACAAAGTGGAGAATAGAGCGAGGGAGTTTTATTGGACATGTGGTTTGGTAAATTATTAGTATCAAGAATACTAGAAATATTACTGATGCTCTTAAAGAGCGGAAAGGAGCAAGCTTATGAGTGAATATAATAGTGAACATCGTTGTCCTGATTGTGACGGGACCGGAGGAAATCACTATCCGGGATGTGTATATGATGGAACAGACAGCAATTACAGACCTTCCAGAGGCTCAGGTGGTGGAATGTCAACCTTAGGAGCAATAATGTGTACTATTGGAAGTCTTTTTGGAGTAGCACTCATTTTTACAGCGCTAGATGTGGATGTTGAGAATGTTCCCGCTTTTGTTATTGTGATACTTTGGATTATTGTGGCTTCCGTTATTGCCGGTGTAGTTAGTGCTTTTAAGTGAAGGTAGGGATTTTCATATGGTAGATGCAAAGAAGATGAAAAAGATACTTAGGAGTAATGGATATGAGTATATTCGCTGCAAGGGTTCTCATTTTATATATTCTAACGGAACGAATACGATAGCCGTAAATAAGGATTTGAACTGTATGGTAGCACGAAGATTGATAAAACAATATAACTTAGAATATGCAAAATAGGAGGAAAAGACCATGGATTGGATGGATTTTAACAGAGACGGTGAAGTGGATGCAACTGAAATGTATTTAGCGGAGGAATTGCTTTGTACAAGTAAAGAAGAGCATGAAGCACTTTTTGGAGACGCAGGTGATTTTGAGGATGTTGAGTACGAGGAAGAGGATGAGTGAAGGAGTGTGATTTTATGGCAATGATAACATGTCCGAATTGTGGAGAACAGGTATCAGACAAAGCAAAAAAGTGTGTGCACTGCAAAACGGTACTGATACAGGAAGAAAAGAAGAGGTGCACAGAGTGTGGCGCAGAATTGGAAGAAGGAGCTACTGAGTGTCAGAATTGCGGTTGCCCTGTTGAGGAAATGAATGTTTCAGATACGCAGGAGAAACCACAAAAAGTTGAAGTTACAGGGGTAAAAGTAACTAAAAAGGTAAAGGTAATAATCGGAATTGTTGTAGCATTAGTTCTTATAGGTGGAGCAACAATATTTGGTGTGAATCAATACCAGAAAAAGAAAGCTGCTGAGGAATATGCGCAGAGAGTTGAAGAATATGCAGATAATCTCGAATTAGCTACATATTCTATGCTTTCCGGTGCAAGTGATGCGGAAACTTGTGGAAATCTTATAAAGCAGGTGTGGTATAACGCTATTTATGAAAAAAGAGATGATACAACTGATAAATACACGAGACCAAAAGGATATTTCGTGTCTGACTTTAATGATGCGTTAGGTAATCTGTTTTCTGATACAAGTTTTCGGAGCAAGATAATCAGTATTGAAGAGAATCAGAGAACAGTAAATTCTTTGATGAAAGAATTGAAAAATCCACCGGAAGAATATAAGGACGCATACGAAGCAATTTCTGAATTATATGATGCTTACATATCCCTTACGAATCTTGCAACTGATCCATCGGGAAGTTTGCAAACATTTTCTACAAATTTCAATGATGCGGATACAGAAACATTAAAACATCGTGTATAATTGTAAATATAGCATATATGTGCTATACTACTATTATGCGAGGTGGAGAATATGAAAAAGGAAAGAACAGAAAGTCTGGAATACATTGCAAAGAAACACAAGCAAGAACAAGAAGAATATCTCAAAGCTGGTGTAGTCAAGCGTGTAGCTTTGTATGCCCGTCAGAGCGTAGACAAAAAGGACAGTATCAGCATTGATACCCAATTAGATGCCTGCAGACGATTACTTAAAGAAAATGAGCCATACAAGGAATACACCGACAAGGGCTATTCTGGCAAAGACACCAATCGCCCAGCGTTTCAGCAGATGTTAAAAGACCTGCACGCAGGCAAAATCAGCAAAATCATTGTTTATAAGATAGACCGTTGCAGCCGTTCCGTTCTCGACTTCTATCAACTTGTACATACATTAGACACATTGGGCTGTGGTTTCGTTTCTGTCAAAGAAGAACACA
>JBGVOM010000004.1:0-2268 GCA_045126515.1 Lachnospiraceae bacterium
ATAACAAGTAAATACCGCTTGATATTTTATTTTTCCTTTTGTATCTTCTACCTTAAACAACCCCTTAAACTCTAGTTTCTCATTTTTTTGATGCGTTTCTTCATAAAGTTCACGAATGGCCGCCTCTCTCGCAGATTCTCCTTCATCAATTCCACCCGCTGGAAACTCCCATTGTTTTCTCCAACTGTTATAGCCAACAACATATTTATCAACCACTTTTAGAATTGCATATGCACCCGTTACATTCTGATAATCTCTCGGAATCTCCAAACCTTGATTTATAAGGTTTTCAGATTCCTATTTTATTAAAATCCCCCACTTTTTTATCAAAAAACACTTGACAAATCCATCGAAAAATGCGGCGCTCCGCGCCTTTTATTAAAAAGTATATTTTTCGACTGGAGGCGATTTCATTTGTTACCTATTAACTGCGGTAGTCACGCTGACTACCAAAACTTTGTTATTACTAATCTTCGTAAATATTATCCTAACCCTGATGTTCTTGCTCGTTCAACTTGGGATATCATTGAACGTTTCTGGAACCTTGATTTATCTGAAACCGATGTTATTTTGGCTGATAAATATTCCAAATTCGGACCTGCTCCAAGAACTCCATCCTGCATGCAGCGTTCCTATCTTTTATCCATCGATTTTAAAGTTACTTCCTTAACAGAATGGGCTGCTCAGCTTAAAATCAATCCTCTTTATGCCATTCTTAGCGGATTTGAAGTAAGCAACACTCCTGGTGTTGGAACTTTTTATGATTTCATTAACCGTTGTCTGTGGGACTCCGATGATAGTCATATGTCTTCTCATATCCATCCCCTTAAGACAAAGGTTAAAAAACCTAAATCTAAAGGAACAAAAGCGGATTCTGTAGAAAAAGTTACCGTTGCTGAACTCCTTCCCGAGTTAGAAAACACGGAGTTTCATCTGGATGATCAGCCTTATGCTTCTCTGTTTAAAATCTATAAAAAAGAATTCCTTGATAGTTCTGTCGATAAAGGACTTATTCATAAAAATGCTTTAGCACTTGCCGGAGATGGAACTCCTGTTGTCACTTCACACAGAGAACGTAAGCATCGTGTCTGCAAATGCAAAGAAAACGGTATTACTGACTGCAAATGTGACCGTTACTTTTCCCAGCCCGACTGCGATATCGGATGGGATTCATCTCGTGATTGTTTTTATCATGGGTATGACTTATACATGCTTGTCGACGCTGAAAGCGACTTGCCTGTATTTCCTCACTATTCCTGTGCCTCCAAGCATGATTCACATGGATTTTTACATGCTTTTTTCAGAATGAAATCATTCCTGCCAGACTATAAAATCTCAAAGGTACTATTAGATTCTGCCCATGATGCCATGCCTTATTATCAATACTTTCAGCGTGAAAATATCACGCCTTTTATCGATCTTAACGGCAAAGGTGGCAGACCACCTGTCTATAAAAACGACTTTACCATTGATAAGGATGGTGTACCAATCTGTCCATGTGGTTTTCGTATGCGCCGTGATGGTATTGAAATTTCAAAAGGCAGAATGAAATTCAAGTGTCCAAAAATCAGCAGGAAAAATGGTTGTATTTCCTGCACCTGCGATAATCCGTGCTCTGATGCCAAATATGGGCGTACCGTTCATTTGGTAATGAATGATAACCCAAGATTATTTAATAATCCACCAAGAAGCAGCAATGAATGGAAGCTGGAGTATAACGCAAGAACATCTGCGGAACGTTCAAATAAACGTGAGAAATTAGACTTTAAATTAGAAGACGGCAGACACCGCTCAACAAAGATGTGGTACTGCCGACTCTATCACATCCTGATGCTACAACATCTGGATGCATGGGATTTGCCATTTGAATCTACCCTCAGAAAGTTGATTTTGAATGCAGCATAATCCTATTGTCTATAATACCACTTTTTGAAACATAGTGAAAGCTATGTTTATTTCTCGTTTGTGTCAACATTTTATTGGCAACTTTCCATTCAATTTTTCTAAATGTTAATTCTTTAGTTTTTTTATAAAAGTGCTTTTGCAAAAACTCTTCTTGAAGCTGTCTGTATTGTATCACGAAGCGGTACATGCATATTTATCACATCCACATACGAATTCCCTTTTCCATCTTTCTTCGGTGCTTTTGCTGCACTCAACGTTGTGATGATTTCTGATATTCTGATGTTAAAAATCAGTGCTTCTGCATATCTGTTTACTGTTTCTACTAATTCTTTGTTTTCTTTCCGGTAAAGCAGTTTCGCCATG
>JBGVOM010000005.1:0-37360 GCA_045126515.1 Lachnospiraceae bacterium
GCATAGGACTTACCAACTCCATAAAGCCTATGGCTTATTAAAGTGCGCCTAAAACTGGTAGTTATCCTCTTTTCATCCTGGCCTTCGTGCTCCGCACGAAGGCTTCCCTGTTTTAATTCAAGATTGCGAACGAGCTTAGCGTGTTTCGCAATTACCTAATTTTACTTTATGAATAAATACCATACATAAACTGATTTACAAGATTTTGACTAACCTCATTAATATCTATTTCCGGTTCTCCAATTTCAAAATAATATATTAAATAAAAATTTATGATTCCCTCAAATCCATTAGCAAACTGCTGTTGTCTGCCGTTCATATTTTCAAGCTTCCCCGAAGCTTCTTCGAACATTTTTACAATAATTTCATGGGTTTTAATCATGTATGGTCTTATTGCCCTATACGAATCATTTTCTCTGGCAGAATAAATCAATGACAAAGTAAACAGATACAAGGTTTTATTTTCAATTCCAAGCTTCAAATATTCCTTGCAGGTTTCATACAAAGTTTCCGGTACATCTCCCCTGTATACAGATGCCTCTTCCAACTTTTTCAAAAAATAACTATAATATTCATCAATAATACTCTCTAATAAACCGTATTTACTTTTAAAATAATAGTACAACGTGGGCTTTGTGGTTCCTGCACGGTCTACAATTTCTTGTACCCCCACCGCGTCATAACCTTTCTCATAAAAAAGCTCCGTAGCACATTCCAATATATTGGTTCGGTTATCCATTTTCCCCCTCCTAATAATACATAACCTATGCACTTAATATTCTGAATTTTTTATACCGATTGGTATTTGTATACCTATTATACCAATCGGTATATACAGATGTCAACACAAAAATAGACAACGTAACAATGTAGCCAATAGTTGTTGACGGGACGCCTATAATAACAATAGAAGCTTCCTGAGCAGACTTTTTTAACAGCTCAGGAAGCTTCTATTGTTATTATAGGCTGTGCGTAGCAACATCTTATGAAGTAGATTGTTATATTTTATAGTTATACAAAATCTTTTTCCTTTAATATCATATAATGTTCGCCGTCATATCTTTTTGAAATTAAAGTGCCAATCATATTCTTTAAACTCTTTTTATTGGCATTTTCGATGGCAGCATCTACCATTTCTTTTACATCTGTAAGTGATGGTGTAATATCATTTTCAAACTGAACCTCTGCTAAACGGCTGTATAATGCCAGAACTCCCATATCATCTATCTTACAGTCGTTTTCTAAAGCATAAGATTTTGCAAACACTACTAAATCATCATTGGTATACGGCGGCAAATCAATTCTTGCTGCAAATTTACTACGGAAACTTTCATCCATCTCTAACAACTTCAACATTCTTTCTCTGGCATCTTCAATAATTACTAAAATTGTATCTGTAGTTTCTTCCAATGCCTTAGAAAAACTCTGAATTGTTTCTTTTGTCATATCTGCGGCTTTCTCTATAATAAGCACTCCACCGGCTGCACTTGCTATCACAGTTTCTGCATCCTTCTGGTTCATCACTTCACCAGTGATTCTTGCCACTTTATTTCCTTTGATATTTCTGGATTTTTTAGCTGCTTTTATGATATCTACCGCAAGAGTTGTCTTTCCTGTTGCGTAATCTCCCATAATCACAACATTTCCCTTATCTGATATTTCGTCAATACTTTCTAACACATTCAGAATCTGCTCACTGACTCCGTCAATTTCCGTAAAATACTTAAAAATTCGTTTAAAGCTTTCCGCATCTGCTTCCATCGCCACCGGAATCTCTTCTTCCTGTTCTCCTGTAATACCCTCAATTCCTTCTGGCAAATCTGCGGACAATTTCGACTGCAGTTCTTCCACTGCATCTTCATCCTCTGGCTCTTCTTCTTTGCCAAACTCATCTAATTCATCCAGTTCCTCCTGGGATTCCAGAGATTCTATCACAGCTTCTTCTATATCAGGTTCCGGCTCAGTTTCTTCCTGCAATTCATCTTCCTGCTCAATGGTGTCATCTTCGTCCTCTTCCTGAATTGCTTTCAATGCTTCTTCCGCTTCTTTCATTATGGCATCTTCCAGACCGCCAAATTCATATTCTGTTTCTTCCTCCATATCTTCAAAAACATCAGTTTCTTCGATTACTGCCGTTTTAAGACCTTCTTCATGATTACGAGCCATTTCTTCAGAATTTTCCCGGTCTTCAATCATCTTCTGCATTTCTTCAGAAATGGTAGGAACTACATCTGCCAGCCGATCCATAATATCTTCCGTCTGGGCAAGTGCCTCTGCCTTTGCTTCTTCTAAATTTTTCTGTTTTTCTTCCGCTGCCTCTGCCTTAATCCGTTCCCATTCTTCAAGAACTTCTTCAATGCTCATCTGACCGGTAATCTGTTTCTCTACAATATCCTGATCCGGCACACAGATAGATATTTGTCCGTCTCCATCCTCAGAGAGCATACTGTCATACTTATTTTCTGTCTTTGTTTCCGACTGTTCTTCTTTTGGCTGTTCTTTCTGTAATTCTTTTTCAACTTCCTTTACCGGAATAATTTTTGTAGGAGCATCTGCAATATGTATGATAAATTCTTTTGTTTTTTCTAAATCTTCTTCTGATTCCTCTTCCTGCTCTACTTCCGGAGTATTTATCGGTTCTTCTTCCGTTTCTAGTTCTTCTTCCACTTCCTGCTTCCAACTCATAGAGGTTGCAGAAGCAATTTGACCAATGAGTTTTGCTGCCTCTGCCATAACATCAGCATCTTCCCGCACAGGTTCCGAATCATTCTCATCCACATCCGGCAGTTCTTTCGTCTCTCCCGGTTTCTTTTCTTCCACCAGTCCCTCTATCTTACTTTCCTGAACCAGTTTCTTTATGTTGTTCATTGTGGTGTCTACTGTTTCTTTCTCCGTGGCTTCCAGAATTTTCTGCATACTTTTCGCCAGCTCTTTCTGTAAATTAACAGTATCATAAATTCCATAATTTATAGGTTTCACATTAATTTCAGGCTCTTCTTCCACAGATTTCTCTGCCACAGCTTCTACTGCAGCAATGGACTTCTCAATCTGGACATCATTTCGGCTGTCATACTTCTTCTGCTGTTCTTCTGTCAATGGCTGATAAAGCATTTTCAACTCCATCGCCTTCTCAACATACTTTCCTTCCGCAAACCATAGAATCAGCTCATCACATTCTGCTACACACTTCTCGCTCATTCCTGCTCTGTGATACAGGTACGCCAGTTCAAACGCCCATTTTTCCACGTATTCATGGCGTTTAAATTCTTCTAAAACTGCAATTCTCTCCTGCAGTCCCACTTCCTGAGCTTCATACAGCTTGTACTGCAAAATATATCTTCCGGTGTCCCTTGGTGCCACCTGCACGAATTCCTTATAATATTCCACCGCATCTATATAATCTTCCAAACGTATAGACAACTCTGCTAATGAGTATATAATCATACGTCCATATGGATGCCTGTCGTAGGCAATTAACATGACATCCCGGCTTTCCTCCAACATGTCATTTTTTTCATATATTTCTCCCACCAGACAAAGCATAGGAATACTTCTCACTCGGTTCCAGTCAATGGTATTTGCAATTTTCATTGCAGATACATAATCCTCCTGCTCTGCCAGCTTTCTAATCTGTTCCGCTTTTATGCGATATTCGTACTTGTCCACAACAACTTCACCTCATATGTCCCCTAAATTACTATAAAAATCTTCTAAATAAAAGTTTATCATATACCATAATAGATGTCAAAAACAAAAAAGCAGCCGTTTTACTTTATTTTTAAGAAAACGGCTGCTACTCCATATGTACTTTTTTTCTTTTCATTTTATTATTTTCATATCAAAGATTTTTTCTTGTGTTTACCTGTTTTTGATTCTTTTGTTTTTTGTAAGAATACAAGTATCTTCAGCATTTCGAAAGGATAACCTTTTCTTTGGTTTCTACTTTCTTTCGTATTATATATAATTTTTATTATATATATCGAATCTTAATACGTATGCCTATAACCAGCTTAAAATATTTTTTATTTTGCTTTGGTTATGAATACTTTAAATATGTCTGTTTCTTTACACATTCATATTCATTCCTACTGTGATGAATGTTTCAATATGTGATAAGCAACACTCTTTTCGGATTTCCATATCTTTGATTTCCTATTTTTATTTTTATTTTTTATTCTTTTATCCGAAACTCTATATAATCTCTTATAAAGGTATTATTTACTTTTGTAATATAATTCTTTGCTAATTGATTATTCACAGGATTTATAACTTATCCATCACACATATTGAAGTAAGTTTTCTACCTTGTCCATTGGAATCAATCCTCCAATCTTGCACTTTTTTATATTATGCACTACTAAATAAATACTTTTTCATGTCCATTGGAATCTACCTCCCAACTTGTACTTATTTGGTTAGCTCTTGTACCTTGCAACGCTATCTATTATTTTACTGTTTCCGGCTCTACAAAAATCTGTTTCGTGGGTTTCTGTAAAGTCTTTCCTGAAACTAGATGAATAATGATCCGTTGTTATTTGATATGATTATATTACCACTCAGCCCCAAATTTGTCAACACTATTTTTAAATTTTTTGCAAATATTTTCACTATTATTTTTGTACTGAAGAAATATATTGTATTATTTGTAGTAATTGTTTGTACTTTTCTGACAATTTTGTTGGTATATACTTTATAAAAACCTCCGGAAAACTTTCACCATTTCCCAGAGGTCCATCTTTCTCATATTTTGTTATTCAAACTCTAACTGATTCTGTTCATAGCTCAAGGACGTATATTCCAATTCATCCTGCTCCGTCTGACTGCGGTAATCCACCACCACGGTCTGCTGCCTTCCGTCAATCAGTTTTTGTCCAAGAATATAGTTTACCTCAAACCTTCCGGTGATGGCAGGGGTGGCACCTCTGGCAGGAACTATAAGCTGCACATTGTTAGCTTTTAACAGCTTAAAGATTGGTTCCCAGATATACACATCCTTTGCCGCACCAAACGGGTTATCGATAAAGATTACATTTTTCAACTTTAACGGATCTGCATTGGCAGAATTCATGCTGGTAATGTAATGAATAATTGCTACCAGGAACTGAATGTAAATACCCTGGGACTGTCCTGTACTTCCCACCGCTTCCTCATATTTTAAGTAACGGCTCTGTTCCTTGATGCGCTCTCTCTTATAAAGATTCAGCTTAATTAAATTCATATCCTTTACAATAACAGAAAACAGCTTTTTCCATGCCAGCTGGTTTCTGATGTATTTCACACGTTCTGCCTCTGTGGTAAATCCATCGGCAGTCTGAATAATGTGATCAATGTAATCCGACATGGCAGATTCATACATTTCCTCTTTTATATACGGAATACTTAAAGTAATCATTGGAACCAGCTTGTCATCCAGCCAGATTCCTGACAGCTTTGGAAGTCTGTCTAAAGCTGCTTTCATGTTAACACAGGTTTGCAGACACTGACTTTCAAAGTTCTGTTTGATTTTTTCCATATCCACGATTCCCTGTTCCACACTGGATTTTTCCAGTTCAATACAGGATATAGTGTCTTCAATATTCGCTATTAAAGTATCTGCCTCCGCTTCGTTGGATGGGCTTTCAATATGCTTCTCTACCTCATTTGCCAGTTCGAAGGCTTCCGTCTTTAATAAGGTTTCTTTTAAGCGGTTTTTATCCTTTTCAAAGGCTTCCCTGCGCTCATATTCTTCTTTCATGATTTTATCATAAAGAGTACGCAACTCCTGATATGTCTTTTTCAAAGAAGTTTCATCTTCTAAAAGCCCTTCATCACCATCTATTACAATACCTGCGGATTCTATCATGCGGAGCATATCTTCACTGATTGCCTCCAAACCTGCCAGATTCTTTTCCAGTTGTTTTTCCTTTTCCACAGATTCCTTTATCTGCTTATCAATCACCTGCGCCAGGTTCTTATACTCACTGATAAATCTTGTAAGCTGCTCTCCGGATAAATCAAGGGGCTGATATCTTCCATACTTTTCTTCCACCAGTGTTTTTCCATGAGCGATACTTCCAAACTTCCGGTTAGCAGACTCTGCATAAGCCTCTAACTGCTTTTTGGAAACTTTAATTTTCTCCTGAATTTCCCCAATTGCTGCCTTTTGTTGCTTTAACTCCTCCAGACTGCTTTTCGTCATTTCATGGCGCTCATAAATTACTTTTAACTCTTCTAAATTTCCATTTCTGTATTCAATAGCAGAAACACACTTTTCCATCTGTGCCTTATAGTTTTCTGCCAGTTTTTTCTTGTCTGCAATATCAGCATTTTCCGCCACAAAGGAATCCCGCAGTCCCATAAATTTAATTTCCAGTTCTTCCATAGATAAACTCATGAAAGAATCATCTGTAACAACGGTCTGCTCTTTGTAATATGGCTGAAATTCTTTTTCCCATGTATTTTTCATGGTTTTTAAACCGGCTTCCATACTCTGATATCTTTCTCTTAAAGTATGAATTTCTTCCTGTAAAGCTTTCAACTGAGTACTGTGATTTCTTACCGCTGCCTCCCCTTGAGAAACTGCTTCTTTTAAGGATGATAATTCCTTTTCCTTTGTGTTATAACGACTGTATAATTCCTGAATTTCTTCCGTTACCTTAAGTTCCTGCTCTACACTTAACAGTTCTTCTTCCTGTTTTACTGCATATTCCTGATACTGATTCTTTTTGTTATACAGGTCGTTTTGCTGTGACTGAAGCATTTCTGTTTCTGCCCCAATATCCTTAAGTTTAATTTTATTTTCTTCGTATTCTTTTACGTTTTCTGACTTTTCTGTTGAATATCTGCTTTCATATTCTTCCATGTAAGAAATATCAGATTTCATCAGTTCTGTGCGTTCTCTGAGTGTAATCAGTTTTTTCTGCTTTTCCTCCAGTTCCGCCATAGCGGATTTCAATGATTTGGCCGCACTTTCTTCCGAAGTAAAATCTTCTTTTTCTGTGATGAGAAAATCTACCATATCGGTGGAATACAGGTCTGTCAATGCTTTTTCCAAGGCTTTTCCATTAATGATAGGAACCACTTTTCCTCTGCTTCCAATCTTTTTTAAGTTTTTATCAAATCTTACTGATTCGTAGTCCTGCAAAACAACAATAGCATACGGAAGCAGTGGCGCACATTCTAACAGCTCCTGCTGCTTTTCCATCTCATATCTGCCTAAATAAGAAAATCCTGTCACTGCACGTTCTTTTCCTACATTAATGATTTCCAAGGCTTCCATCATTTCCTGAGTATCTGCAAATAACTGTCCTTTTTCATAGGCTTTGCATTCTGCCTTTAAACGGGCAAGTTCCTGCTTTAAATTTTCCACGTCTAGCAGATGTTTCTGAAAGGAATAATAAATCTTTTCTTTCAGCTGGCGTTCCTCCGGCTCCTGATAAAATTCCTTTAATTTATCTATTCTTTCCCGGCAGGCACTGTATCCCTTTTGAAACTCTGCCAGCTTTTCCTGACGAAGAAGTAAATTCTTTTCCTGCTCTTTAAGAATGTTTAGCCTCAAACGATTGCCTGAGATAGCTTCTTCCGTCTGTTTCATCTGTTGAGCCATGGTGTGACGGCTTTCTTCCAGTTCCTGCAATTTCTTTTCCAGTGTCATTACCCTATTGCCCGCTTCTTCATATAGCAAAAGGGAAGTTTTCTGCTTTAATGTTTCTAACCGTTTTAATTCATAAGCGCCATCTTCTTTCAGCAGATGCATTTTACTTTTCTGAAATGTAACTTCAGATTCTACCTTTTGTAATGTTTCCTGCAGTACATTTTCTTCCGTTTCCTTTTCCCAGCACTGCACCTGCAGTTTTTCCATATCTTCCTGTAATTTCTTCTGCCCTGTTTCTGACAGTTCTTTCCACAGCTTTACCAAACACTGCAAGGTAAACTCTATATCACTGCCTGACTGGCTGGTCTGCTCCGAAGCAATCTTTGCTGCCTCGTATTCCTTTTTATAACCTAAGTACTCCAGATAATCGTTGGTATTCTCCTTTAACAAAAGTTTTGCCTGCTGGCCGGATAATTCCTGCTCCAGAGAAGATAAAATTTCCTTTGTGTTCTGGACACCTTCATCTAATCTTTGTAATTCTTCCTGTTCAATCTGCACCAACGCCGTATCAATCTTTGCTTCCTTTTCCTTTTTATCTGACAGTAATTGTTCCCGACTGGCAAGGAGATTTTCTCTTTCTTTTTTCTGCTGTTCCATAGATTTATTACAGGTATTGTAGGCATAGATAAATTCCTTTTCAATGCCACCCTTTTTATGATACATACCCTTTAAAGACTGAATTCTGGCAATAAAACTGTTCAGAATCTCTATCTGCCTGTCATAGTTGGCAATATCATTTTTCTTCTTTGTCAGTTCCACTAACTTATTCTTAATATCCAACAGCAGCTTTGCAAAATCTGCTCCTTCTCCGGTGGTGTTATAATAGGATTTTTGAAGAATTTCTTCTATTAGTAAATCCTCCACCACCTTTCTGGTGGTTTTATAATTGGTTTCGAAGTAAGTACGCACATGACCTTCTGTCTTATTGATTCCACGAATGATTTCCCACTCACTCTCATAGATTCCATATTGGCTGATAAACTGCTGGTACTCGCCCTTTCTCTCAAATATTTTTACAATAAGACTGTAATCCTTATGCTCTAAATCCTTTAAATAATTTTTTAATCCATGATAAGTAATCCTCTCTTTACCATTACTTAAAGGAAGATTCTTAATATCATTATCATTAAATTCCCGATAGAAAATCACGTAATTAAAGTACTCAATTGCAGCATTCTCCCGCTGCTCTGTTTCTTCTAAATTGTTTTCTCTTGCTTTTCTGGCACAGAAACCTGTGGTCATATATTTATATCCGTTTTTTATATCATCACTGTTTAATTTCCACTCAATCAGAGAATGAATCGTGTTACTTCCATTTCCGGTACGGAATAATTTTTCAATGGGCTGCTTTTCATCTAAGGTACAGTTGGGAATCATATTCTGCAAAAGGAGCAGCATCAACACACTTTTTCCACCGCCGTTTGCTAAATCGTAAATGGTATTTTTTCCGGAAAAACGCATGATAAAATCATCATAAAACTGAGTTCCAAAATTATATTTTACATTGTTTACGCGGATTCGATTAATATGCGGCATCTTCCTTCTCCTTTCCCTGAATGATTTCGTACAGTCTTCCCTTAGATTCTTCAAAATAGTTTTCAATTAAGGCTCTTGCCCTGTCTTTTAAGTAATATCTCTCCTCTGACTGTGCCATTAATTTTTGTGAAATGAGGAAATTCAACACTAACTTAATGTAACCTGCCTTGGAATTTTTTACGGCACGGATGGATTCCTCTGTGGCAGCCGGCAAGTCATTCCACATAAGTGCCAGCGTTTTAAAGCTGTTTTCTTCTGTTTCATTGTTGGTGAGAATTTCTAAATTGTCAATAATATGTTTTAAGGAATAATCTACGGATTCCATGATGTCTTCAATTTTCACATATTCATTAAAATTGTAGCCGGAGGAATCTGTATAAAAGCAGGTAATAATCTGATAGATAATAAAATAGCAAAGATACAGCTCACGGTTTACCTTTAACCCTAACTCTTTTCGCAAATCTCCATTGCTGAACCCAAACACCTGATTGTTATCGCCTGCAGTGACATAAAGGCAGTAATTATATTCATAAAGCTTAATGTTCATGCGGTTTAACATACGGTTTACCAATTCGTACACCTGAGCATTTGTGCTGTATTCTTCGTACAAAGAAACATTTGCTCCACTGTTTCTCCCAACTTCTTCCCCATTTAAGAGTCTGGTCAGTATATCAATTGCTTTATCTAGATTTCTTTCTTCCATTATTCATCCACCTTTTCAAACTGAATATCTGATATTTCCAACATTTCCGTAATTTTTACTGTTTCTTCTCCTTTGCGGATCAGGCGGAAACGAATCCCATCGTAATCATTTTTTCTTTGCAGTATGTCATGCACAATCTCTTCAAAAAAAGTATCCGGCTTTTCACGGATTTCCTTAACAGAATACGTATCTTTCTGACACATATGCACCAGAAATGTATAATAATCTGCATTTTTCAGCACTCTTTCTCCAAACTTCTGTGTCAATTCTTCATTCAGCTGACATAAAGAAAAGATATGCTCTCTTTGCAATTTCTCCAAAAGAAGTTCCACAATCAGTTCAAAGTTATTACTGATTCTCTGTTCTTCTAATTCATCTTCATACACATATGCCACTTCTTCGCCTTCTGTAACGGTTTCTGTTTCCTCTTGATTTTCTCCCTTCATATTGATTAAATTTTCTGTCTGGGCAAAAGAAAACTGCTTCTTCATATTAAGCTGGAATAAAGGCAGAATCAAAGCTTCCATTGCCTCCACATTGTCATTTTCCATCATTTTATTCATGGCATGGGTAAAGTCAAAGGAATTGCGCAGTGTACTTAACTTAGACTTCTTCACAATTTCATCTGCCTGAAGCTGTAAGGAGGTACACAAAGAAAGTAATTCGCTGTGTTTATACATTGCCTTTTTAATTTCTAACTCTAAAGTGTAGATTTCATCCATCATAGCAAAAAAGCGCGCATTTTCTTTTCCCTTTTTATCTAATTCTGCTTTCTCCAAAGCTTTTTCAATTAATTCACTGTTTTTCTTAAACAGCCGCTGCTCCTCATCAAACCATTTTGTAATGTCATTTACATAAGCTTCGTACACCTTTTTTCCTTCGAAAACATCTGCACTGAGCATGGCAAGCACTTCATTCCGCCTTAACTTTATTTTCGTAACTTCTCTGTTAATTCTTTTTACCACTTCAATGCCACCCTTGAAATTCTGGGTGTCAATCAGCTTGCTCAACAAAAGCTGTTCCACACTGATACTGCTTTCTTCCTTAATTTCTTTGGTGTCTAAATAAAACTCTATAGCATCGGAAGTAATTTTATAAAATAAAACGCTGTCCACAATTCTGCTTTCAATTAATTTCATACGGATGGTTTTCTTCTGATGGTCCTTCGGGTCAAAATAATCAAAAGAAAATGGCTTTCCCTCATTCAGTAATTTATCAAATAAATAAGCACAAAGTTCTTTTTCCTCTTCCTCAGAAACTATTAACTGAAAATCCCTCACTAAAATGGTGTGCATAAAACTTTCGTATTCCTGATAAGTAACATCCTTGTCCTTTAAATTGTTCTCATCAATAAAAAAGCGCAGCACCGCCATGGTAATATATCCCATATCCAGACAGGAGTATTTTCCCTCTTTCCACTGCAGCAGGGAATTGTCCGCCAGTTTAAAGTAAGGATAATATTTTTTTATATTTTGAATTCTCTCTTTGTGTTCCTGTATGATGTCCTGCATCATAATATATTCTTCAGTCATACGTCAACTCCTATGGCAGACAGCAAAAGAAAAAGATGAGGAATGTTCCCCACCCTTTTCTTCTACGCCGCATTATTTGTTCAGCGGACACGTTTTCGTTCTCTTTGTATTACAGTCCTGAATACGCCCGGAAGAACAACTTACCAGTTCGCCTTTCAAAAAACAAAATCCATTTTTCACCTCTGCGTTGTGCTTCTTATCTTCTAAAGGGCATTTCCTTAGCTTCTTTGTCATGCAGTCCAGAACACGTCCAGGAATGCAGTCTACCAGCTCACCTTTTACGCAGCAAAAGGATTTCGTCTTTTCTTTTTTTACTTCCGTTTTCATTGGACATTCTCTGATTCTTTTAATGTTACAGTCCTGAATACGTCCCGGAGAGCAATCCACTAATTCACCTTTTAAAAAGCAAAATCCCTGCCCCATCAAATCACCTTAATTTCTTTTTAGAATGAATTGATTATAACACATTTTTTAATTTTAGAACAGCTTTTTTACAGATTATTCTCAACATTATTTTCTAACAAATGTAGCAGATTTTTTTCCGCCTCTTCATACATGAATTCCTGTATCTGACTTACGATAACAGACAGTTCTTTCTTCTCTTCTCCTGCCACCAAAGCTTCCATAATTTCCATTGCACGCTCTCCGTCAAATTCCTGTAAAGCTGTTAATGCCTCTTTGAGCATATCCTCTTTGCTGTTTTCTTCTACTATTTTTTCATTTTTAATATATTTTTCTAAAATATCCAGCAGTTTTTCCGTTTGAATTGGCTTAGACAAATAATCTGTAAATCCCTCTGATAAATACACATCCCTCACTCCGCGGATAGCATTTGCCGTAAGGGCAATTACCGGCACTGAAAAATTTTTTATTTCCCTTTTTATAAGCTTTAGAGTTTCAATGCCGTCCATATCAGGCATCATATGATCTAAAAAGATAAGCTGATAATTCTGTTTTTTTATCTTACCTAGTGCTTCCTCACCACTGTATGCCATATCTACCCTTAGTCCATAGGGTTTCATAAGACCCGCTGCAACTCTTACGTTCAGTTCATTGTCATCCACTACCAACACTCTGGCTGTGGATGCATAAAAACTTTCTGCTGCTTTATATTTCTGTTTCTTTTTTCTTTTCTCTTTTACGGCTTCCCCATAGGTAACTTTTTCATCTTCTATTTTCTGAGGAATTGCTGCGGTAAAGGTACTTCCCTTTCCATACTGACTGGCAACGGAAATACTGCCACCCATCATGGAACATAGCTGCTTACAGATAGATAAGCCCAGTCCGGTTCCTTCGACTTTATTGTTTGTCTGCAAATCTACTCTCTGAAAACTTTCAAACAGTCGCTCAATATCCTGTTGACGTATTCCAATACCGGTATCTTCTACTTCCATGGACAACCATGCAATATCCTGCTCTTTTTTCCAGCGAACTCTCAAAGTGATGCTTCCTTCTTTTGTAAATTTCACTGCATTTCCCAGCAAATTAATAAGAATCTGCCGTATTCGTATTTCATCACCGTACAAAGCATCCGGTATGGTTTCATCAATATCCAGTATAAACTCCACCGATTTATCTACCATACGAAAACGTATCATGTTATGTACATCATAAATTAGAGAAGATAAACGGTAAGAATTTGGCACAATTTCCATTTTACCGGATTCAATTTTTGAGAAATCTAAAATATCATTAATAATCGAAAGTAGTGTATTGCCTGCACTTTGAATACTCATGATTTCCTCTTTTACAGAATCACTAAGATTATCTTCCTGTAAAATTATTTCACTCATACCCATAACCGCATTCATAGGAGTACGGATTTCGTGGGACATATTTGCAAGAAATTGACTCTTCGCCTGATTTGCCTGAATTGCCTCACGCTGCTCTTTCTCCTGACGGGCAATCAGTTTCACGGACAAATATCCCATAATACAGAGAAATACTGCCAGGCCTATACTCATATATCTTCCCACAGCTCCACTTTCATTTATCTTATAAGAGATATATTCCACGAAAAAAGCCACAATAATAACTGTAAACCCTGCAGACAGTTCTATCATTTCATTCCTATAACTGCCCAGCAAATCTTGAAATAGCGCCTTCATAATAAGTACTATAGATACTACATAAATACTAATGGTAACCATCAGGCCTTCCATTAAATCTACACTATCTATAAATTGTAATATCATTCTTAAGAAAAAATAACTCAAATATACACCCGCCAGAGTATAATACAGTTTTATATGTCTGGATTTTTGCATTTCATTCAAATACATAATGAGTGGTACCGGTATTATAAGCAACAACACATAAGTTATCACATCCGCACTGACCGTATCACGCAAATAAAACTGCCGCATTGGTGACTGGACTAAAATCCAGCCTGACGCCATGACAACAAACGCTCCCAGATATCCTATTCCGGTTCCCTGCTTTACTCCCTTTGGACAACATCCCCCCAGTATTCCGAATACACATCCTACAAACAATACGACAAATGCAACTATGGTATGAACACCACCGTCGCTTATAATCTTAGAGAATACACCACCCTGGGAGCCTATTCCAATTTCATTTAAAAGCCCCCGGTACTCGTCATAATTGCTTGTATATGTAATTTTAATTTCTTTTCCTCCATCATCACCGGATACCGGAATGATTACATAAATACTGGCGGAGGTGCTTCCAAAAATCCTTTCTGCTGAATCGCTGTAGCGTTCTCTGATTTCACCACCAATCCATACGCAAAAATCCTGTCTGGAACCCTTCATCAGCAGATAATCTTTATCCCTGATTCCCTCTGGTAGTTTTCGAAAAATAACCACTTCTGATACTTCCGACGCATCATATTTTGTCGGCAGATTGATATCTTTCGTACTTCCGTCAGCCTGAATTAATTTCCACGACTGATTCATAGTGTAAAAATCTCTAGACCAGAAGGAGTATGTTCCCTCAGAACATAGCTGAAAGAAAACTATGATACCTGCTATTCCCAACACAATCATCCACAGTAACGCAGTGATTATCTTTCTCCACTGCTCATACATATTAATTCCCCATACTTCCTCTATATTACTAAATCCACATATCCTAATAAATTATTTTATCTTTTTTAATACTACTGCAGACACCGGATCTACTACAATATTCTTTTCTGCCTTTTCCAGAATTTTCGTACCGGCCTGCATTTTGTTTACATAAACACCAAAGGTTCCTTCTGGAAGCTCTAAAGCAACTTCCTTTTCCCTTGCATTATAAGCAATAAACAATTCTTCTTCCTGATGTCTTAACACATAAGAAACCACACCTGGAAGAATCGGGAGAAACTCAATGCACTGTTCAACCTCTTCTTTTGTGCGCAGACGCAATGCCTTCGTTTCTTTTCGAAAAGCGATTAACCCCTGATAATAAGAGAAAATATCTAAATGCTCTTTCTTAGTACTCCACTTGATACTATTAATTTTATCACTGCTCTTAAAACTGTTTTCCTCATATCCATATTCTTTGGTTTTATCCGGCTTACTTCTTAGAATTTCCTCACCTGCATGAATAAAAGGTATTCCCTGTGAAGTAAGGATAATAGCAATGGCAAGCTTGTTCATTGCCTTTAATTCCTCCGGGGATTTTCCCTGATTAGATACAGCTAACTTGTCCCACAAGGTATAATTGTCATGGCAGGAAGTGTAGTTAACACACTGTAACGGTGAAGATGCCCAAGGTTTTGGAATTTCCTGCTTATAAACAACATCCTCCTTATATAACTGGCTGTGTCCCACGGCACCGGTAACACCAAATTGAATAAGTTCCTCTAAATCAGGTTCCCCACTGACAAACCCCTTTTCCAGCTCTTCAAACACACTTCCCTTTATGGCATCTCTGATATCATCACTGAAAGTAGCAATTCCCGGCATACGGTAAGTATATTTCTTTAACGCACGTTCCTTTTCCGGCAACAACGGTTCATTCGCAGCCCATCCTTCTCCGTAAATAAGAATATTTTCGTCTATTTCATTTAATGCTTTTCTTATTTCGTTCATAGTGGTAATATCATGAATTGCCATCAAATCAAAACGGAAACCGTCAATGTGATATTCCTCTGCCCAATATTTTAAAGAATCAACCATAAATTTGCGAACCATTAAATGATTAGAAGCTGTTTCATTTCCACAGGCTGCTGCATCATTGAATTTATCTCCATCCAAACGGAAAAAGTAATCCGGCACAATTTTCTGGTAGCAAAACTCCTCTGCATCAAACACATGATTATAAACCACATCCATTACCACGCAAATACCTTTTTTATGAAGTGCCTGAACCATCTCCTTAAATTCTCTGATTCTAACCTCTCCATGAAATGGATCTGTAGAATAGGAACCTTCCGGCACATTATAATTCATCGGATCATATCCCCAGTTATACTGCGGTGTTTCTAATTTTGTCTCATCTACAGAACCATAATCAAAGGATGGAAGCAGATGAACATGAGTGACCCCAAGCTCCTTAATATGGTCCACACCTGTTTTCAAATTATCACCGTTTACTGTTCCCTCTTCCGTAAATGCTTTATATTTTCCTTTGTACTTCATACCGGAAGATTCATCCATAGAAAAATCCCTAACATGAAGTTCATAAAGTACCGCATCTGTTGTATTAATTTTTTCCGGTCTTTTTTCCTCCACAAACCCTTCCGGATTAGTAGTACTCAAATCCACCACCATACCACGTACGCCATTAGCACCCACTGCTTTTGCATATGGATCTAAAGCTTCTCTCTCTTTGCCATCTACCCTTGCCGTATAAGTATAGTATTTCTTATGCAAATCTCCAGAAACCGTAACTTTGTAAGTTCCGTTTTCTGCCTGCTCCATTTTTATAGTTTTATATGGTTTTCCGTGTAATCCATCCTCATACAGATTCAAGGTTACTTCCTCTGCTGTAGGTGCATATACACGGAAAGATGTGCTTTCTTTGGAATATACGCTTCCTAAATCATTTCCTGTATAAGTATATTTTTTTTCAAATTCTTTTGATAAATAAATTGTTTTTTCCTGCATAACTACTCCTTATTACTTAATATATTCTAGCAACTCTTTCCTAGCTGTTTTGTACATGTTTTTTGCTATGGGTACTACTTGTCCATTCAGCATTCTAAAATCGTACTTTTCAATTTCCTGCACATATTCAAGATTTACAATATAATCTTTGTGACATTGAAAAAATTTTCTTCCCTCAACAATAGGGAATAAATCTTCCAATGAATCCAGCGTACAGATAGGAAAATTCTCTCCATACACTTTAATTCCATTATAGATATGTTCAACAAAATAAATATCTTCCGGGCATATCTCAATCTCTACATCATCTTTCATTACAGTAATGGATTCTCTTGAGAAATATTCAATAATACACTTACGAAAAATCTCTTTTATCTCAACTTCTTTCACTGGCTTCAATATCACATAAGCGTCAATAATTTCATATTTCTTCTTTGTTTCTTCACTGTCTACTATAAATACTATATCCCCATTGCTTCCGGCACTTTTCAATTTTCTTGCAAAGTTAATTCCATTCATATCATCCGATAAATAATCTAACACAAACAGATGATAATGATTGTTCATATTTTCCTCAAGCTCTTTTATGTTTTCATAGATGTCAATTTGGTAATTTAGTTCTTCCAATTTGAAAAGTTCTTCCAGATAATCTTCAAAAACTTTTCCATAAACCTTTTCATCTTCCAAAATTGCTACTTTGTACATTTTTACTCCTTTCCTCTAAATTATACCTTTTACTTTTCCTTTTGATTCAATAAGTCTTTTACTTCTTTATAGGCCTTATTTACGGCAAGAATTTTCTTATTCAGATTCCCCATCTGATAAGTTGTCTTCACTATGAGCTGTTTAAAATTCTTTTTCATCCCCGTCACTCCTGATTACCTATATATAATCATTTTATGAATCGGGTTCCCCATTGATGAAAATTTTTCTTCATACTCTGTCATAATATTTCCTGAATTCATGGTTTCATCCTGATGAAGGTCAAAGGTATGCTGTTCTATTTTCCATCCGGCTTCCTTGGTTTCCTCCAAAGAAAATTCAAATAAACCACGATTATCTGTCTTAAATTCCACTCTGCCGTCCTTTTTTAATATTTTATCATATCTTGTCAAGAATTCTCTAGAGGTAAGCCGTCTTTTTGCATGCCGATCCTTTGGCCATGGATCTGAAAAATTCAAATAAATCTTATCAATTTCTCCCGGTGCAAAAATATCCTCCACTGTTCTGGCATCAATGCACAGAAAATATAAATTAGTCAGTTCTGTGCCCTCATGCTTTTGCAATGCCCGCAGCAGTACACTGGAATAACGCTCCACTCCAATGAAATTAATTTGCGGATTCTGTCTTGCCAGTTCCATAATAAACTGTCCCTTACCCATACCAATTTCTATCTGTATTGGGTAGTCATTCTGGAATACCTGATTCCATCTTCCTTTATATTCTTCCGGATTTTTGATGACAAATTCGTTTGCCTCAATAACTTCTCCGGCACCTTTTATGTTTCGAAGACGCATGTAATTACTCCTTGCTAATTGTTTCTATTTTTTGTGACGCTAAAGTTGATAATTAATAATTTCCAAAAATAATCATATTTCTGGTTTCTTCTTTCAGACTTCCCAGTGCATTCTGCACTGCGCTGTCCTCTAAATTTCCCTCAAAATCAACAAAAAAGCGGTATTCCCAGTTTTTTTCCCGGATTGGTCTGGACTCAATATTACAAAGATTAATTCCATTATAAATGAAATGGGATAATGTTTTGTAAAGTGAACCACTCTCATGTGGGATTTCAAAGCAAATGCTTACCTTTCCTGCATTCTTTAAAAATTTCTTTTCATTACATACAATAATAAACCTGGTGGAGTTTAACTGACTGTCGTTAATCCCTTCCTCTAATATATCCAGACCATATAATTCTCCTGCATATCTGCCTGCAATGGCTGCCTGGGTTTTATTTCCCTCATCTGCCACCTTTTTCGCTGCAAAGGCATTATTTTCCATGCTAACCTGTTTCCAGTCATGTTTTCTTAAATATCCTGCACTCTGCATTAAAGACTGGGGATGGGAATACACTGTTTTAATGTCATCTTTTGTTGCACCCGGTACGGTCAACAGACAATGTTTAATTTCAATAATCTGTTCTCCCACTATGTAATTATTAAACTCAACTAACAAATCATAGATTTCACTAACACCCCCTGCCGTTGAATTTTCAATTGGCAACACTGCATAATCTGCCTTTCCCTCTGCAATAGTTTCCATAGCATTGCGGAAGGTTTTTACATGAATATTCTTCACATCTGCACCAAAATATTCTTTCATAGCAGCATAACTGTAAGAACCTTCAATTCCCTGAAATACCACCGTTGCGTTTTCTTTATCTAAAGTATCCACTGGTCGAAAAGACGGTTTTTCCATAATTCCATGTTGAGCTAAAAGCTTATACTGGAGTTTTCTGCTAATGGACATAATCTGACCAAATAACTCCCCTACCCCTAAACGGTTAATTTGATTTTTAGTCATTGACTGGACCGCTTCTATCTTTGCATCTTCCCGTTCCCGGTCAAACACCTTTTTTCCCGTCTCAATTTTATATTCTGCCACGTTTTTACAAATTTCCATGCGCTCCTCAAAAAGGCTCACCATCTCTTTATCAATCCGGTCAATTTCTTTTCTTAATTCCTGTAAATCTGCCATAAAAATCTCCTTTATGTATAAATACTTAACACATATATACTTTCTGTTTAACCTACTTAATAAGATACAGCACTTCCTTATTATAATCAAGTAGAAAACAATTTTTTTCCAGTGTCTTGCATTATAATCGCAGAAATATTATAATAATTTCTATATAGCTATTTTATGGGGAGGAAAATTTTATGAAAAACAAGAAACGTAAAAGGGGATTTGCTACAATCATTACAATTATCATTGTTCTAATCGTATGTATTATTGCAATGATTATAAAATTTTCAAAGAAAGTGCAGATGAATGAACTCCCCATTTTTGGAAATACTACTGGAAATTTGAATAATTCCGGATTGTTTTGCGAACGCGATGGAGTACTATATTTTGCCAACGCTTATGATAACCATTCATTGTATTCTTATACTCCTGACAATGGAAAGTGCAAAAGACTCTGTGATGGTCCTGTCAAAAGCATCAATGTGGATTCCCATTACATTTATTATGTTCGGGAAGCATCGCAGACAGAAGGTACCTTTGGATTCTCAACTGCTATATTTAAAGGTTTGTACCGCATGGAGTTAAATGGCAAAAACAAAACCTGCCTTTATAATGGCAATGTTGGAAATACACAGCTAATTAATAACCGGATATTTTTCCAGAATTATTCCAATGATTATGGTTTTCATTTATATTCTGTGGGTATTGACGGCAAAGAGGAG
This sequence comes from Lachnospiraceae bacterium, assembly GCA_045126515.1. Taxonomy (GTDB): domain Bacteria; phylum Bacillota; class Clostridia; order Lachnospirales; family Lachnospiraceae; genus RUG11237. The sequence goes on from JBGVOM010000005.1 coordinate 19,872, forward strand.
CAGGAAGTAATTAAAGAAGCGGTAAATCCAACCGGATATTTTGACAACGCACTGTACTTTTGCAATACACTGAAAAATCATAATGTTATGAAAATGAATCCGGATACCAATAAAAAAGAACTAGTCTATGAGGGCAACTGTTATCTTCCAACCATCCAGGATAACTATTTGTATTTTATGGATGTGGAAAATAATTATTCCCTTGCAAAAGTGGATTTAACTACCAACGAAAAAACCACATTAACCACAGAACGTCTTGATACATATAACTTATATGGAGACACTATTTTCTATCAGGTAAGTGACACGGAAAATCCTTGTCTTAAGCGAATGAAAACTGATGGAAGCAATATGGAAGTAATTCAGAGTGGTGTTTTCCATGATATTAACATTACAAATAATTATACTTATTTTACAGCATATAATTCTAGCACACCTATTTACCGTACTCCAACCACCGGAGTTGTAGATGTAACTACATTTACAGAAGCTTTTGATGCTGTAAAGTAAGATTTTAGGAGAGTATAATGAGATTTAAAAAAATAACTGCTATTTTTGTTGCTGCTGTCATGTGTTTTTCTTCTGTGACAACTGCAAATGCTACTGAAACCACTTATTCTGAGGAAGCTATGGCACGTGCTGCTATTCCCATTGAAAGCAATGATATTGAAAACTGGCCGGATGGTCCGGTATGCTATGCTGAGTCGGCTATTTTAATGGAAGCTTCCACAGGAACTATTCTATATGAAAAAAATTCTCACGAACAGCTATATCCGGCAAGTATCACTAAAATCATGACCGGACTTTTGGCAGTGGAGAATTCTTCCTTAGATGAAACTGTAACTTTTTCTCACAATTCTGTTTTTGGTATTCCAAGTGGAAGCAGTATTGTAGGTGGAATTGACGAAGGCGATCAGTATTCCATGGAGTTCTGTCTTTATGGTCTTATGCTTTTATCAGGAAATGAAACTGCCATGGCAATTGCAGAACATGTAGCAGGTACAACCGAAGCTTTTGCTGATATGATGAATCAGAAAGCTGCAGATTTGGGATGTTTAAATACACATTTCGCAAATCCACATGGTCTTCATGATCCTAATCACTATACATCTGCTTATGATATGGCTTTGATTGCTCAGGCTGCTTTGCAGAATCCGGACATCAAAAAATTTATGTGTACTGCCACTTACAATTTTCCGCCTACCTCCAAAGGCGAAATTCGCTATGATAACACAAACCATCATAAAATGATGCAGGGTGGAGCCTATGAATATGACGGATGTATCGGTGGTAAAACCGGATATACTACGGATGCCGGTTCAACACTTGTAACATTTGCAGAACGTGACGGAATGACATTAATCTGTGTTGTCCTGAAAGAAGACAAGCCTTGTCACTGGACAGACACTGCTACCTTATTAGATTATGGATTTCAAAATTTCCAAAAAATAAATATTTCTGAAAATGAAAAAAATTTCTCCATTGATAATGCAAACTTTTTCCATACAGAAAGCAATATCTTTGGAAACACAAAACCTTTGATTTCCGTAAATAAATCAGGAAGTATTATTCTTCCCAAAAATTCTTCCTTTGAAGATGCAACACCAACCTTAAATTTTGATAAAGCAGATGAATCTGCCAACGTTATAGCAAGCTTAGATTACTCTTTTAATGACCATTTTGTAGGATATACTACCATTGATTTAGCCAAAAGCAATGACGAAGCATTTCAGTTTTCCACCAATTCTTCTGCCATGGAAGAGGGAGAATCCGTAGCAATTGATACAGAAAACAACACCGTAACCGTGGGAAAAACAAAAAATAATAATAGTAAAATCTTTCTTTTTCTGTTTATAGGAATTATTGTTTTTGCTTTATTAATCTGTAGCATTCTGTTTATCTTAAAGAAATTTAAACTTCCTTCTCTTTCCACAGAAAGTTATGTGGGAAAGAAATTAAAACCGGAAAAGAAAAACTCCCGTTCCAAGCGGAGAAAATATCCATCTAAATACAAAAATCTAAAATTTTAATGCTATGAGAAAACGCCGCAGCTTACCGCTACGGCGTTTGATTTCTTCTTTTTTCTCTCCTCTTTTTTCTTACTTCTTCCTGCTTTTTCCTTATAATAGAAGCCTCTTCTTCTGATACCAGCTTTAACGTTTTTATCACATAGAAGTTTCCTTCCTCTGTCTTTTTCATACGGATTTTTCCTTTGAGAAATCCATGATTTTCACAATATGCCTGACAAAAATACATCTTGGTATTTCCAGAAAACCATCGAATTTTCTTTCTTGCGTTCTTACCACACAGATAACATCTGGTACTGGCAACCTCACGGTCTGCCATAGCTGCCTCCTTACTGGAAAATTCTCTAGAGATATATTTTGAGTACTTTTCAAATATAGCATATACTTCGCTCTTTTTATCTTTTGGACGCTGAAACGTATCAATAGAATAGTAACGTTCCATATCAGAATAACTCATGTGCTGCATAATTCGCATAGTATACATGGCATCCTCGCATGCCCTGTGAAAAGCTGCGTTTTTTAATATATGTAAATAATCTACCGCATACTCCAAAGACTTTCTGGCTTTAGCATCTTCTTCAAAAATAATAGAAAAAACCTTCTGAACATCATAAAATTTTAATGGTCCTTGTGACAAGGGCTCCAGACCATAAAATTTCATGTTACGCTGTAATTCCAACAAATCTGTAGAGCCCCAGGTACAAAATATATAATCATTTCCGCACCATTCCAAAAAATCAGTTACAGCCTGAACAAAATCGTCCCCCTTTTTTAGGTCTTTCATGGTAAGAGAAAGTATATTCCTAGTATAAGAATTGATTTCTTTATATACGCTAGGACGAATCAACCGGCTAAATTCTCCTATACATTCCTTTTTGTTATTCATTTTCATTGCACCAATTTCTATGATTTCAAATGGAAGTTCTTTGTTTTCCATTTCTTTTCCATATGGACATTGATTCCATTCTAAATCCAGCACAATATAATTCATATGACCACCTTATTTTCTCTTTTTTGTCAATCACGTTATCTAAAAAAGCGAAAATGTAATTCACTACACCTTCGCTTCTGCTACTATAATACTGTTCCCTGCAGGAATCGAACCTGCAACTGACCCTTAGGAGGGGTCTGTTATATCCATTTAACTAAGAGAACTTATTTTATGTAAACCTTTTCGAATCAACAAAAGTTCTCCGAAAAGGTTATTAACGTTGATAATTAATTCTCCCTTGGAGCCAGATGGTTCCTTTAAATCTTCTTCCTATTTTTGGCTCTCCCAGTAAATCGAGTTTATTGATGCATACATCAAATACTAATTCATTTGTATTCACAGTAAGCTTATATATTTCTTCCCCTGTACTTCTATTTTTTACAAGAGATACATCCTCGATTTCACCCATAATAGAGTATTTATCACATTCTACACCATATGGCATAAAATAATTATCCACCAGACTTAAGATATCTTCCTTTAAAATTCTTCTAGAAATCATAGAATAAGTGTCCATATCTTCCAAGGTAAGGCTTTCAATAGCATCCTCATCGCCTTTTCTTGCAGCCTCAATTAAATGATTTCTATTTTCAGCGGCTTCCTTTGTCACCTTTATCTGATTTTCCGTCTTATCAATAGGTAGCAAAATTTTTCCTGACAATGACAATGCCGACAATGTGGTATCAACACCAACACTTTTTACCGGATGCAGTCTTTTTTCATTTTTATATTCACAAATATTTTGTAAATAGAAAATCAGGGACACGCCTACTTTCACATCTTCGCAAACACCTGCGTAAGATTCTTTATCTGCATGCGGTTCCACAATAATATCTTCCCGCGATGTTACACCCGTTCCATTAAACTGAGGATAACAATATTCCAGTTCAAATTCATCATTATCATTAATCAGACCACATAACATAAGTCCCATACCGTCTGCATATTCCTTATATATTTGTATTAAAATATCTTCTCCGTCGTCTTCTGACATTTCTGTACTGTCAGGCGAAATAACGGTTTCTTTTATATAAGGTTTCAGATCTTTTTTTAATTTTACATTGCTAAATCCTACTGCTCTCAAATACTTATGCATATGCCCACATCACTTTTATTTTCAAATTCAACGTATCACCGACAATTCAATATTATATAATACAACAGAATAAATGACAAGTAAATAATTGAAATTTACTCTTATTTTATAAAATTTTTTCTATAAAAATCGTGTTTTCTTTCATCATGTCTATTGTTTCATGGGTGTCTTTAAGTCTTATTACCGGTCTTTCCTTCATATGTTTGTTTTGCCCTATAACAACAGCTTCTTTTCCGTTGTTCAACAAGACCTCTGTTCCATTAGGATAAATGAAAATAAATTCCAGAAAAGTATCACAGACTTTTTTATTATACTTAGTTCCTCTATTGTAACGAATATACTCAATTGCCTCGTAAACTTTTCTCCGTCTGTTTCCAATGCCACAAATCATACTGTCAAAAACATCGCATACCGCAACAATCTGTCTTGCTTCTTCATTACTTCTAGTATGCAGTGGAAACCCGGTTCCATCAATGCATTCATGATGAGACAAAATGATAGACTTTGCAGTCTGTGAAATCCATTCCTCATTTTCTACCGCTGAATATCCATACACCGGATGCTTTTTGTATTCTGCCTGCTCATAGGCACTCATATCTGCCAAATCTTTATTCACCACATCTACTTCAATATATCTCATTCCAACATCATGTAGTAAACTTCCCACAGCAATTTCCTTGGCATTTTCCTTAGTAATTCCTAGTTTCAATGCTGTCAGTACAGATAATACACAGGTAGAAACAGAATGTTCATAAACATCTGCACTTCTCTCATGAATTTCAATAACACAATCCAAAACCTCTTTTTGTTCGATGACTTCATCAAATATATTCTGTGCTACTTCTTGCAGTTCACCAATATTATTATTGTTATTATGAACATGATGCTCCAAAAGTTCTTTTACTTTGTCACTATACTCTTGTCGAACCTGTTCTTCTATCGTGGCCTGTTCTAACAGACTGCCTTCTTTTTCTTCTCTTACATATACTTCATCTATTCCCAATTCTAATAATTTATCTATATATTCTTTTTTTAGTATGGTGTCTTCATATATCAGAACTGTTCCAATATCAAGCAAAATAGGTTTTGCAAGACTCTCTCCGCCTTCCAGAGCTTCTACCCGTTTTCGTTTCATACATTACTCACCCCAAAAAATTCTATTTTATTTTGCACTAACTGCCTTATTGAGAGCTTTTTCTTCCTCTTCTGACAAATTAATTTCTGATTTTCCATCAAAAATTTCTTTTACATAAGTATAACTTCCTTCTCTGTTATGTACTGTATTTAACAAAAATCCATTATTTTTCTTATCTAACATAGCCAGCGCAAAGCTTAACTGTCCTCCCATTTCATTAAATGCATCATATTTCACCAGTCCAAATTTTTGATATGTTTTTAAAATATTGGCTTTTAAAGCTTCTATATCTTTGCCCTGTAATTCCTGATTTACCTTTAAATCATCCACTTGACGGAATCTGCTAACTATTGTTTCTTCCAACGATTTTGCATCATTTCCTTCCATAAAGGAATTGTACTTTTTCTTTAATTTACTAATCTTTACTAATGCGACAATATTCATTATAAGCAAAACCAATATGGCTGCCACACCTGCTGCTGCAATAAATACTATATTTTCTCCCATTAGTTCCTTAATATACTCAAAACTCATTTTTTATCTCCCTTATTGTTGTTTTATTTGTTTAAATAAATCCATGATTCTGTCAAGTTCATCCACAGAATAGTATTCAATTTCTATTTTTCCCTTAGTATTGCTTTTACGATTAATCACTACCTTTGTTCCCATAATAGCTTTCATTTTTTCCTGCAAGTCTTCATAGATAGCGCCATCTTCTAATACCACCGGTTCTTTTTTGGGTTTATCCAAATTTTTTACCAGTTTTTCCGTTTCCCTAACACTTAACTTTTCATCAAATATTTTTGTAGCAATAGAATATTGCTTTTCTTCATCCTCAATAGCAAGCAATGCTCTGGCATGACCACTGCTGATCATCTCATCAATCAGCATCTGCTGTACCTTTTCTGATAATTTCAAAAGTCGCATAGAATTGGTTACTGCCGTACGGCTTTTTGATACTCTTTCTGCCACTTCATCCTGCTTTAAATTAAATTCTGTCAGCAATCGCTTGTACGCCATCGCTTCTTCGATTGGATTTAGGTCTTCTCTTTGAAGATTTTCAATCAATGCAATCTCTGCAATTTCCTGCTCACTATAATCCTTCACGATAACAGGAATTTCTTTTAGTCCTGCCATCTTTGCCGCACGCCATCTACGCTCACCTGCAACAATTTCATAGTAACCCTCACGTTCTTTTACCAGCAACGGTTGAATTACCCCATATTGTTTAATAGAATCTGCCAATTCCATCAATGCATCTTCATTAAAATCTTTTCTAGGCTGTTCTCTGTTTGGTTCTATTTTGCTGATTTTTACAAACAATTCATCCTTCACAACCTCTTTTATTACTTCTTTTACTACTTCTTTTACTTTTACATTTTCATTTTTTGTAGAAGAAGCACTTTCTTTTCCATTTGGAATTAATGAGTCTAATCCTTTTCCCAAGGCTTTTCCCATACCGGCTTTTTTTGCTGCCATTATTTTTCTCCTTTAATCTTCTATTTCTTCTCCTCTATGGATTACCTCTTCTGCTAACAGTAGATAGCTTTCTGCTCCTGCTGATTTTGGGTCATATATATTAATGGGCAGACCATGACTTGGAGCTTCTGCAAGTCTTACATTTCGAGGAATAATCGTCTTATATATTGCCTGATTCAGATTGTTTTTTACGTTTTCAACTACCTGCAGAGACAGATTTGTTCTGGCATCATACATAGTAAACACAACGCCTTCCATCTCTAATTCCGGATTCAGTCGTTGTTTCACTAAATCTACAGTATGTAGTAATTGGCTCAACCCTTCCAATGCATAATATTCACACTGAATCGGAACCAGCACCGTATCTGCTGTGGTCATTGCATTTACTGTGAGCATATTTAAAGATGGTGGACAATCAATAATAATAAAGTCATAGGAATCTTTCACTTTTTCCACTTGATTTTTCAGTATATATTCTTTTTCATCAATCCCTATCAATTCGATTTCTGCCGCCGCCAGTTCTACATTAGATGGTAAAATAGACAGATTGTCCAAAACATCTTTTATAATACAATCTTCAATTTCGTACTCACCCAACATTAATTCATAAATTGTTTTTTCCAGTTCATTTTTGTTTATTCCAAATCCACTTGTGGTATTTCCTTGAGGATCAACGTCTATCACCAGTACTTTCTGTTCTAATTCAGCAAGTGCGGCTGATAAATTGATAGACGTCGTTGTTTTGCCAACGCCACCTTTTTGGTTTGCAATTGCAATAATTCGTCCCATTTTTATCGCCTTTCTATAAGTAACAATGCATATCTTTTTTTATTATACAATATATAGATTTCATTCGCAATGGGGTTGGGTGGAAAAATGTGATAATTGGAAATTATTTTGAGTTATTGGTTAGAGGGATGCTCATAGACAATACATTTTTTCAGAAAGGCAGAGGCAACACTGCTGAAAGTGCCTCTTTTATTGCCTTTTTTAAAGAATTTGTATTTTTTATGAGCTGTTCTTCAAAACTTGTAAGTTCAGATTTTACATGCTCTTTTTGGTAGAACAGAAAGTATCTTATTTTTTCATTTTCAATAAAATGTTTCACGTGAAACATTATTTAAAATTTTATATATATTTCATCTTCTTTCTTGTTATGCACATCCTCTGCTAGTGGCAGAATCTTTCTGGCAGGCAATCTAGAAATGCTTTTTGTGGAAGTAAAATTCAGTTCTTAGATTACATTTATTGAGAAACCCTCTGACAATGAATTTACTACTTCTTAAAACTTAGTTTGGTGCAACGCTATTTTCGCCTGGTCAAAAAGATTTCGGCACCAGATTGGTTGGTCCCATAACGAGCTAAAATGTAGTTGTTGCTTTATTAATACTTTTCTATGTTTCACGTGAAACATTATTCTGGATTTTAGTTATGTTTAAATAGTTCATCTTATAAGCCTGTTATGTAGAGCCCCAGCTAGTGACAAAATCTTTTCGAACAGACAATCCGGAAATGCTTTTAGTGGAAGTGAAATCCATTTTTTAGATTGCACTTAGCGAGAAGTCCTCTGGTGACGAACTTAGTAATTATCAAAACCAAATTCTCTGCAGCGTCATTTTTTGCCTAGTCGGGAAGATTCTAGCACTAGCTGGAGCATCTCCTCTAATAATTCAAAATAAAGTTGCTGCTTTATTAATATTTTCCATGTTTCACGTGAAACATTATTCTGGATTTCTGTTATGTTTAAATAGTTCATCTTATAATCTTGTTATGCACAGCCCCAACTAGTGACAGAATCTTTTCGGACAGACAATCCGGAAATGCTTTTAGTGGAAGTGAAATCCATTTTTTAGCTTGCACTTAGTGAGGAGTCTATGGTGACAGACTTAGTGTTTTTTTTAACTTAGTTCACTGCAACGTTATTTCTGCCTGTTCAGAATAATTCTGGCACTGGAATAGTGCTTCCCCATAGCCGCCCAAATTCAAATTAACTTTTCACATGCAAAAAAAGCAGAAAACTTAATCTCTTAAATTTCCTGCTTTAACATAAACACATTCTATTTTATTTCTACAACATTATTTCGAATAGCAAATACTGCCGCCTGAGTTCTATCTGCTGCATCAATCTTTTTAAACAAATTAAATACATGGTTCTTCACAGTACGTTCACTTATACTCAATCTATCTCCGATTTCTTTATTAAATAAACCTTCTGCAATTAATTTCAATATTTGAAGTTCCCTTTTGGTAAGAGAATGTAATTTATCTAAATCAGTTTCTTTTTCTACAAGTTTCTGATTCAATAAAGGTGTTAATTCCGGCTGTATATATTTTTCACCATTATATAAACTGTTGATTGCTTTCTTTAACTCTGCCGAACCGGAATCCTTTAGTAAATATCCATCAATTCCAATATCTATTGATTTAATTAAATAATCTACTTCATTATGAACCGTCAACATTAGTACTTTAATATCTGTCTGACCCTTATTTATCTTTTCTAACACCTGTAACCCATTCATTTTTGGCATATTAATATCAAGAAGTAATACATCTGCTTTTACTTTTTTCAACAAGCTTAGACATTCTATTCCATCTGCAGCTTCACCTACCACCTGAATATTTCCATCAATTTCTAATAGTTGTTTGAGCCCTTCACGAATCATTGAATGGTCATCTGCAAGTATAACTTTGATTGGCATATTTATTATTCCTCCTCTAAAAATGGTACTTTCACAATTATACTCGTTCCCTTCCCAATTTCAGAATTTATCTTAAACTCTCCTGAGAATAAATATACTCGTTCCTTCATCATAGATAATCCAAAGCCAGAATTATCTTTTCTTTTTATATTCTCTAATTGGTTTGTGTCAAACCCCACTCCATCATCATTAATGATTATAGACAAAAAAAATTGTTCCTTTTTCACAATAATCTGAATATTCTCTGCATTAGCATGCTTTACTGCATTACTACATGACTCCTGAATAATCCGGAATATTGTTAACTTTAAAACAGATTTCAACCTGCTTTGCTTTAAAACATTATTTTCATCTATAAATATTATTTTTTTATTGTATTGATTTCTTATTTTTTCTATAAATTGTTTTATAGTAACGTCTATTCCAATATCATCAAATGACATAGGACGCAAGTCATAAATGGTAGAGCGAATATCCGCTATAATATTTTTTAAATAATTCATGGAAGATTGCAATTCCAGTTTACATCTGATTGCATCCACATCAATCAGAGTATTGCAAAGTTCAAGTTTGTTAAACAATGCAACCAAATTCTGTGTAGAAGAATCATGTAACTCCCTGGCTATTCTCTGGCGTTCCATTTCCTGAACTTCGAGCATCATTATCTTCTCTTTATCGGTTTCAAATTGTTCTTGTTTTTCTTCCACCAGTTGAATTGATTTTAACCAGCTTACCAGATTACGAAAATCAGTTTCTTGTTTTTTTATATTTTTCAGTTCTTCCTTTTCTGTACTGATTTCTTCCTCTAACTGCTGTTTCTCTTTGATATAATTCTGCTTTTTTTCTACATCCAGAGAATAATTTACTTTTGGAGTGAATATCTCCAGTTCGTCTACTTCCTCTTTGAAATATGCTATGTGCTTTTTCACTTCCTCCAAATGCTTTTCCTTGGATTCCAATGCAAATTCTCTTTTTATCCTGTCATCCGCAATTGTTTTATAATAAGCAAATACCATATCCTCTATCTGCCTTTTCTTCTCACAGGATGTTGTATTTTTATCTTCCAAATTACCGATGCTCCTATCGTATCCGATTTTGCCCCAATAAATTAATTATAAATTAAACTTTAATCAAATACAACTGTTTTTCGCCTTAAAATTGCATTGTTTGGTTCTATATTTATACTTGTCGATAAAGGGGACGCACATAGGTGGGACAACTTCTTGCTTGGAAGGCAGAGGCAACGCCAATGTGAACTAACTGTCAAGGTTAACTAAGACGTTCCAGAAGGCTTTCACGCCTAAGTCAACCTAAACAGTGGATTTCACATTTTCTAAAAACGCCTCTTTAATTGCCTTCCAAGCAAGAAGTTGTCACATCTATGTGCTGTTTTTTCATGACCACTAAGTAAAATAAAACAGTTTATCAATTCAATTTCTCGTCTCACCATATATAGTATCCCCTACTCCTTACCTAACAGACAGTATCCTTTTAGATTTTTACTTTGCTTTTTCAATGAACAGCACATAGGAGATAACAGTTCTTCTCAAAAAGGCTATCAAAAATCTTGCTTTTTTGAGAAGAACTGTTATCTCCTATGTGCGTCCCACTAACCAACAAATCTAAACTGATACCTTGTATATCTTTTCATATTGGACTATAATATAAGTACTTGTAAATACAAATTCAGAAAGGAAGTTTCTTATGAAAAAGAAATTCAAAAACTTAGTTTTATTTACCTCACTTAGTGTCTTAAGTATACATCTTTTGAATAAATTTTTGACTTTCACAGCAACTATCCGGGATTTACTGAAATCGGAATTGGGATTTTTTTATGAATGGAGATTTGGCAAAATATATTATACCAAACAGGGAACCGGTTCTCCACTTCTGCTAGTCCATGATTTGACCACTGGAAGTTCTTCCTGTGAATGGAATGAAATAGTCAACTCTTTAGCAAAAAACCACACTGTCTACGCTATTGATTTGCTAGGCTGTGGACGTTCTGATAAACCAAATCTGACTTACACTAACTTTTTGTATGTGCAGTTAATATCAGATTTTGTAAAAAACATTATTGGTCATAAAACAGATGTCATGGTTACCGGAGATGCTGCTCCCCTTGTTATTACAGCATGTGGAAACGATGCAACACTTTTTAATAAGATTATCTTAATCAATCCAATGAGCTTATATCGTTTAAACGAAATTCCATCCAAGCGTACCAAGATTTTAAAGTTACTGATTGAAACTCCTATTCTTGGCACCTTACTTTACAATTTATATGCCATGAAATGTAATGTAGAAAATAAATTTATTGAAAACTACTATTTTAACCCATTTAAGGTTAACCAGACTTACATTGATACTTATTATGAGTCTTCCAACCTTGGAAATGCTAAATATTTATTTGCAAGTCTGAAGGGAAGGTACACTAACATTAATATTCTTCATTCTTTGAAAAATATTAACCACAGTATATATATTATCGGCGGTTCGGATGAAACAGAAATCCAGACTATCATCGATAATTACTCTTACTATAACCCTTCCATTGAATCTTACATTATTAAAAAGACCAAACATCTACCACAGTTAGAAGCACCTGAAGAACTGTTAGAACAGATTGAGATCTTTCTTGCTTAATTTAAAAAAATTGAGAGGCAGCCTGTAATTTCAGACTGCCTCATCTTATTTCTACATATTTTTCTTCCAAATTCAAAGTTTGTTCTACTTTTTATAATCCCAAAGGCTCTTTCGTTGGCAATCCTGCCTTTCTTGGATATTTCCTTGATGTATGTTTTACCTTTTCAATTAAAACAAAAGAACGCGTAATATCTGTATCCGGAAGAAGTAATTCTTTACATTCAATTCTTTTTCCGCCAAGAATTGATACTGCCTTTTCTGATTGTTTCAATTCCTCTTGAATATTGCCGGATTTATACGGAATAAACGCTCCGCCCGGTTTCACAAAAGGAATACAGTATTCTGAAAGAGAAGCCAGATTTGCCACTGCCCTGGACACTGCCAAGTCAAATTGTTCTCTGTATTCTTCCTTTTTGGCATAATCTTCTGCCCTGCCATGTATCAATTCAATTTTCTGAAAACCTAAGTTATCCACAACCACATCTAAAAATTTGATCCTTTTCCCCAATGAGTCCAATAATATAAACTTTTTTTGTGGAAAGACAATTTTCAGTGGGATTCCCGGAAATCCTGCTCCTGTTCCTATATCAATAACGCTTTCCACCGAACTCATGTCATACGCCTTTACCAACAGCAGACTATCCAGAAAATGTTTGCTGATGACTTCTTCATAATCTGTAATTCCTGTCAAATTCATAACCTTATTCCATTCCACTAAAAGCTCATAAAACTTCAGGAACTGCTCTACCTGCTGATCAGATAAATCCAATCCTAACTCTTTGCATCCTTTTTCCAAAGAAGTAATATCATATTTGCTCATTTATTTCTCCTATTTTCCACGATACTGTTCCATATAAATTAAAAGCACAGAAATATCTGCCGGTGAAACACCGGAAATTCTGGACGCCTGTCCAATAGACACTGGCTGGAATAATTTCAACTTCTGTCTTGCTTCAATACGAAGACTTCCCACCTTATCATAATCAAAATTCTCCGGTATCTTTTTATTTTCTAACTTTTTATACTGTTCTACCTGCTTTAACTGACGGTCAATGTAGCCCTTGTATTTAATAGAGATATTTGCCTGCTCCGCCACCCTGTAATCTGTATTCGTTCTATTCTTGTCAATTGGTGCTAATAAATCATAATTTAATTCCGGTCTGCGGATTAATTCTGCCAATGTAGTTCCTGATTTTAGTTCCGTACTATTGCATTTGCGAAGCAGGGACTGCACTTCTTCATTGGCTCCTACATTGGTGTTCTCTAAACGGTCAATCTCCTCTGCAATTTCCTTTTTTCTCTTCATTAATAAATCATACTGTTCCTGAGGAATGAGACCAATTTCATATCCCTTTTCCATTAAACGCATATCTGCATTATCCTGACGAAGCAGCAAACGGTATTCTGCTCTGGAAGTCATCATACGATATGGTTCTCTGTTTTCCTTTGTTACTAAATCATCTATTAAAACACCAATATAAGCTTCGGAACGGTCTAACACAATCATTTCTCTGCCTAAAGTTTTTAATGCTGCATTGATTCCGGCAATCAGCCCCTGTGCTGCTGCTTCTTCATATCCTGAACTTCCATTAAACTGTCCGCCGCTAAACAAGCCTTTTATATTCTTAAATTCCAGGGTAGGATTCAACTGTCTTGCATTGATACAGTCATATTCAATGGCATATGCATTTCGAACAATTTTAGCATGTTCCAATCCCGGAACGGTATGATACATAGCTTCCTGTACATCCTCCGGCAGGGAACTGGACATACCTCCCACATACCATTCATTTGTATGTATTCCCTCCGGCTCTAAAAATACCTGATGTCTGTTTTTATCCGCAAATTTTACTACTTTATCTTCAATGGACGGACAATATCTTGGACCGGTTCCTTCTATAATTCCTGCATAAATCGGAGAACGGTCTAAATTATTCCGAATAATTTCATGAGTTTCTTCATTGGTATAAGTAAGATAGCAGGCTATCTGCTCTTTCTGTACATCTTCCGGATTGGTACTAAAAGAAAATGGAACAACTCTTTCATCACCATACTGTGGTTCCATCTTGCTAAAGTCAATAGAATTTTGATCCATTCGTGCCGGAGTTCCTGTCTTAAACCGGAACATCTCAACACCATTTGCCTTAAGTGAATCCGTCAGATAATTTGCTGCCTGCAGACCGTTTGGTCCTGTATGGGTAATACTCTCTCCTGTTAAACATCTTGCCTTCAGATAAGTTCCTGTACAAAGTACTACTGCCTTACAATGATATGTGGCTCCGGTATAGGTTTTTACTCCAGTAATAGTTCCATCTTCTACTATTATTTCTGTAACTTCTGCCTGCTTTATGGTAAGATGCTCCTGGTTTTCTAAAACCTTTCTCATACTTCTGCTATATTCAGCCTTATCTGCCTGTGCCCTGAGCGAATGCACTGCCGGTCCTTTGGACACATTGAGCATTTTAGACTGAAGAAAGGTTTTATCTATATTTTTACCCATTTCACCGCCCAAAGCATCAATTTCTCTTACCAAATGACCTTTCGAACTTCCTCCAATATTAGGATTACAAGGCATTAAAGCAATACTGTCTACGCTTACGGTAAACATAATTGTTTCCAATCCAAGCCTTGCTGCTGCCAGGGCAGCTTCACACCCTGCATGTCCTGCACCAACAACTACTACATCACAATTTTTTTCTAACACAGGCATTTTCATTCCTCTTTTCTTTCTCTTTATTTTCCCATACAAAACTTAGAAAATATCTCGTTAACCAAATCTTCTTCTACTTCTTCTCCAATTATATAACCTAACGATGTATAAGCGCTCATTAAATCTATGGAATAAAAATCTTCTGGCATATTGTTTTCTATGCTCTGCTCCACCATCTTTAGGCTTTCCAGAGCCTGTTCTAATAAATTTTTATGGCGGAGATTTGTTATCATAATATCTTCGTTAAAATCAATTTCACCCTGAAGAAACATTTCTTTTACTTTTTCTGCTAAATTGTCTATTCCCAGATTTTCTTTGGCAGATATGGATATTACCTCACTTCCTGTTTTTTCCTGCATTTCTTTTTCTGTAATTACGGAAGTTAAATCCATTTTATTTAATAATACAAGGGACTTTTTATCTCGTAGCAAGTCACAGATTTCCTCATCATTTTCATCTAATGGCTTTGAAGAATCTACCACGTACATGATAAAATCTGCTTCCTTTGCATAATCTTTTGCTTTTTCTACACCTATTTTTTCTACCACATCTTTTGTGGCGCGGATTCCGGCAGTATCCATAATCACTAACTTAATTCCACCTAAGTTTACACTTTCTTCTAGCACATCTCTGGTGGTTCCCTCAATATCGGTAACTATGGCTCTTTCTTCTCCTAAAAGTACATTTAACAGAGAAGATTTTCCGGCATTGGGCTTTCCTAAAATTACAGTTTTAATTCCCTCTTTTATTATTTTTCCGTTTCGGGAAGAAGCAATTAATTTTCTAATCTCTGCTTCTAACTTCTTTACCGTAACCTGCAATTTTTCGCTGTAACCGGTAATATCTATATGTTCCGGATCATCTAAGGCAGATTCTATAAATGCAATTTCATAAATAATCTTTTCCCGACAGGATTTAATCTTTTCCAGTAAATTTCCTTTTAACTGGTTCAGGGAATTTTTATAGGCATATTCTGATTTAGAATAAATCAAATCCATGACAGCCTCAGCTTTAGATAAATCCATTTTCCCGTTTAAAAATCCACGTTTTGAAAATTCTCCCGGCTCTGCCATTCTTGCTCCATGTTTTAATACCGTTTCTAATACTTTCTGCACAATAAAAAGACCACCGTGGCAATTAATTTCCACCGTATCTTCTCCGGTATAAGTTCTTGGGGCATGCATCACCGATACCATAACCTCGTCCACTAATTCATCATCATCATAAATATATCCATAATGAATGGTATGGGATTCTGCCTGAGAAAGTAATTTATTTTTTTTCGTTTTATATATTTTATCTATTATTGAAAAAGCTTCACTGCCACTTATTCTAACAATGCCGATTCCGGAATTTGTCATCCCTGTGGCAATGGCTGCTATTGTATCATGATTCATACTATTTCCTTTCTAAACTAACACATTTTAATTTATCACATTATTCATAGGAAAACAATAATAAAAGCTACATTATTCACAGGAACTGTAACCATTCAACATAATGTTAACGTTAATACTATTTTTTCTTTTTTTGTATATTGTTTTTCCAAGGACGCTCACCTCTATCCCAGCCCTTTTCTTTCCAATAAGTTACATCCGCTTCATTCCATCCGCTTTTCTGCATCATCCCCATAATATTAAAGAATATCTTAGTTTTAATACCCGGTTTGATATTACCATTTTTCTTTTTAATTTTGTAAGCTAAATCTGTGGTCTTCTTTTCGATTTTCTGCTTTATCTTACTGTTTACTCTTTCATAAGATGTCTCTGCTACAGCTACACCATAGGAATATACTTTTCCAACTCCCCAAAAGAACATACTGTCGGACATATCTTTATTTGTACTTTTCATTCCTGCACCTGCTGCAGTAGAAATGCATACCGCCTGTTTTCTAAACATACTTTCTTCCGGACGATGAACCATCCATCTATATCCATAATGGTCCAGAAGTACTTTCATCGCTCCGGTGGCATGATAAACATAAACAGGACTTGCAAATATAAGCACGTCTGCCCTATCTATTGCATCTGTAATTGGTTTTAACTTTTCATAATGAGGGCATAACTTTTCTGATTCTCCAAAGCATCTGGTACACCCCACACAAAATTCTCCAAAATCCCTTGGCAGAAAAAATTCTGTAACCTCTCCCTCTAACTTATCTGCAAGCATTTTTGCAATATGATAAGTTGAGCCTTTATGATTTTGTCCATGTATCACCGTTACTCTCATAAAATCTCCTTTACTCTACTTTATAAATCTTAAAATACATTGTTTACTATAATACCAATCACCAATATCCATATCAACAATATTGGTATCGCATAATACCATTTCTTCGGTTTCCCATTTCCCCACATTCCCTGGGCTTCCTTTTGACACTGTTCAAATATGTCATGAGGTATCATCTTTATGGTCAGTGCAATCATTACAGGAAGTAAAATCACATCATCTAAGTACCCCAAAACAGGAATAAAATCCGGTATCAAGTCAATGGGTGACAAAGCATAACCTACTGTAATCACCGCAAATACTTTTGCAATTTTTGGGGTATTTTTTTTCTTCAATGCAAGGAAAAGTAGATGTGGTGTGACAAAACGGACGAAGAAAGGTTGTGGTATCCTCTGGGAAGCCCGCTCTCAGTGCCTGCGACTAGTTCACACATTCGTAAGCTTGTGAGGCGTATCGCCAAATGAGGCTCGCACC
>JBGVOM010000006.1:0-34805 GCA_045126515.1 Lachnospiraceae bacterium
AAAAGGCAGAGATTTAAACAGCCTTTTTGAGAAGAATTGTATCGACTATGGGCTGTTTTTAGTATACGGCATAAGTTGTGCCATTTATGAGCGTCCTTCCAACTAAAAACTGACTTTTTGAGAAAATGATTGACAGCATCAAAACTTCATGGTAGTATGTCAATACAAGATATGTCGAGTAACGACATGTCGAGAGAAAATATATCGAGTAACAACTGTATGAAAGAACAAAAATGCGGCAGGTGATAATATGCAAAAAGATATAGCAAAAAAATATATTCCTATGACAGAAACCACTTATTACACGCTGTTAGCAGTCATTGAAGCAAGACATGGCTATGCCATTATGCAATTTGTAAGCAGCCTTACCAAAGAACGAATTAAGCTTGGGACAGGAACTTTGTATACTATGGTGGGCAGGCTGACAACAGATGGTTTAATTACCATAGTGGAGAATGACAGTGGAAAAAAGACGTATCAAATTACAGAACTTGGTTTGGAGTTGCTGGAAATGGAAACAAGGCGTTTGCAGGCACAGTTGGAAAATGGTATCAGCGTGTTAGAAGGGAGAAATGAAAATGGAGAAACGGTATAAAAAATTTAAGTTTTATCTGACATTTCATCAAGAAAGAGAATGGCTAGAAGAAATGGCATTGCAAGGGTATATGTTAGAGGATGTAAAATTTGGCATGTATTATTCGTTTCGAAAAGATACCCCGAAACATATGCTTTATGAGGTGGATCGATTCGATTTAAAGAGTAATCCCACACTTTCAGAAATGATGGAAAAGAAGAACTTCATTGATATGGCAATGGAAGGCGGATGGAAGGAAGTTACACATGATGAAAATCTGAATTATTATTTTACTAAGGAATATGAAGAAGATGGGTTCAATGATTTGTATAATAATGAAGAATCTATGCACATGCGAGCAGATAAATTCAGAAATTTTTATCTGTCCCAGGCAAAGTTGTTGGTCAAGATGATTGCCTTTGTGGCAACTGTGGGGGTGCTTCTAGATTTGCTTTTGCTGGGGAGTGGTATAGATAGTTCTCAATTACAACAGGTGAGAATGGGGTATCATCTTTGTTTTGGAGCTTATATAGTAATCACTTCTCTTATAACCTGTTTGACGTTTAAAATATCTGATATGGTGTATGAGGATATGCAAATGATGTCCAGAGAAGCATGGAAAAAGCAAAAAAGCAGAGGAACCCGAAAGGAAAGGCATCTTATTATCACCACTAAGGGATTACAAAAGTATTTAAAAAAGCATGCACAAAAAGGTGAAAAACTGATTTCTATGGGAATGCTTACTTATACTTTTGAGAAAACAAAAAGTACGGCAGTAGATTTTGTGATGGATACTAAATCCATGGTTGATGAGCGAAGACGGAAAGCAGGAATGAAAAGAATTTCCGACACGAAAGACTGGAATTTGATGGGCAATGATTGGCAGGCAGAAAGTATTGCGTATGCACAGGAACATGGACTAGAGTGCTTATGTGCCTTTGATAACAGGGCAATAATTTATCAGGTATATGACAAGAAGGATATTCCGGAGGATATGAAAAGACAAAGAGTGCGATTGTTCTCCATTATTGGGGGAACGGGAATGTTAATGCTCATTGGAGGTGTGATAGGACTTGTGATAGGAATTGTTAGTTCTATATTTGGATAAAAATGAAAGGACATATTTTGTATGTGATAAAATAAGGAGGATTTATATGAAACTGGAAGTGAAAAACATCAGAAAAACCTTTGCAGGAAAAGAAGTGCTGCATGGAATTAATTTTGAAGTGGAAAGTGGAACAGCACTGGGACTTTTAGGAAGAAACGGCGCCGGAAAAACCACTACCATGAGAATTATTATGGATGTGTTCAAAAGTGACAGTGGTGAAATTCTGTTGGATGGAAAGCCTTTTGAACCGGCAAAACAGAGAATTGGATATATGCCGGAAGAAAGAGGACTGTATCCTAAAAGAATCGTGCTAGAGCAGATGACATATCTTGCACGTCTTCGCGGAATGAGTAAGACAGAAGCAGAGAAAAGTAGCAGAAAGTGGTTACAAAGACTGGAGGTTGAAGAATATGCTAACCGTAAGTTAGAAACACTGTCCAAGGGAAATCAGCAGAAAGTACAATTGGCTGCAACATTAGTCAGTGAACCGGATATTGTCATTTTAGATGAGCCTTTCAGCGGTTTGGATCCGGTAAACTCTCAGATATTAAAGGATGTGGTAAGAGAGCTGATTCAAGAAGGAAGACTTGTGATTTTCTCCAGTCATCAGATGAGCTATGTGGAGGAATTTTGTGAAGACATTGTAGTGATTAATCATGGTGACGTAGTGTTAAAAGGACAGCTAAAAGACATTAAAAAGGAATATGGTAAAAATAGAATTACCGTTTCGTTTGATGAATACAATGTGGAAGAAACGAAAAAAATCATAGAACAAAAGTTTGATGACTGTGTAACAGTGGCAGGAATGAAAAAGGATGAAGTGATTTTGGAATTAAAAGAAGGAAAGAAAAAATCGGATGTGATGGAGGCAGTGTTAAAAGAGAATTTAAGCATTGCAACCTTTGGAAATTATGCACCATCTTTAAATGAGATATTTGTTATGAAAGCGGGGGATGACCAATGAAAAAATTTTTATTAGTTTTAGGATTTGAATTAAAGGAATATTTGCGAAATAAACCATTTGTGATTACTACTTTAGTAATTGCGTTCCTTGGAGCAGGAGTGTTATTTTTGCCGAGTCTTATGGATATGTCAAAGTATCTTCCGGTACCATCAATAAATGGCGAAGTTCAGGAAGAGGATGAGACAGAAGAAACAGAGGAAGTTGAGATTGATTATTATATCAGTGATGAAAATCATGTTGTTCCGGAAAATTTGATAACCGAAATCTTCGGCGAAGGAACATACCAGTATGTTGAGGAGCCTGAAATTAAGGAAGCAGTTGAAACTGAAAAAATTAAAGCCGGATTTGTAATTCGTTCTCTGGACGAAATGGACTATTATGTTCTTAACAAAGGCATGATGGATATAGAATCTGAAATGATGAAATCGGCACTGGTTACTGCTGGACAGATGGATTATTGCGAAAAACATAATATTTCTTATGAAGAATGGAGTAGTATTTCCAATAAGGAAATTACTGTAAATGAAGAAATTCTGGGAAAAGATACGGAAAGTAATTTCTGGTACTGTTATGCGTTTGAGATTCTTGTTTTTATGATGATTGTGTTATATGGTCAGATGATAGCAGTTTCTGTTACCACAGAAAAGAGCAACCGTTCTATTGAAGTATTGGTTACATCTACTACTCCAACCAGCCTTCTTTTTGGAAAGGTAATTGCGGGAGCCATTGCTTCTGTTATGCAGGTAGGAATTGTTCTTATTTGTCTTTTGGGTTCCTATCAGCTGAACCGAGAAGCCTGGGGCGGTTCTCTGGATATGATATTTAATATTCCGGCAGAAGTACTTGTTACCTTTGCATTCTTCGGTTTGGGTGGTTTTCTGTTTTATGCATTTTTGCATGGTGCTATGGGAGCATTGGTATCAAAAACAGAGGATATCAGTAAGGCAATCAGCGGTCTTATGATTGTGATTATGGTGGTATATATGCTGTCATTAATGCAGTTAAGCAATGTAGATGGAATTATTATTAAAGTGTTATCTTTCTTACCATTTAGTTCTTACAGTGCCATGTTTGCAAGAATCGCCATGGGAAGCGTAAGTATGGTAGAGGTGATTATTTCCGGTGTGATTTTGGTGGCTTCTATTGTAGGTGCCGGCTGGCTGGGAGCAATTATTTACCGTATGGGTACCCTGCGGTATGGAAACCCAATTAAATTTACAAAGATTTTAAAAGAAATAAAAAATGAAAAATAGAGGAGCATAAGTTTGAAACAAATAAGTAGAGGACAACCAAGAAATAAAGGGCATAGCAAACAAACCATCTAAACAGGTGGTTTTGAAAATTGAATATAGACACAACACCTAATCAGGTAATAGGAACAGCATCATCCTTGATAGTGTAACCTCGTTGTTTTAGTAGATTAAGTGCCTGTGAAGTAGTTAAAATTTTTTCTTTATTCACAAGACGTGATTCAAGAAAGCCTTCTGGTGTATATGGCTTTAAGTCTGTGAGTATGTGCCAGATAGCGGTCAGGATCATACGACAGATTGCAATGATAGCTTTCTTGTGACCACGACGTGCTTTTATACGTCGATAACGGGCAGTAAATTCAGGATGTTTCTTGGATTTGATTAAAGCATTTGCAATTTGCACCAAAACTGGTTTAAAATAGGAACCAGCACGGGAAATCCTGGTGGACTTAATTTTGCGATTGCTTTGATCATTACGAGGACAACATCCTGCCCATGAAACGAGGTTTTTAGCTGTGGGGAAGACAGACATATCACCTCCGATTTCAGAAAGCACTTGTATAGCAGTCAATGGGTTTTTATCGAATCCTGGTACGGTTCGAATAAGATTAAGGACACTTTCGTACTTTTCACTGAGGCGAAAGATTTCCCGTTCTATTTCTGCTTTGTGCATGTCTAATTCATCGATGTGATTCAGACACTGTCTAAGTTTCACAGCTTGTTCTTTAGAGATAGCGCCATCAACGGCAGCCTGTATCTCTTCGATAGGAGTTTTACATCTGCTGTCAACAAAAGGTGCTATATCAAAAGTTTCCCCCGGGTGTTGTAAAATCTGTTCCGTAATGGAACGAGAAGATTTACCAAATATATCAGAAAAGACATCGTCTAATTTAAGGTTAGATACAGTAAGACAGTTTTGTGCACGATTCTTTTCACCGGTAATCATACAGGTGAGTTTGTATCGGTATCTTACAAGATCTC
Source organism: Lachnospiraceae bacterium (assembly GCA_045126515.1). GTDB lineage: Bacteria > Bacillota > Clostridia > Lachnospirales > Lachnospiraceae > RUG11237. The sequence continues at coordinate 4,878 of JBGVOM010000006.1, forward strand.
TTAATTCGCGGATGTCAGCAGGTGGAATAAAGGAAGGCTTCACCATCCCACACATGTATAAATCACAGATCCACTTTGCATCCTTACGATCTGTCTTGTTACCTTTTTGCGGTTTGGTATATTTGGGGTGAGAAAGAGTAACCCAGATGTTATTCTTTTCCAGAATATTGAAAACTGGAATCCAATACTTGCCGGTAGATTCCATGCAGACATCGTTACAGTTGTATTTAGCAAGCCAGTCACACAACTCGTTCAAACCTTTAGTAAAGGAAGAAAAGCGAGCCTGCTTATACTCTGTGCGTTTGTTGGAATCGGTAATACCGATGCAGGCATAAATCCAGGTTTTGTGGACATCAAGCCCACAACAATTATTTTTTAAGATTTTAAAAGACAATAAAATAACCTCCTGATGATTTATAGTTATAAAACTGACAGTGACTGGTCATCCGGCAAAATCGAGTCGACTTTGGAAGAGATAAGTTTACGGGCTACGTTATGCGCCAATCATTGATGCCTTAACGGATGACCGACAACATATAGTTATACGAGGTCGCCGCTATACAGCCCCGCCACTCACCTCCACGTGTTCTGTAGTGTGTCAGTCTAATAAAGGAATTATATCAGAAGGGAGAGAGAATTGAAAAGCGAAAGTCAATCAACACGTTTCATGACGCATTGGTGCCTTTCGCAGAAAGGCGGATTATAGTTATGGAAAAAGAGAACAAAAAAGTATTTAGTAAACTGGGAATTTCGTTGTTTCTGCTTACTGTGGTCGTAAATGCAATACAGTTTGTACTGGGGCGGTTGATAAAGCACTTTATGCCAGAGTTTGTGGAAAGTTCATGGTATGTATATTCTTTAATCATTGTCAGCTTTTATTTGATTGGAGCACCATTATTTTACTTGTTGGTAAAAAAGATTCCGGTGGTGAAAAGTGATGAAAGTAAATCGTTAAAATGGTATGAATTTCTGTGCCTTTTTGTGATGTGTCTGGCAGCCATGTATGTTTTTAATATTATTGGAACCATGATTAATTTTGTTATCGGTATGTTCACAGGTAACATGAATTTAAATCCTTTAAATAGTGTGATTGGTGATATTGATTTACTGCCAACGATTTTAATTGCAGGAATTGTGGCTCCCATTGTAGAGGAATTAGTGTTCCGTAAAGTTTTATTAGACCGTCTCAGAAAATATGGTGATTTGGTCGCTGTTTTGGTTAGCGGTTTATGTTTTGGACTGTACCATGGAAATATTGCACAGTTCTTATATGCATCTGCCTTAGGATTTATTTTTGCTTATGTGGTAATTCGTACAGGACGTATTCGTTATTCCATTGCATTACATATCTGCATTAATATTTTAGGAACCGGGATTATGCCACAGATTGTAAAAACGGGAATGGCGGCAACAATGATAGTAGGTTTCACAGTCATTGGTATTATTATGATAGGAATTGTATTGTTTGTACTTGCCTTTATACTGAAAAAAGTGAAGTTTGAGAAAGGTCAAGTGCAGTTAGAACATCCGTTTAAGACTGTCTGGCTCAATGTAGGGATGATTTTGTTTGTATTAATCAGTCTGGCATCTTTTGTGCAAGTTGCTTTAACGGTGATGGCGTAAAAGCAATTTCAATCTTTTATGTATACAAGAAGGAGAACAAGTTATGACAGAATTAATAATTGCAGGACCTTTTTTGATTATAGGTGTGATATTTGCTCTTGTACCGATTATTATGAACAAAAGCAGAAAAAAGAAGGCATTAAAGTGTGACCGGGAGACAATAGCAACAGTGGCAGAGTATATATGTTATCGCGGAGATACAAACTATACATATGCACCGGTATATTCCTATTGGGCAAATGGCAAAGAGTACAGAAAGACTAGTACCTATTCTTTTTCGAGGCGGAAATTCTCAGTAGGTGATAAGGTATCTTTACGTTACAACAGTGAAAATCCGAATATAATCTTTGTTGAGGAAGAACAGTATATAGTAAAATTTTTGTCTGTCATATTTGGAATAATCAGTGCGGTAATGATTATTGTAGGTATTGCAATTGGAATTGGGACTATAACCAGCTGATTGTTATGTAAAAAACTGAGGAAATGAGGTGAGTAGATGGATAATATACCTATGAAAGCAGAAAAAACATATGATAGAAATAATTTACATACTATCAATGAACGAAAAAAGCAGGGGATTAAGAATACACAGAATATTTATACATTAAACACAGAAAGAGGTACTGCAACAGTAACACCAGCACCTATGGTTCGTAAACCAGTGCCGGTGTTACAAAATATACTGCAGAAGGGGCAAAAGGCAGCGTTGGAACATGGTACACCCCTTTCCGGTGTAAAAGCATGTTTTGGCTGGAATACCACCAATGCTCAGTGCGACGTGGATGTATCAGCGTATCTTTTAGGGGCAGACGGTAAGGTATTAGGTGATAATTGGTTTGTGTTTTACGGGCAGGAGCAAAGTCCCGACGGATATGTGAGATTACAGACACAAGAAAAAGATGACCGCCAGTCTGTGACCATTGATTTAGCACATTTAAATAGTCAGGTAAAGAAAATCGTTTTTGTACTGACTATCAACGAAGCTTTCGAAAAACATTTGAATTTTGGGATGATGGAGGATGCCTATGTAAGGATTCTTGATGGGCAGACAGGGCAGGAATTAACCAGTTTTCAAATGACAGAATATTATTCCAATGTAATTTCTATGATGATTGGTGAGATTTATAATCACAATGGAACGTGGAAATTTAATGCAGTGGGAAATGGTGTTGCCAAGGATTTAGCTGGACTTTGCCAGATGTATGGCGTACAAGTGGATGATTAATAGGAGGAAGATATGTTAACATTTGAAACGATAAATGAATTGACACTAAAGGTTACCTGTAGGGGCAGTGATGTATTGTTTACCAAAGCCGGTGCATTCATCGGCGGCGAAAGCATGGGAGGGAAAAATTATAAGTTTGAAAAGCTTTTGTTAGGACCTCAAAATGATGTGGGGCAGGCATTGCTTGGCTCTATTATGCGCCGGGTTACCGGAGAAAATCTGCCTTTGATGAAGGTGATGATGTCAGGAGATTGCGTTACTTATTATGCCAATGCAGGACAGCATGTGATTGTGTATAAACTGGCAATGGGCGAAACTGTGTCCGTTGAATCGGAGAATATTCTGGCATTTACCCAGGACTGCAAATATGACGTAAGATTTATTGGGAGCGGTATTATTTCACAGAAAGGGCTTGCAACTTCTACATTAACAGGGAATGGCGATAACGCTTATGCAGTAATATTGGCTGATGGAAATCCTATTGTACTGAGTAATATTCAAAGTGGAGCCACACTGACAGTGGACCCGGATGCGGTTATCTGCTGGATGGGGCAGCGAGGACATTGTGACCCGGAAGTCAAGATGGACTTATCCTGGAAAAACCTGATTGGGCAGGCATCCGGTGAATCCTATTCTTTTGAATGGAGTGGAAGTCAGCCGGTATCTGTAGTGATTCAGCCGTCAGAACGTCATTCCGGTGTTAATATTGGTATGGATGGGGGCAGCCTGGGACAACGCCCAAATCGAAGTCCCTGGGGATAATAATTGCGATTACATACTTGACATTCAAAAATTATGTGCTAAAATAGTTTTGAATTAAAAAGTAAAGGCAATGAAGGTGTTAAGTAGTTTCTTGTTTTCGTTCAGAGAGAGAAAGTCATCGGCTGTAAGCTTTCTTACGTTCAGACAGGCAAATGAATTTCCCACCGGAGCTGCGGTTTTGAAATTAAGTAGGAGCCGACGTGATGCACGTTACGCATATGAGTGTCTGAGATTTCAGAAATCAGGGTGGTACCGCGGATTAAGCTTCGTCCCTTTATGGGGCGGGGCTATTTTTATTGAATAGGAAATTCTGCCGGATTTCCTATTCAATTTCAATAAAAACACTCCGTGAGGATGCGCACGCTTTTGCAGAGGAATTTTGTCGCTAGAGCGACGCAAAAGCGGCGCTAGAGTTTCGCAAGCGAAACTCTTTTTATGTAAGCGTCACTTATCAGCAAAAACAAGAAGGAGTCAAAAACATGAAAGAAAAATTAAAAGCAATCCGAGAAGAAGCAATAAGACAAATTGAAGCTTCTGACGCATTGGAAAAACTGAATGATGTAAGAGTTAATTTCCTGGGAAAAAAGGGTGAACTTACCAGCGTGTTAAAGAGCATGAAGGATGTGCCGCAGGAAGAAAGACCAATGGTAGGACAGTTAGTCAATGAAACAAGACAGGCAATTGAAACTATTTTAGAGGAAACAAAAACAAAATTAGAAAGAGCTGCAAGAGAAGCCCAGTTAAAAAGGGAGGTTATTGATGTTACCCTTCCTGCAAAGAAAAATAATGTAGGACATCGTCATCCAAACACCATCGCTCAGGAAGAAGTAGAAAGAATCTTTATTGGTATGGGTTATGAAGTTATGGAAGGACCAGAAGTAGAATATGACTTATACAACTTTGAAAAATTAAATATTCCGGCAAATCATCCGGCAAAAGACGAACAGGATACATTTTATATTAATAAAGAGATTGTGCTTAGAACGCAGACATCACCAGTACAGGCCCGAGTTATGGAACAGGGAAAACTGCCAATTCGTATGATTGCTCCGGGACGTGTGTTCCGTGCAGATGAAGTGGATGCAACACATTCTCCGTCTTTCCATCAGATTGAGGGACTTGTGATTGACAAAAATGTAACATTTGCCGATTTAAAAGGAACGTTGGAAGTGTTCGTGAAAGAATTATTTGGCGAAGCAACAAAGATTAAATTCCGTCCACATCATTTCCCATTTACAGAGCCAAGTGCCGAAGTGGATGTGAGCTGCTTTAAATGTGGTGGTAAGGGATGCCGTTTCTGTAAGGGTGAAGGCTGGATTGAAATTTTAGGTTGTGGTATGGTTCACCCACACGTATTGGAAATGTGTGGTATTGATCCGGAAGAATACTCAGGCTTTGCTTTCGGTGTTGGTTTAGAGAGAATCGCATTATTAAAATATGAAATTGATGACATGCGTTTATTATATGAGAACGATGCACGTTTCTTAAAGCAGTTTTAAGGAGGAAAAAACAAATGAATACATCATTAGCTTGGATTAAAGCATATGTGCCTGATTTGGACGTGGAAGCACAGGAATACATGGATGCTATGACACTTTCCGGCTCCAAAGGAGAGGGCTTTGTAAAATTAGATGCAGACTTAGAAAACATTGTAATTGGACAGATTAAAAAAATCGAAAAACATCCTGATGCAGATAAACTGGTGGTATGCCAGATTGATGTGGGACAGGGCGAACCAATCCAGATTGTTACCGGAGCGCCAAATGTAGAAGAAGGAATGAAGATTCCGGTTGTATTAGATGGCGGACGTGTAGCAGGCGGACATGACGGTAAAAAAACACCGGGTGGTGTGAAGATTAAGAAGGGTAAGCTTCGTGGCGTAGAAAGTAACGGTATGCTTTGCTCTATTGAAGAATTAGGTTCCACCAGAGAATTCTATCCGGAAGCACCGGAAGATGGAATTTATGTGTTTGAAGATGATGCTGTGGTAGGTGAAAGTGCCATTCATGCATTGGGATTAGATGATGCAGTAGTAGAATACGAAATTACTTCTAACCGTGTGGACTGTTTTAGTGTGCTTGGTATTGCAAGAGAAGCAGCAGCTACTTTCAATAAGGAATTTAAGCCGCCAGTGATAAAAGCAACAGGAAACAGTGAAAATGTAAACGACTATATTAAGGTTACAGTAAAAGACACAGACCTTTGCAAACGTTATTGTGCAAGAGTAGTTAAAAATATTAAAATTGCCCCATCACCAAAATGGATGCAGAGAAGACTTGCTGCACATGGAATTCGTCCGATTAACAATTTAGTAGATATAACTAACTATGTAATGGAAGAATTTGGTCAGCCAATGCATGCCTATGATTTAGAAACCATTGCAGGAAAAGAAATTGTTGTAAAACGTGCGGAAAATGGAGAGAAGTTTGTGACTTTAGACGGTCAGGAAAGAACTATGGATGACAATGTTCTGATGATTTGTGATGGAGAAAAGGCAGTGGGGATTGCAGGTATCATGGGTGGAGAAAATTCCATGATTACAGATAATGTGTCTACTATGCTTTTTGAAGCGGCTTGCTTTGATGGAACAAATATTCGTTTGTCAAGCAAGAGAGTAGGTCTTAGAACAGATGCATCTTCTAAATTTGAAAAAGGCTTGGATCCAAATACTGCAGAACTGGCTATGAATAGAGCATGCCAGTTAATCGAAGAATTAGGTGCAGGTGAAGTGGTTGGAGGAATGGTTGATGTTTACCCTGTAAAGAGAGAAGGAAACAGAGTAAAATTCGACCCGAACTATGTAAACCGCTTATTAGGAACGGATATTGACGAAGCAACCATGCTTTCATACTTTAAGAAAATTGATTTAGGATATGACGAAGCCACAAAAGAAATTGTTGTTCCATCCTGGCGTCAGGATTTGCTCCGTCCGGCAGATATTGCAGAAGAAGTGGCAAGATTCTATGGATATGATAATATTCCAACCACACTGCCAACAGGAGAAGCGACCACAGGAAAACTTCCGTTTGATAAGAGAATTGAAAGTGTGGCAAGAGATATTGCAGAGTTCTGCGGTTTCAGTCAGGGAATGTGTTATTCTTTCGAAAGTCCAAAGGTATTTGATAAATTATTGTTACCGGAAGATGCAAAAGAAAGACAGGCAATCTTGATTTCTAATCCATTAGGAGAGGATTTCAGCATTATGCGTACTATTTCTTTAAACGGTATGCTGACTTCGCTGGCAACTAATTATAATAGAAGAAATAAAAATGTACGCTTGTATGAATTAGGAAATATTTATCTGCCAAAAGCATTGCCATTGACAGAATTACCGGATGAGAGAATGCAGTTTACATTAGGATTTTATGGAGATGGAGATTTCTTCACTATGAAAGGTGTGGTAGAAGAATTTTTCGAAAAGATTGGACTCCACAAGAAAACACAGTATGATCCCAACGCAGGAAAGACTTTCCTTCATCCAGGCAGACAGGCAAAGATTATCTATGATGGTGAAATGGTAGGATATTTAGGAGAAGTACATCCGGAAGTTGCTGATATTTATGGTATTGGTGAAAAGGCTTATGTGGCAGTAATTGATATGCCGTCGGTTACGGCAAAGGCGACCTTTGACCGTAAGTATGAAGGTATTGCAAAATTCCCGGCAGTAACCAGAGATATTAGTATGACTGTTCCAAAAGAAATTTTGGCCGGACAGATTGAAGAAGTAATTGAACAGCGTGGCGGAAAAATTTTAGAAAGTTATTCCCTGTTTGATATTTATGAGGGTGCTCAGATTAAAGCGGGATATAAGTCTGTGGCTTATTCTATTTGTTTTAGAGCAAAAGACAGAACTTTAGAGGAAGCAGATATTACTGCTGCCATGAAGAAGATTTTGAATGGCTTAGAAAGCATGGGAATTGAGTTAAGACAGTAATAGAATTCTTAGTTTTTATGAAATAAATTTGTAATTTGGCAGAGAATCCGTTATACTAATGTAAGCGATTGGTATAACGGATTTTTACTTTTGAGGTGAGAAAATTTAATTATGAAACTGAAAAATTTTTTGATTGTTGTAAATGATATTGAGGTTTCCAAAGAATTCTATCGTGAACTGTTTGGATTATATGTAGTTACGGATTTTGGAGAAAATGTAATTCTGACAGAAGGCTTGGTTCTTCAGGAGAAAAAAATCTGGGAAAAATTTACAGGAAGAAATGTAATGTTGGCAGGAAACGATGCGGAGCTATATTTTGAAGAAAATGATATGGACGGATTTCTTGAAAAATTAAATAAAAGCAAGTGGAAGATAGAATATTTGAATCCATTGATGGAGCATGAATGGGGTCAGAGGGTTATACGTCTATATGATCCGGATAAGCATGTGATTGAAGTTGGAGAAACCTTGGAATTTGTAGCAAGGCGCTTTTTGAAATCCGGAATGACAGCAGAAGAAACAGCAAAGAAAACACAACTTCCAATAGATGTAATCGAAAAAATGGTGGAAATTTAAGATAGAGTAGGAGAAAAAACATGAATGTAAAAGATTTTGATTTTTATTTACCGGAAGAACAAATTGCACAGGATCCATTAGAAAACCGTTCGGATTCCCGACTTATGGTATTGAATCGGGAAAGCGGTGAAATAGAGCATAAAATTTTTAAAGACATCACGGGATATCTGAAAAAGGGTGACTGCCTTGTAATTAACAATACAAAAGTATTGCCGGCAAGGTTAATCGGTGTGAAGGAAGAAACAGGCGCAAAGATTGAACTTCTGCTATTAAAACGCAGGGAGAATGATATTTGGGAAACCCTCGTAAAGCCTGGAAGAAAGGCAAGGAAAGGTGCAAAAATAAGTTTTGGTGATGGTCTTTTGAAAGGCGAAATTATTGATGAGGTAGAGGAAGGAAATCGTCTGGTACAGTTTTCTTATGAAGGTATTTTTGAAGAAATTCTTGACCAGTTGGGACAAATGCCGCTGCCGCCATACATTACTCATCAGTTAAAGGATAAAAACCGTTATCAGACGGTATATGCCAAAGAAGAAGGCTCTGCCGCAGCGCCAACGGCAGGACTTCATTTCACCAAAGAATTGTTGCAGCAGATAGAAGACATGGGCGTGACCATTGCTCACGTTACTTTACATGTGGGCTTAGGAACCTTCCGCCCGGTGAAGGTGGAAAATGTACTGGATCATCATATGCATTCGGAATTTTATCATATTGAGGAAGAAGAAGCAAAGAAAATTAATGATACCAAAAAGAACGGCGGGAGAGTTATTGCGGTAGGAACCACCAGTACCCGTACTTTAGAGTCTGCTACTGATGACAACGGGATGTTACAGGCAAAAAGCGGAAATACAGATATATTCATTTATCCGGGATATAAATTCAAAATGATTGATGGGCTGATTACGAATTTCCATTTACCACAGTCCACTCTTTTAATGTTAGTGTCAGCCTTTTCTACCAGAGAAAATATATTGTACGCTTATGAGGTTGCAGTAAAAGAAGGATTTCGGTTCTTCAGCTTTGGAGATGCTATGCTGCTTTTTTAAATGCTATATTAAAAGAGAATACAAAAATAAGGTCATAAATTTAAAGTTTTAAGGAGGTTTTTATGGATAAAGAATGGTGGAAAAAAGCGGTAGTTTATCAGATTTATCCGAGAAGTTTTCAGGATAGCAATGGAGATGGAATCGGAGATTTAAAAGGAATTATTCAAAGAATGGATTATCTTGGAGAATTAGGTATTGATGCAATTTGGCTTTCGCCGGTATATAAGTCTCCGCAGGATGACAACGGCTATGATATTGCAGACTACCAGGATATTGAGCCGATGTTTGGATGTTTGGATGACATGGAAGCTTTGATAGAAGAGGCAAGGAAGTATAATATTCGAATTATCATGGATTTGGTTTTGAATCATTCATCAGATGAACATCGTTGGTTTAAGGAAGCAAAGAAGAGCAAAGATAATCCATATCATGATTATTATGTTTGGCGAGATGGGAAAGAAGGAACACCGCCAAATGATATGAAGGGGGTTTTTGGTGGTTCGGCATGGGAATGGGTTCCAGAGTTACAGCAATATTATTTTCATCAGTTTTCTATAAAACAGCCAGATTTAAACTGGGATAACCCTAAAGTTCGAAGAGAAATATACGATATGATATTGTGGTGGATGGACAAAGGTGTTGGTGGATTTCGTCTGGATGTGATTGATCAGATTGCAAAAGAGCCAGACAAGGGGATTACGCAAAATGGTCCAAAGCTTCATGAATATATTCGAGAAATGAGTAAGGAAACTTTTCAAAAAGGAAATTTGATCACCGTGGGAGAAGCATGGGGTGCAACGCCTGAATTGACGAAACTTTACAGTAACCCGGATGGCAGTGAGTTTTCTATGGTATTCCAGTTTGAACACATTGGCCTTGATCAGCAGGAAGGAAAAGAAAAATGGGATTTGGCACCACTTCCTTTCTTAAAATTAAAACAAGTGTTAACACGTTGGCAAACAGAAATTTATAATTGTGGCTGGAACAGTTTGTTTTGGAACAATCATGATTTGCCGCGTATTGTATCCCGTTGGGGCAATGATAAAGAATACAGAGTGGAATCTGCAAAAATGCTTGCTATTTTGTTACATGGAATGCAGGGAACTCCTTATATTTATCAGGGCGAAGAGCTGGGCATGACAAATGTGCAGTATGAAATTGAGGATTATCGGGATATTGAAACACTCAATGTGTATCAGGAGCGAATAGAGCAGGGATATACAAAAGAAGAAATTATGCGCTCAATTCATGCAAAAGGACGTGATAACGGACGTACGCCAATGCAATGGGATGATACCCAGAATGCCGGTTTCACAACTGGTACACCATGGATAAAAGTAAATCCAAATTACATGGAAATCAATGCAAAAAATCAGGTAAATGATCCGGATTCTATTTTCTTCTGCTATAAGAGGCTGATACAGTTACGTAAGGAATATCCTGTATTTGTGGATGGACGTTATCGTTTGCTATTAGAAGAAGATGAGAACATTTTTGCCTATGAAAGACAGAACGCAGACCAGAAGTTAGTAGTTATTTGTAATTTCTATGGAAAGACTTTGGAAATGCCATTACAAGAAACATGTAAGGACATGAGACTGTTAATCGGAAATTATGGTGATATGACAGAGAAAGAAATTTTTCGTCCGTATGAGGCAAGGATATATATTCAGGAAAGTAGAACTTTAGAATGAAAATAAACATTCCCCCTCAGTATCCAAAGTGATAATGAGGGGGGATGATTTATAAAAATGAAAAATTAGTAAAACATATATATAATTGCTTAAGAATACAACTTCTCCAAATCCTGATAAAAGGTAGGATAAGAAATATTTACACAATCACTGTTCAAAATAGTAGTAGTACCATTAGCGTTCATGCCTGCAATGGCAAAGGACATGGCAATTCGATGGTCTAAATTGCTTTCAATTACAGCTCCCTCTAAAGGTTTCCCACCATGAATAATCATACCATCTTCCGTACCTGTGATGTCTGCTTTCATGGAAGATAAATTATTTACCATCACATCAATACGGTTAGATTCCTTTACTTTTAATTCCGCAGCATCTTTAATAATAGTTGTACCTTCCGCAAAGCAGGCAAGTACTGCAATGATTGGAAGTTCATCAATTAAAGTTGGAATGATGGCACCTTCAATGGTAGTACCATGAAGCTTGCTGTATTTTACTAAAATATCGGCAGTAGGTTCTCCATTGGCATCATTTACGTTTAATACTTCAATATTTCCGCCCATAGCTTTGCATACTCGTATAATACCATCTCTGGTTGGATTAATCCCCACATTTTTAATCAGAATCTCAGAATCCGGTGTAATAAGCCCTGCCACAATAAAGTAAGCAGCAGAAGAAATATCACCTGGAACAACTACTTTTCGCCCCTCTAATACAGGTTCCGGTTCAATGGAAATAGTAGTATCTTCTGTGGTAACATTAGCTCCAAAGAAATTTAACATAATTTCAGAGTGGTTTCTGGACAGATATGGTTCTGTTACTTTTGTAAATCCATTTGCATAAAGTCCGGCAAGTAAAATGGCTGATTTTACCTGGGCAGAAGCAACCGGGGAGTTATAGTGGATGCCATGAAGTGTACTTGGATTAATTTCAAGTGGAGCACATCCATTTCCATTCATACTCTTAATATCAGCACCCATTTCAGACAGTGGTGTGATGATTCTTCCCATAGGACGCTTGCATATGGAAGCGTCTCCGGTTAAAGTAGTACGGAAATTCTGTCCGGCTAAAATGCCGGAAATTAATCTTGTGGTAGTACCGCTGTTTCCAGTATCAAGCTGAACCTTGGATTCGCTCAAACCATGAAGTCCCTTTCCATGAATTAAAATGTGTTCACTTGTATTTTCAATATCTACTCCCAGCTTTCGGAAACAGTCTATAGTAGACAGGCAATCGGCGCCCTGCAAGAAGTTTGTTACTTCCGTGGTTCCTTTCGATAAGGCACCAAACATAACAGCTCTGTGAGAAATAGATTTATCTCCGGGTACGGTAATTTCTCCCTGTAAGCGGGTTTTTCTTGTAATATTCATATATAATCCTCCATATCAGATAAGTATGTATCAGTGATTTAAGAACATTCTACAGTATAATGATGTTTTAATAAAAGTTTATTGTATGATTCCTTTCGAAGTGTTAGGGAGGGAATCGCGATACTTTTTAGCAGAAGAAAAGAAAGAAAACAGGGCATCTTTATTTCCCTCTGAGAGTTGTTTTTTGGTTTCCTGTAATCCATTTATAAACAAATCTAGCATTTCCAGTAAGGCGTCCTGATTAGCCATACAAATATTCTGCCACATTTGAGAATTGGACGATGCAATTCTTGTGATGTCCTTAAAACCACCTGCCGCAACCTTACGCATATATTCTTCCGTATCTTCCCGGCATACAAGATTTACCAGAGAAGCTGCAACAATATGAGGTAAATGGCTGACAGCCGCCACCACCCGGTCATGTTCCTGAGGTGCTAACTGTAAAGGAATTGCACCGATGGATTGAACAAAATTAGAATAACTGGAAAGTTGTTCCTTGGAAGTTTCCGGAGTTGGCGTTAAAATGAAAAAGGCATTTTCCAGCAAAATATCAGAAGAATTCTGATAGCCTGATTTTTCAGAACCAGCCATAGGGTGTCCACCGATAAAATATTGGTTTAAGCCAAAACTTTCTATTTCTTTATGCACACAGGATTTCACACTGCCCACATCCGTAAGAATGGTATGGTCTGTCAAAACCTTTTTTAATTCCGGAAGAAATTTAGAAAAGCTTTCTACCGGAGTGCACAAAAAAATGTAATCACAATTCTGAAAATGCTGTTCAAAATCCGAAATATCATGTACGATTGTATTTACAACGCCTTGTGCGTGTGCTTCTATAAGAGTTGTGTTATTAATATCAAAGGCATTAATAACGGTTTCGGGATAGTGGCGGCGAATAGACTTTGCCAGAGAACCACCAATTAATCCTAAACCGATAAAGCCGATTTTACGCATGAAAATTCACTCCTTTCACAATAGAAAGAAGAACAGTTCTATTGTTAGGTAAAAATTTGGGCAAATACCCCTAAGGACTTATTGTAAAGAAAGTTAAGAAGATTGTCAATACTTTATTACTTTAAAGCGTAACGCTTTAAAGCGAAAAGAGATCGAATATAAAGATTGTAACTGGAATTAATTCGTGATAGAATATAAGAAAACAATAGGGAGGTTGATACATGATGAATGAAAAGGTAAAAAGTATTGTAGATAACTTGGGGGTAATCAAACAGTTATACGACACATCAGCATATATTTCGGTGCTGGACAAAGACGGTATTATGATGGGGTATTCTATACCAGATGGAGAACAACCAATGGTACAGATTGGAGAGGAATTTAAGGATCCCAGTGGTGCTTTTGAACGTGTAATAAATCAAGGTGTCAAGGTTCATAATTATTTACCGAAAGAAGTTATGGGGATGGCTTTTGAAGGTGATTTGGTGCCAATTAAAGATGGACGACAGGTAGTGGGCTGCCTTATTTGTACATATGCAGCGGATGAAAAAGAGAAGGTAGTAGCGATAGCAGAGCAATTCAAAACCTCTGTGAATCAGATTGATGTTTCTGTACAAGAGGTTATCAGTGGAACTGAAAATCTTATTAAGATGTTAGAAGAAATGAATTCCATGACGTCAAGCGTGGAAGCAGATGTAAATGGAGCTGCCAATATTGTAGGTAAAATTGGACAAAATGCATCCCATTCCAATATTTTAGCATTGAACGCCTCTATTGAAGCTGCAAGAAGTGGCGAAGCGGGTCGAGGATTTGCTGTTGTTGCTGACCAAATGGGAAAATTAGCAAAGGACAGTGGAAGTTCGGCTGCTGAAATTAAAGGAACTTTAGATGGAATTGTAAAACATCTTGGGGAGATGGTAGCTTCTATTAAGGAGGCAAATGACGTGGCGAAGAATTATATGGAAAGTATCGGCACAGTTAAATCTATTTTAGCAGAGTCAATTTCACTTGCAGAACAATTAGAAGGGGATATTAAATAGTGATGGATTTAGTTAGTGGAATGAACAATAGTGTGGACATTCAGGAGAGGTAAGGAATTATGCGGCACAGCTACTTGACAATACCAAGTAGCTGTGCTATATTTTTTGACATACTACTTGATAATACCAAGTAGGTGGTGATTCTAAAAGAGATGGTGAAATATGGATGATACGCAATTAATGAAAGGAATATTAGAGGGCTGTGTCCTGGGAGTGATTGAAAAGGGCGAAACTTATGGATATGAAATTTTATCCGTGTTAGAAAAATGCGGTTTTGAGAGTCTTAGTGAAGGAACTCTTTATCCGGTATTGACCCGGCTGAATAAAAACGGATTTATCAGTTGCCGAAAAGCAAAATCCCCATTAGGACCAATTCGAAAATATTACAGCATTACAGAAACAGGACAGCAGCGATATGAAAGTTTCAAAGAAAATTATACGAAAGTAACGGAAAGTGCCGGGAAAGTACTGTTTGAGGGATGGGAGGAGTAGGAGAGGAATGGAAAGTTATCTTGTAGAAAAGGAAAAATTGCAAAATGAATATAAGGAATATTTTGAGCGAGTGGAATCCTATGCTATTTTGATAGCAGATAAAGCAATTTCTGTTCCTTTGCTTTTGCTTACCCTTTTGTCGGGAGGATATACCATTGGTTACAAAATAGTGCAGTTAAGTATACGGTATCGCAGATACGGAACTATAAAAAAGCCGATTGAGCCTGGTTCTGCCAAAGCGGTTTATCAGGCTGCTATGGAAAAAGAAATTCAGCATTGGCCTGTTGAACTACAAAAGAATTTCCAGAAGAAAAACTGCCGACTGAGAAAAAAAGGAAAACCGGAGATTACGGTGGAAGCATATACCAAGAAACTTCGAAAGGACGCAAAAACAGTAAAAATTTGTGATTGTCTGCTTCGGGTTATGATGCTGGTATTCTTGGTTGTTCCAACTTTTATTTTCTTTGTGGAAGATGGATTGTCCGGTGCAGTGATTGGCGGGAGCGTTATTCTGGCGGTATATTATTTCATATACAAAGTGTTTATGGACAATTCCATATATGAAGCTCAAGAAGCTTATTTAGACCAGTGTGAAAAAGAAGGAATCACGATTCTGGAATTGGCGGAGAGGATAGTGGCAGCGGAAAATGCAGAAAAGATATAGGTTGATGCTATTCCTTATGGATAAAAGGTGATTTTTCTTGTATAAATAAGAATATTGAGCTATTATGGTAGGGGAGGTAGACTACCTGCTGAAAATGAGATATGGTATCTTAAGGATTCAGCAATAATGAAAAAAAAGTAAAATCAGGAGGGAATTAAAAATGAAAAAAGCAAAATGGTACCTGCTGGCATTGGCTTTGCTAGTGCTAATAGGAGGTATTTATTATTACGTGACTATTCCGGCAATCAATATTCATTCTGTGGGAATGTGGGGATTTCTGTTTTCTTTGTGCATTATAGCAATGCTGGTCATCCTGCTTCTTTCTGTGCAAAAAGGGAAAAAGATAGAAAAGGCAGTTAAGAAATCACTTCCGTTAAAGATTGCAGCCGGTGTAACTGCTGCTCTTGCAGTGGTTTATTTTATTGGAAGCATTTTGTCTTCCCCTATTGTGAATGCATCTAAATATCAGAAACTTTTAAATGTGGAAGAAAAAAAGTTTACAGAGGATATTAAAGAAGTAAATTATAATCAGATTCCGCTGTTAGATAAAGATTCCGCTACTTTACTTGGAAACCGTAAAATGGGAAGTATGGTAGATTATGTATCACAGTTCGAAGTAAGTAATCTTTATACACAGATCAATTATAATGATGAACCGGTGCGTGTAACACCATTAACATATGCCAGCCCGATTAAATGGCTTACTAACAATTCCAACGGTATTCCGGCGTATATTAAAATTGATATGGCAACTCAGGATACAGAATGTATTAAATTAGATAAACCAATCAAATATTCTGAAGCTGAATATTTCAATAGAAATATATACAGACATTTAAGATTCCGTTATCCAACATACATTTTTGATAATATCAGCTTTGAAATTGACGAGGAAGGAACTCCTTACTGGGTTTGCCCGGTAAAGAAATTTAATATCGGACTTTTTGGCGGACAAACTATCGGAAATGTAATTCTCTGTAATGCACAGACCGGTGAAACGGAAGAATACAAAATTGAGGATGTACCTCAGTGGGTGGACAGAGTATATTCTGCGGATTTATTAGTTCAGCTTTATGATTATAGCGGAACCTTAAAACATGGCTATTTCAACAGCATTTTAGGACAGAAGGACTGTCTGCAGACTACAGACGGATATAATTATATTGCTTTGGATGATGATGTGTGGGTATATACAGGAATTACTTCCTTAAATTCAGACCAGTCCATTGTGGGTTTTGTTCTCATGAACCAGAGAACTATGGAAACCAGATTCTACTCGGTGGAGGGTGCCATTGAATATTCTGCCATGGGTTCGGCAGAAGGACAGGTACAGAACCTTGGATATCAGGCAACATTCCCGTTGTTATTAAATATTGCCAATGAGCCGACTTATTTTATGGCATTAAAAGATGATGCCGGACTGGTAAAAAAATATGCCATGGTAAATGTGCAGAAATATCAGTGGGTAGCTATTGGAGATACGGTGGCAGAATGCGAAAAATCTTATGTTGCTTTACTGAACACTAATGGAATCAGCAGTGCAGAAGTAGGAAATGCGTTAGAAATCAGCGGAAAGATTACAGCCATTGCACCGATTGTAATAGAAGGAAATACCCATTACTATGTGTGCATCAGCGGTGATGAAGGAATTTTCGATTTTAATATGACAGATGCTGCTGTGTTGAATATTTTAAAATATAAAGAAGGAGATATGATAAAAATTTCCTACGCAAAAGGTTCTCCGGTAAACGAAGTACTGCAAATTAAATAAGTTCGTCTATTGACAAATGGACAGCGTATGATAAAATTTTAGAAGAAAAAATAAGCATGAGCTTAAAGCATAACATAAAATGGAGGAATTACAAATGGCAACACCTTATAATCATAGGGAAGTAGAACAGAAATGGCGTAAAAAATGGGAGGAACATCCTGTTAATGTAAATGATGGCAAGAAACCAAAATATTATTGCCTTGACATGTTTCCGTATCCATCAGGAAGCGGACTTCATGTAGGACACTGGAGAGGTTATGTAATCAGTGATGTGTGGAGCAGATACAAAATGCTTCACGGTCACTATGTAATCCATCCAATGGGCTGGGATGCTTTTGGACTTCCGGCAGAAAACTATGCAATTAAGATGGGAACACACCCAAGAAAGTCAACAGCTGACAATATTGCAAATATTAAGCGTCAGATTAACGAAATCGCTGCTGTTTATGACTGGGATATGGAAGTAAATACTACGGATCCTGAATTTTATAAATGGACACAGTGGATTTTTGTAAAAATGTTCAAAGAAGGACTGGCATATGAGAAAGAATTCCCGATTAACTGGTGTCCTTCCTGTAAAACAGGTCTTGCAAACGAAGAAGTAGTAAATGGCTGTTGTGAGCGTTGTGGCACAGCTGTAACAAAGAAAAATCTTCGTCAGTGGATGTTAAAGATTACAAAATATGCAGACAGACTGTTGGATGATTTAGATAAACTGGATTGGCCGGAAAAAGTTAAAAAAATGCAGGCAGACTGGATTGGCAAGAGCTATGGTGCAGAAGTAAACTTCAAAGTGGATGGTACAGACAAAGAAATTACTGTTTACACCACAAGACCGGATACACTTCACGGTGCTACCTTTATGGTACTTGCACCGGAACATGCTATGGCAAAAGAACTGGCTACTCCGGAAACCTTAGCAAAGGTAGAGGATTATATTTACCAGTCCTCTATGCGTTCTTCTGTAGACAGAATGCAGGATAAAGAAAAGACCGGAGTATTCACAGGAAGTTATGCCATCAATCCTATCAACGGAAAGAAAATTCCAATCTGGTTATCTGATTATGTACTGGCTGATTATGGTACCGGAGCAATCATGTGTGTGCCGGCTCATGATGACAGAGATTTTGCTTTTGCAAAGAAATTTGACATTCCAATTGTTCAGGTAATTGCAAAAGATGGAAAAGTCATCGAAAACATGGAAGAAGCATATACAGATGCAGTGGGAACTATGGTAAATTCCGGTGACTGGAACGGAATGGAATCTGCTGTACTGAAAAAAGAAGCACCAATGATGATTGAAAAGATGGGCATTGGTAAAAAAACAGTAAATTACAAACTGCGCGACTGGGTATTCTCAAGACAGCGTTACTGGGGTGAGCCGATTCCGATTATTCACTGTCCGAAGTGTGGAAACGTACCTGTACCGGAAGAACAGTTGCCATTACTTTTACCGGAAGTAGAATCCTATCAGCCGACGGGAACCGGAGAATCACCTTTGGCAGACATTGAAGAATGGGTAAATACAACCTGTCCTTGCTGTGGAAGTCCTGCAAAGCGTGAAACAAATACAATGCCTCAGTGGGCCGGTTCTTCCTGGTATTTCTTAAGATATGTAGATAATAAGAATGATAAAGAATTAGTGTCTAGAGAAAAAGCAGATAAATATCTTCCGGTAGATATGTATATCGGTGGTGTGGAACATGCAGTACTGCACTTATTATATTCCAGATTTTATACCAAGTTCTTAAATGATATTGGTGTAATTGATTTTGATGAACCTTTCAAGAAACTGTTCAATCAGGGTATGATTACCGGAAAGAATGGAATTAAAATGAGTAAGTCTAAGGGAAATGTAATTTCACCGGATGATTTAGTAAGAGATTACGGATGCGATTCCCTACGTATGTATGAATTATTTGTAGGTCCACCAGAATTAGATGCAGAATGGGATGATAGAGGAATTGACGGAGTATACCGTTTTATCAACCGTTTCTGGAATCTTGTAATGGATAACAAGGATAAAGGAACGAAGGCAACGAAAGAAATGATTCGTATGCGCCATAAAATGGTGCACGACATCACACAGCGTTTAGAAAGCTTCAGCTTAAACACTGTTATCAGTGGTTTCATGGAATATAATAATAAGATGATCGACATTGCAAAGAAAGAAGGCGGTATCGATAAGGAGACTCTGGAAACAGCTGTTATCCTCATGGCTCCGTTCGCACCACATTTATGTGAGGAATTGTGGGAAGCATTAGGTCATAAGGAAAGTGTATACGAAAGCAGATGGCCGGAATACAGTGAAGAAGCAATGCAGGAAGATGAAAAAGAAATTGCTGTTCAGATTAACGGAAAGACAAGAGCTGTTATTACCTTGGCAGCAGATATTGACAAAGATAGTGCGATTGCAGCAGGAAAAGATGCAGTTGCAGATAAATTAACCGGAAATATCGTAAAAGAAATCTATGTTCCGGGCAGAATTATTAATATTGTTATGAAATAATAAAGTAAAGAGAGCTGTCACGTTCAGAGCGATGGCTCTTTTTATAAGCTGAAAATTGTGTAAATTGTATAAAAAGTTTGGGCGTAGAGAAAAAAATAAGACAAATTATTGAAAAAAAGGAACATATGTTATATAATAATTATGTTGCGTGGGCTAATTTTATAAGGGAGATTTGTAGTAAAATATCAGCGGGAGAGGTGTTAAAAATGAGTGGAGAGAAAAACTTAAGAGAAACTACGAAGAAAAAGGTCAAAAAAACAGGGTTAGCACTAAAATTGGTGTTAATGTCATTACTTCCAGTGATTATTTTGGGAGTTTTTCTGGCTGTATATACCATTAATGTGTTAAAAAGCAGTATGCAGTCAGAAATTCAGGCTGGCCTTGAGAGCACAGCAACAGCACTGGCAGGTGCATATACTGCAATACCGGGAGATTTCGCGACGGATAAAGATGGAAATGTAGTAAAAGGTGAAACTGTGATTACCGGAGATTACACAATAGTTGACTACATAAAAGAACAGTCGGATGTAGAGGCAACTTTTTTTTATCAGGACACAAGAACAGTTACATCTTTGAAGAACGGTTCGGAAAGAAATGTAGGGACAAAGGCGGCAGACATTGTTGTAGAAGAAGTAATAAAAAATGGAAATGATTTCTTTGACACAGACTTAGAAATTGGTGGTGAAAAATACTACGCATATTATGTGCCGGTAAAAAATTCTGAGGGTTCTGTTGTAGGTATGGCATTTACAGGAAAATCTCAGGCAGATGTGTCTCGGCTGATTCAAAAAGAACGTTCTAAGATTATGAGTGTGACAGTTGTAATTGACCTGATTACAAGTGCTGTTGTGCTTGTTATAGCATATTTGCTTATTAAAGCGTTACAGCATGCCATGGAAGTTCTTAAAACAGTGTCAACGGGAGATTTGACTGGTGTTACTAATATGAAAATGAAAGCACGTAAGGATGAAATCGGTGAAATCATTGCACACATTGATGAACTGAAAGAATCTTTAAAGAGCATTATCAGTAATATCCAGAATTCCAGCAATGTATTGACAAAGTCCGCAAACAGTCTCGAGATGGTGGCAACTAAAGCAAGCAATGTTACAGAGGGCATTGGTGAGGCAATTAATGAGATTGCCAGTGGTGCCTGTACACAAGCCAGCGAGACCGATGCAGCAGCCAAAAATGTAGAAAACATGGGCGAAATGATTCAGCATATGGTAGAAAGTGCAAATCAGCTGAACAAAAATGCAGACAATATGGGAAGAGCCGGAGAGGAAGCCGCAAAGATTATTGGGGAATTAAATGAATCCAATAATAAAACAATCCACGCAGTAGAAAAAATTGAAAAACAGACAAAGACTACAAATGATTCCGCACAGCAGATTAAACAGGCAGTATCCTTGATTAGTTCCATTGCAGAGGAAACAAATCTCCTTTCCTTGAACGCTTCCATTGAGGCAGCGAGAGCAGGAGAACAAGGACGAGGTTTTGCCGTGGTAGCATCTCAAATTCAAAAATTAGCAGAGCAGTCTAATAGTTCCGCACAGCAGATTGAACAGATTATTACAGAATTGTTAAGTGACTCTGAAAAGACAGTAGAAATTATGAGTGATGTAACCGGTATTGTGGCAGAGCAGCAGGAAAAATTAGATGCAACCAAGAGTAAGTTTGAAGAAGTCAGCAGTGAAATCTGTGTATCTTTAGAAGGAATTAAAGAAATTCAAAATAAGACAGAACTTTTGGATGAAGCAAGAGCAAAGATTGTAGATGTAATTACAAATCTTTCTGCAATTTCTGAAGAAAATGCAGCTTCCGCGGAGGAAACTACAGCTTCTACAGAAGAATTAAATGCATCTGTGTCAGAACTTGCAAGTTCTGCTGAACAGCTGAAGGAAATGGCAGCTTCTTTGGAAAATGAGATTAAGATATTTAAAATTTAGGCCCCATTCGATGAAAAATTTTTAATAATTGTTCAATGCGTTCCGCTTCCGCTTTGGAAGCGGAACTTTTTAATAAGTCAATAATCAGATTCATTTCTTCGGTGGTAAAACTGAGCCCCTTTGCTTTCGCAGCAGATAAGGCAGCCATAAGAAGTGGCATTGCTTCATTTGGTGTTTTCCCATGAATACCGGAAGCAAGCTTTTCTAATAGCTGTAGTTTTTCCGGAGAAATATCTTTTAAACGTTCATCTTTTTTCCAATCATTCATAAACAAAATCCTTTCTATACTTTTTATTAAAAAAGACTTTTATATGTTTCAAACATAGTCTGCTGTTCCGGAGATAAAAATGACATTAAAATATCCATATTCTGAAATTGTGATGTGCCGGAACCATCATTTTCTTGTGGAAATTCGCTGCTTGTTTTATAAAATTCAGAATATGTTTTGTAAAGCTGCATTGCCTGTAAGAAATTTAAAATCATGTCTAAAGCTTCACGTTCTGTGTCATTGCATACGTTTTTTAAAGCAGTCACCATTTCCAGCAGATTTTCTTTTGAACTGTCTTCTTGTTCGCAGGCAGTCAGAGAAGATTCTTTGTGAGAAAAGAACTGAATGGCATTCATAAATTCAGAAAATTTTAAGTAAATAAAGAGAAAGCGTTGTTCACTGACAGGAATATAGGGCAGTGCTGCTTTAATTAACTTCATATTATGTGTGGTTATAGTCTTATCGAAATCATTCGTGTGTTCCATCGTTTGCTCCTTTCACTTCATCATATTCTATTTTATGAATTTCTATAAAATATATGACTTTAAATGATAGAGGTGTCGTTTTCAGAATAAAAAAATAGAATAAAACAGGAGGTGTTATTATGTATCAGAAAATGATAGAGGAAGAAGATACTATTTATGAACTAGACGAAGAATGTATAAATCAAAAAATAGAGGAAAGAGAGAATCAAAGGATACAGGGAAAGGAAAAGAAAGAGAGAGAGAGGAATCTATAAAAAGAAGGCTGCCGAGTGTGCGGCAGCCTCTTTACAACAGAAAGCCTGCTTTCTATTGTTAGGTGGCAGGAACTAGCACATGCCGTTACCGTTTCCACAGCAGCATACAAGTAAAAGGATAATTACAATGATGCTACAGTCGCAGCCGAAGTTGCATCCGTTGTTACCGCCGAAAATGCCGTTACCATTTCCAGATCCGCCACAGAAAAGCAATAACAGGATAATCCAGATACAGGAATTGTTTCCGCCCTCGCAGCTTCCGCATCCACAGTTTGTTGCAGCTAAATCACTCATAGTTGAGCCTCCAATAAATTTATTTACACTTTATATTATGAATGTGGGCTTGTAAATGTTTCCATCTTTTTAGGAAAAATATGAGAGCAAGTCGGAATAGCTTCCATATATAAAAGTTTACATAAAATAAAGTAGAGAAAAATAAGTGATTCGAATGTGTTTCCAACATTGGAATCATGACAGATAAGGTAAGGAGAGGGATAGCTATGGACCGGGTAAGGCGGATGATAGGATGTGATGAGGCATATAAACGAAAAATATATGGCAATGGAGTGGGGATAGCTGTGTTGGACAGCGGTGTGGCAAAACATGTTGATTTACAGGGAAGGGTGAAAGTATTCCGGGATTATGTTAAAGGAAGACAGCAGCCATATGATGATAACTCTCACGGGACACACATAGCAGGTATCGTGTGTGGAAGTGGAATACGTTCTGTAGGACGGTATATGGGAGTTGCACCCTTGAGTCATCTTATTATATGTAAAGTTTTAAATGAAAAAGGAGATGGAGATATTGGTAGTGTAATCCGGGCAATTGACTGGATTGTAGAGCATGCAGATATGTATCAGATTAGGATAATGAATATATCTGTAGGTGCATCGCCGAAAGAAGCAGACAAGGAAGAAATTCTGTTACTAGAGGCAGTAGAATATGCATGGAGTAAAGGAATTGTAGTGGTAGCTGCTGCAGGAAATAACGGACCTGCCTGTGGCACCATTACAACGCCTGGAATTAGCAGGAAAATTATTACGGTAGGAACGCTTGGAGAAAACAGACCGAAACAGCGAGAATATTCTGGGCGTGGGCCCACAAAGATTTGCGTTATGAAACCGGAAATTGTGTCCCCGGGAAATGAGATTGTCAGCTGTAATGGACGAAATTTCTATAAGAAAATGAGTGGTACTTCCATGGCAACGCCGGTGGTCAGTGGTGCCATAGGATTATTACTGGAAAAGAATCCGGATATGACACCAAAAGATGTAAAGTATTGTCTATATAAAACAGCAAAAGACTGCGGCTATTCCAAACAGATACAGGGTTGGGGGCGGATTGATGTGGCAGGAATGATGAGGTATTAGAGATGAAATTGTACAAAAAAAACTTTTGCTATTGACAAAGCATTGCATTATTGTATACAATAATACAAAACTATAAGAGATAAAATCTCGTGGAATTTTTAGGAGGTTCAAAATGCAGAACAGATCAGTGAAAATGAATGAACATACCAATTTACTGGAATTAGAAGAACATATATATCCTTTGGTTGATGTAGACACACCAAATGTATTTCGTAATCTTTTCCCATATGATGAAGTACCAAAAATTGCCTTTAATGACAGAATTGTGCCACATCATATGCCGGATAATATCTGGATTACCGATACAACTTTCCGTGATGGACAGCAGTCCAGAGCACCATACAGCACAGAACAAATTGTAACTATTTATGATTATCTTCATAGGTTAGGTGGACCAAACGGAATTATCCGTGCCAGCGAATTTTTCCTGTACAGTAAAAAGGACAGAGATGCCGTTTATAAATGTCTGGAGCGTGGTTACAAATTTCCGGAGGTTACAAGCTGGATTCGTGCCAGTAAAAAAGATTTCCAGTTAGTGAAAGACATAGGAATGAAAGAAACAGGTATTTTAGTCAGCTGTTCTGATTATCATATTTTCTATAAAATGAAAATGACTCGTAGAGAAGCCATGAATCATTATTTAAGTGTGATTCGTGAGTGCCTGGAAACAGGTATCAGCCCAAGATGTCATTTAGAAGATATTACAAGAGCGGATATTTATGGTTATGTAATTCCATTCTGTGTAGAATTAATGAAGCTGATGGAGGAATATAAGATACCGATTAAAATTCGTGCCTGCGATACCATGGGATATGGTGTAAATTATCCTGGTGCGGTGATTCCACGTTCTGTACAGGGAATTATTTATGGTCTTATGACACATGCCGGTGTGCCGTCAGAACTGTTAGAATGGCATGGACATAATGATTTCTATAAAGCAGTATCTAATTCTACTACCGCCTGGTTATATGGCTGCAGTGGCATTAATTGTTCTTTATTTGGAATTGGAGAGAGAACAGGAAATACACCATTAGAAGCTATGGTATTTGAGTACGCGCAGTTGCGGGGCGGTTTAGATGGAATGGATACTACGGTGATTACAGAGCTTGCAGAATACTATGAAAAAGAAATCGGTTACCGCGTACCATCCAGAACACCGTTTGTAGGAAAGAACTTTAATGTAACAAGAGCAGGAATTCATGCAGACGGTTTATTGAAGAATGAAGAAATCTATAATATTTTTGATACAGAAAAATTCTTAAACAGACCTGTACTAGTAGCAGTGTCCAATACTTCCGGGCTTGCAGGTATCGCTCACTGGATTAATACCAGATTTAAGTTAAAGGATGATGCAAGAATTGCAAAGGATGATGAGTTAGTTGTCAAGGTAAAGGAATGGGTTGATACGGAATATGAAGACGGTAGAGTAACCACCATTGCAGATGATGAATTGATCGCAAAGATAAATGAGGTTTGTGTTTCCTTAAACAGACCGGTATTTGAAGCTTAAGCAGGAGGTTGTGTCTATGAATACAACAGAAGGCGTACAGAAAGAAGTTACAGATAAGTATTCATTAAGAGGCAGGGTTTATCACCGGATTCGGGAAGATATTATAAGTGGAAAATATAAAAAAAATGAAGAATTAAGGGAAGCGGTGATTGCAGGTGAATTGGGAGTAAGTAGAACTCCGGTACGGGAGGCACTACGGCAGTTGGAATTAGAAGGACTGGTGGCGATTGTACCTAATAAAGGGGCGTATGTCAAAGGATTTACCGACAAAGATATTCATGATATCTATATTATCCGTTCACTGCTAGAAGGGCTGTGTGCAAGATGGGCTGTGGAAAATATTACGGCAGAGCAGATGAAAGCAATGGAGGAGAGCGTGGATTTATCAGAATTTCATCTTCATAAAGGCAATGTAAAACAATTCATTGAGCAGGACAGCAGATTTCATGAAATCCTATATCAGGCATCAGGTAGCAAAGTTCTTCAGGATTTATTGACCGATTATCACCAATATATCAAACGTGTGCGAGAGGCTTCCATAGCGGCAAAAAACCGTTCCGGACACACCAATATCGAACATAGAAATATTATGCTTGCCATTAAGGAAAAAAACGCTGAACAGGCAGAGAAACTGGCACATGAACATATTTTAAATTCTATGAAAAATATTGGAGATTGTAAAATTGAAATAGATAATATATAATCATAGTTAGCTGTCAGGTGAGCGCATTCGCCACACTGCACATAAATATAAGCAAACCGCCTAAGAAAAGGCAACGAAGATCAGGAGGAATAAGATATGGCAAAAATTAAGATGACAACACCACTCGTTGAAATGGACGGAGATGAAATGACAAGAATTCTTTGGAAAATCATCAAAGATGAATTGTTACTTCCTTTTATTGATTTAAACACAGAATATTATGATTTAGGTTTGGAATATCGTAATGAAACAAATGATCAGGTTACAGTAGATTCTGCAGAAGCAACCAAAAAATATGGTGTAGCTGTAAAATGTGCCACAATCACACCGAACGCTGCACGTATGACAGAATATAACTTAAAAGAAATGTGGAAAAGCCCGAACGGAACTATTCGTGCTATCTTAGACGGAACTGTATTCCGTGCACCAATTGTAGTAAAGGGAATTGAACCAACTGTTCGTACATGGAAGAAACCAATTACCATTGCAAGACATGCTTATGGTGATGTGTACAAGGGTAGCGAAATGAAAATTCCTGGTGCAGGTAAGGCAGAAATCGTGTATACAGCAGAAGATGGTACAGAAACAAGAGAGTTGATCCACAACTTCAAGGGGGCAGGTATTGTACAGGGTATGCACAACCTTGATGATTCCATCGAAAGCTTTGCAAGAAGCTGCTTTAACTATGCCTTAGATACAAAGCAGGATATCTGGTTTGCTACAAAAGATACCATTTCCAAGAAATATGACCATACATTTAAAGATATTTTCCAGGAAATCTATGACAAGGAATACGATGAAAAATTCAAGGCTGCAGGTATTGAATACTTCTACACATTAATTGACGATGCTGTAGCACGTGTAATCCGTTCTGAAGGTGGATACATCTGGGCATGTAAGAACTACGATGGAGATGTTATGTCTGATATGGTAGCAACTGCATTTGGTTCTCTTGCAATGATGACTTCTGTATTAGTTTCCCCTCAGGGCTACTATGAATACGAGGCAGCACACGGAACTGTTCAGCGTCATTACTACAAGCATTTAAAGGGAGAAGAAACCTCTACAAACTCTGTTGCAACTATTTTTGCATGGACCGGTGCGCTTAGAAAACGTGGCGAATTGGATGGAAACAAAGAACTGATGGAATTTGCAGATAAGTTAGAGAAAGCAACCATTGACACCATCGAAAGTGGAAAGATGACAAAAGACCTTGCTTTAATTACAACATTAGAAAATGTAACTGTATTAAACAGTGAAAACTTCATTAAAGCAATTCGTGAAACCTTAGAAAAAGCACTGTAAATAAAAGTGAAAACGTATACAGAGTTACATTTGTAGATTTTAAAAACTTATTTTTGAAACCAAAATATTTGTGTAATAAAAAAGAGCTTTTTGTTAATAGGAAACATATCATATATGTTTGTGAAACAAAAGCTCTTTTTGTTATACCTAAAAATGGAAAAGAGGAAGGAACATTTGGTTTTATTGTCTTTAAATTTGTAGGTAAAAAACATTGACATTCTCAAAAACGAGAATATAATATAAATTAAGAACAATATAAAGGATAGTGATTAAAATGGAAATGACAAAAGTTTTGATGAATCCGGTCAGACAAAGGATTTTTCAGTATTTGCTGGTACATGAAAAGGGAACTGTGAAAGAAATGAAAAAGGAATTATCTGATATTCCCAATGCAAGTTTATATCGTCATATAAAAATATTGACGGACTATTCTGTGATTACAGTTGTGGAAGAAAACAGGATTCGCGGAACAGTCGAAAGCGTTTATCAGTTAAATAAGGGGGCACTAGAGGTTGATGATGCAGATGGAGCAGGTATCCAGATGGCATTGCTTGGCATTTCTTCTGCATTTGCAAAATATTTTTCCAACGGTCAGGCCAATCCACGAAAAGATATGTATATGATGAGCAGTTGTACTTTGACGCTAACAGATGAGGAATTTACGAGTTTTCTTGCGGAGCTTAATGAAGTCGCAACAAAATATATGTCAAAACCTGTGACGGAAAAAAGTGTATCCAGACAAATTTCTCTGGTATCATCCCCTGTCAATTAAAAATATCTATGAAAGAGCAGACAGGTATAATTCAGTAGATTATCGGATGGATTCAATATGTGCATTAGTTGTTGGATACAGTAATACGGTTTGAAACATCGGCATTGGGAGGTGAGGGCATGAAAATTGAATTTGGAAGAGAATGTGACATTGATAATTGGATGAGTCTTGTAAACAAGGTAAAAGATAGTTTTCCAGGACTTGAGACCAAAGAAGCATTAGAAGAACACAAGTGTACGGTGCTGGATTTTATTAAAAAGGAATCTGCTATATGTGCGAAAGTAAATGGTCAGATTGTGGGCATATTGTTATTTTCAAGGGAGGATAATATTCTGTGTTTCTTAGCTGTTGATGAAGAATACCGCAGACAACATATCGCAGAAAAGATGGTGTCTCAGATGTTCACATTTTTAGATTTAAAAAAAGATGTCGTTGTCACGACATATCGTGAAGGAGTACCAGAAGGAATTGCAGTGAGAGCATTTTATAAACGTTTAGGATTTATTGAGGGAAATCTAACCGATGAATTTGGAAGTCCAGTTCAGGAGTTTGTGCTAAAACGATAACTTCAAGTTTAACGGGATGTAACACAGAAAGAAAAAGGGTAGTATACGAACATGTTGTAGAAGGAGAGAATGACTATGGGAGAAAAAAGTGGTGTATTACAGCAAAATGAGAAACAGGCAAACAGAGCGGTTGCAAAGGTGATGAGAATTACATTTTTGATTTTTACACTGGTGTATCTGCTTAACGTATTTGGAATTTTTGTGGTTGATATGGGGATTATGACATTAGCTTATGTGGCAGGTTCCGTGTTTTTATGGGTTCCTACCCTTATTGTAAATGTGGGAAAGCAGCAGAATGGTTATGTAAAATATATACTGATTTTTTGTGCCGTAATCTTTGTTACGATTAGTGCATCTACTTTGGGATATCATGTAGTAATTCTGTACATATATGCCATTGCGATTGCAAGCCTGTATTTTTCAAGGAAACTCAATATCATAACAACCATTTTATCGGTTGTGGGAGTTTCTTTTGGACAATGGCTTTGTTTTGCATTAAATGTGTTTGAGGATAAAAACTTTACGAATTTATATAAGCTAATAGTATATGGAATTGTACCGAGAGCTTTGGTACTGATTGCAATTGCTGCGATTTTCACCATGCTTTGTGAAAGAACGGCAGGAATGCTTTCGAATCTTTTGAATGCCAAAGAACAGGAAAAAATGATGAATGACATGAAGCAGATGCAGGAAAAATCCAGACAGACTTCCGATGAATTATTCCATGTGGTAAAAGAGTTGTCTGTAATAACAGAAGCCTCCATGAAGGCAAATGAACAGATAGCGGAAGAGACAACTAATATTATGCAGAATTTCGGTGACAATACATCTGAGATTACCGGTATGAACGGAAGAACCCAGGATATTAATGCTGAACTGGTCACACTTGGAAACATGAATGGTCAGGTTGCGGACCTTGCTAGAGAGATTAACGAAAGAACGGCGGAAAATCAGAAAAAAATGGATGATGCAACGAGCAGTATGGAGCAGATTCATAAAAGTACCAGCGAATGTAAGGATATCATTTGGAAATTAGGAGAGGAGTCCAAAGAAATATTGGGCATTATCAATGTGATTACAGGT
>JBGVOM010000007.1:0-2850 GCA_045126515.1 Lachnospiraceae bacterium
CGGACTAACCGGAACCATCAGCTACCAGTATGATACCCTAAACCGTTTAGTAAAGGTACAGTACCCTAAGGGTCTGGAGGAATTTACTTATGACAAAGCAGACAACCGTATCCGCAGATTAACGGAAAAGGAAGAAGAACTATATCAGTATGATGTGTGCAACCGACTGGTATCCAAGGAAAGCAGAGCATTGGGAGAAAGTGCACCAATGTCACAAAATCCAAAAGAAATGATAAACCCTCATGCCAGCCTTTCTACTGACAAAAGAAAGATATCAACCTTCCGGTATGACAATCAGGGCAATCTGTTGCGGGAAGAGAGAAAAACAGAAGAAAGCAGACAGGAAAGCATCTATTCTTATGATGGATTTAACCGTCAGAAAAAAATCGTGAACTTTGAAAACAAAACCCAGATAAACCGCTATGATGGAGAAGGTCTCCGTCATGAGATGGAAGAAAATGGCAGGCTGGTAAAATTCCTGTATCATGATAGGGAGGCAGTGGCGGAGGAAAAGGAAGATGGAAAATATATCCGTTATATTCGAGGATATGATTTAGTAGCATCCGACAGTGAATGTGCAAGAACCTACTACCACTACGCTTCTGATGAACAGGGGAGTATCACCCATGTATTGGGTGAAGACGAGAATGGCGAATACGACCTAAAGAACTACTACGAGTACGGAGCCTTTGGAGATTTCCGGGAGAAGTATGAGGAAGTAGAGAACCGCTTTGGCTACAACGGAGAAATCTTTGATCCGGTTGGCGGGCAGTATTACTTAAGAGCCAGATACTACAATCCGGTCATTGGACGATTTACCCAGGAAGATACCTACTATGGAGCAGGTTTAAATTTATATGCCTACTGTAGAAACCTGCCGGTTGGATATATAGACCCTAGCGGACATTATCCGTGTCAGGAAAAGCTTGATTTATATAAGAAGTATCGTAAACAGGGATTAAGTAAGCAGGAAGCTAATATAAAATCTAATTATGATCTGATTAAGAAAAATCAGGGGAAAAAAGCTGCAAGAAAATATCTGGCTAATGAGAGAAATAAACAGAGATTAATTAATTCAGGTCTAACACCAAAGCAAGCTACTGATTTTATGAAGCGTGCTAAAAATGCTAAGACAAACGCTGAAAAAGGAATTATCGGAGAAGAATATATGGATACGGTGATGAAAAATAAGGGATATGAAAAATTGGATTCAAAAGTTGAGGGAAATCATGGTATCGATGGAATATATGTAAAGCGTAATTCAAAAGGCGAAATTACAGATTTGGTAGTTGGTGAAGCGAAGTTTGGAAGTTCAAGGCTGAATAAAAAGACAAAACAAATGACAAATGCATGGATTGAAAAAAATATTGGAAAATTAGATCCAAAAGTTGGTAGTGATTTGCTTGATTATATTTATAACGATAATACATATATAGCCGCTATATTTAGAATAAGATCAACTGGGTATTCAAATATAAAATATAGATATAGCAATGAGAATAGCTACCAAAAATATAAATAAAAAGGAGTAAATATTTTGGAACAAATACAATTTGAAGAGCTGTATAAAAATTATTTTGAAAATATCGAAAAATACAATGGCTGGATAAGAGAAAAAAAGGGAAATCTAGCAAGGATTATTAGCGGACAGAAATCTTATAATGAATTTTTGGCAATTCTTGAGATATGTTATAAAAAAGATGTATGTAGCGGAAAAAAATGTTATTATATAGCATCAAAAATGCAAGAATGGGAATATCGTGAATTTTCAAAAAGCACTTATAATATTTATAATGAAGAAGTAACAACTTATTCGTTTGAAACATTATATGATGCTATTCTTTCAGGCTGTAGCGAACAGATGATTTTAATGGCGAACTATTTAGGAAGTTTTGAAAAGGAAGAAAGAGAAGAATGTAATCTTGCCAATACATTACTAGGCTATTCTTTAAAGTATGTTGTGCTTGATGATACTGACAATGCTATGAAATACATCAATCAGTTAGAAGAAAATAAATCCAAGCGTGGAATGAAGCAGTTTGCCGAGGGACATGCTCGAGCCTTTAGAGGTTTAGTTCAAAGAGATGAGGGGGAATTTAACAAAGGTTTAGAGTTTATGTTAAGACATCATGTAGCTAGAATGAAACGCGATGGTAGAAAGCTAGAGCAATATTTTGCTTATGATAGCGTGGCACTTGCTATATTAGCGAAAGAGCGAGGAATCAATATTACAGTAAAGCATGAACTTTTACTAGAAGAGTATTTGGAAGAAACTGATATTGATTATAGTGTAATTGAGATAATAGTATAATTTTGCATGGGGACCTAAGTTATAATACCTTAGGTTCTTGGTGCCTAGAGTGAAAACTTTGTTAAAGGGAACGATACGGAAGCCTTGCCTATGCCATCGGCGGAGGAATGCGTCATGGAAACAAGTGGGGACGGTTCTTTTGTCACAGTGCTGGGGTCAAAAGGTAAATTAATTGGTAACTATTAGTAAAAGACAGCAGAGCCAGGGTATCGGGTACCCTGGCGCATACCTACAACCTGGCAGGCTGGCTGTTAGAAAAGCGTGAGCCGGTGAAGGTCATAGAAAAAGACAGTGATGGGAATAAAAACGGTGAGCATGGCAGAGATAGTAAAAATATAGAAGTCTCCTACCGCCTGACTACCTATGAATATGACAAAAACGGGAATCTGACAAAAGAGAAACGTTTCTTAGAGTACCAGACGGAAACCAGCCGAAGCGGCAAAATTCATGTAATTTCCTATGAGTACGACAAAATCAACCGCATCACCCGTGTCACAGACACTACAGGAGCAGAGCTGCGATATACTTACAACAGCCGT
>JBGVOM010000008.1:0-6437 GCA_045126515.1 Lachnospiraceae bacterium
AAGATATGTCAGATGCCAAGGAGGAATTCCGTATTTTAAAAGGCGGCAAAGGCGGCCTTGGAAATCAGCATTTTGCCACATCTACCATGCAGGCACCAAAATACGCCCAGCCGGGGCAGCCAGCCAGAGAGCTTAATTTAAAGTTAGAATTAAAAGTTATTGCAGATGTGGGACTGATTGGATTCCCGAATGTAGGAAAGTCAACTTTATTATCCAGAGTGACCAATGCCAGACCGAAAATTGCCAATTATCATTTTACCACGATTCATCCAAATCTTGGTGTAGTGGATTTAGAAGATGCTAAGAGCTTCGTCATTGCAGATATTCCGGGACTGATTGAAGGCGCTTCAGAAGGTGTGGGACTTGGACATGAATTTTTACGTCATATTGAAAGAACTGGTGTAATGATTCATTTGGTGGACGCAGCTTCCACAGAAGGACGGGATCCCATAGAGGACATTTATGCCATCAATAAGGAACTTGCGAATTATAATGAGGAACTTGCAAAGCGTCCTCAGATTATTGCAGCCAATAAGATTGACTGTATTTATACAGAGGAAGGGGAAGAAAATCCGGTAGACAGAATCCGGAAAGAATTTGAACCGCAAGGTATGAAAGTGTTCCCGATTTCTGCGGTTTCCGGTGAGGGGTTAAAAGAGCTGCTTTATTATGTAAGTTCTATGTTGGAAGAAAATAAAGTAGAACCAATTGTATTTGAACAGGAATATTTCCCAGAATTAGAAACAGCAGAGGAAATTACCGGAGACGGTTATACGGTAGAGCAGGATCCTGAGGATGCGACAGTATTTATTGTGGAAGGTCCTAAGATTGAAAAAATGTTAGGATATACAAACTTGGATTCTGAAAAAGGTTTTGCGTTCTTCCAGAAGTTCTTAAAAGAGCAGGGAATTCTGGACAAGTTAGAGGAAGCCGGTATTTCAGAAGGAGATACTGTTCGGATGTATGCTTTGGAATTTGATTATTACCGCTAGGAGGAAGAAAAATGACAAGTAAACAACGTGCTTATTTAAAGAGCCTTGCAACTAATATGGAACCGATTTTTCAGGTGGGTAAATCCAGTCTGACACCAGAGTTGACACAGGGAATTTCAGAAGCTTTGGCAGCAAGAGAGTTAATCAAAATCAGTGTTTTAAAAAACTGTTTTGATGATCCAAAGGAAATTGCTTCCATTGTTTCCGAGCGTACTCGTTCGGAAGTAGTTCAGGTCATTGGAAAGAAAATAATTTTATATAAAGAAGGAAAAGATAATAAGAAAAAAATCAACCTTCCTATGTAAAATTAGGTAGTTCAAATGAAGCTGAGGAGTATGTTATGAAGGCAATGAAAAAAGTAGGTATACTGGGTGGAACATTTAATCCTGTTCATATTGGGCATTTAATATTGGCAGAAACAGCATATGAAACTTTTGGTTTAGATTATGTTTTGCTGATGCCCAATGGAAATCCGCCTCATAAGGAGTTGAAGTCAAAAGACAGAGGGATACATCGGATGAATATGTTGAAACTGGCAGTCAGAGATAATCCTCATCTGCAGACATCCTCTTTTGAACTGGATAGGACGGGAGTGATATACACATACAAAACCTTAGAGTTATTAAAAAAAGAACATCCGGATACGAAATATTACTTTATCCTTGGTGCCGATTCTTTGTTTGATTTAGAAAAATGGCAGAAACCGGACAGCATATGTAAGAATGCAACACTTTTGGCAGCAGTTAGAGATGAATTAGGGAAAGAAAGAGTGAAACAACAAATTGCTTTGCTGGAGCGGGAATTTCAGGCAGAGATTTATCTGATGGATACGCCGAATCTTTCTTTTTCTTCCCATAATATTAGGGAGAGAATAAAAAATGGTAAAACTGTAACGTATTATATTCCAAAAGAAGTAGAGGAATATATCCATAAAAATAACTTATATTTATCTTAAAAGGAGCGAGGATTATGGCAAAAGATGAGGTCTTCCCAAACTATCAGAAAAAGTTGAAAAAGGAATTGGATGCAGACCGCTATGAACATACTATTGGGGTGGCTTATACTGCGGCGGCGCTTGCCATGCGTTATGGAGCTAATATCCAGCAGGCACAAGTGGCAGGCTTGCTGCATGACTGTGCAAAATGTATTCCAAATCAAAAGAAAATCGCAATGTGCGAGAAATACAACATTAAAATGACAGAGATAGAGTTGGAAAATCCTTTCTTACTACATGCTAAATTAGGAGCGTTTCTTGCTATGCACAAATATGGAATTACAGATAAAGAAATTACCAGTGCTATACTAAGTCATACGACTGGAAAGCCGAATATGTCCTTGTTGGACAAAATAATTTTTGTGGCAGACTATATTGAACCTCAGCGTAAGAAACAGCCGAATCTTGCAGAAATCCGGAAGCTTGCGTTTATGGATATTGATAAGGCTTTGCTTAAGATTTTGGAAGATACATTAGCATTTCTTTCCGCTTCAGCAGGAAAAATTGACCCTATGACAGAAAAAACTTATCTTTATTATAAAGATTTATTAAAAGAAACGAAACAAGATTTCTAAAAGGAGGTCTATTTATGGAACAGAATTCAAAAGAAATGACAAAACTTGCTATTCTTGCTTTGGAAGATAAAAAGGCAGAGGATATTCGGGTAATCGATATCAGCGAAGTATCCGTTTTGGCGGATTATTTTATTATTGCCGATGGAAATAACCGTAACCAGGTGCAGGCAATGATTGACAATGTGGAGGAAACTTTAGGAAAAGCGGGTTATACACCAAAACAGATTGAAGGCTACCAGAATGCAAACTGGGTGTTAATGGATTATTCGGATATTATTGTACATGTTTTTGATAAGGAAAACAGACTGTTTTATGACTTAGAACGTATCTGGAGAGATGGAAAAGCAATTTCTGTAGATGAGTTCAAGGATTAAAACAAGATATATTATAAAATAGAGTGTTACAAAACAAAAGGTTTACATAATTTAATTATGTAAACCTTTTGCTTTGGTGATTATTTCATCAAGCGGAAAACACCAAATACTTTACCTATGATTTCTAATTTATCTACAATGATTGGTTCCATAGTATCATTTTCAGGCTGCAGACGGTAATGACCATCTTCCTTATAAAAAGTTTTTACCGTGGCAGAATCGTCAAGTAAAGCAACAACAATATCTCCGTTGGAAACATCTGTAGTCTTTTCTACGATAATCTTATCACCATCCATGATTCCGGCATTAATCATGCTTTCTCCCTTGACATTCAGCATAAAGGATTCCGCGTTTGGCATAAATTCGGCTGGAATAGGGAAGTAATTTTCAATATTTTCTACAGCAAGAATTGGCTGTCCAGCAGCGACACGTCCTACGATAGGGACATTTACTACCTCACGGCGAACGAGGTTGAAGTTGTCATCAAGAATTTCGATAGCTCTCGGTTTGGTTGGATCCCTGCGAATATATCCATTTTTTTCTAATGTTTCAAGATGGGCATGAACAGAAGAGGTGGAGCGGAGATTCACTGCTTCACAAATATCACGAACTGATGGTGGGTAACCTTTGTTTAAAATCTCGTTTTTAATATATTCCAATATTTCAGATTGTTTCTTTGTTATTTTTCCGTAAGCCATAACAAATGCCTCCTTTATTTAGGGTACTTTCTTCGGCTTATTATATCATAAAAAAGCAGAAAACGCAAACGTTTGTTCAAGAAAATTTGTTCGCTTTTCGAGAAAAAATATTGACAAACATTTGTTCTTGTTCTATAATTATCATCAACAAGAACAAATGTTCACAACACTTGTTCGAAAGATGCGCAATGATAAACTTTATGAATGGAGGAATCTTTATGGAAACA
Source organism: Lachnospiraceae bacterium (assembly GCA_045126515.1). Classification (GTDB taxonomy): domain Bacteria; phylum Bacillota; class Clostridia; order Lachnospirales; family Lachnospiraceae; genus RUG11237. The sequence goes on from JBGVOM010000008.1 coordinate 3,861, forward strand.
AGAAACTTAATTTGTGCAGAAGAGAGAAAACAAAGAAATAGAGCGGAAATAAAAAGACAGAAACGGACAAAACAAATATATCAGCGTCTTATCGTTTCTGCATCTTTGGTTTTGGTTATAGCAGTAATTTGTTCTATTAATTTTTTTATGATAAATGTGAAGGCGTCCTCTGAACAGGAAACAATTACATACAAATATTATACAAGTATTACCATAGAAGCTGGAGAAACGCTGTGGGATATTGCCGGTACTTATATGAGCGATGAATTTTCTTCTGTGCAGAAATATATTGATGAAGTCAAAAATATCAATCATCTTACAAATGACAAAATTTATGCTGGAGAAAATTTAATTGTTCCATATTATAGTAGTGAGTATAAAAGATAGGATTATTCTTTTTCATTTCGTAACCTTACTATATTAGCGGCAGAGCGTCTGCGTTCATCTTCAAGAGCAGCATAGTGTTTTTTGGTTGTGTTTACGTCCTTGTGACCCAAAACATCTGCTACGAGATAGATATCACCGGTTTCTCTGTAAAGAGAAGTTCCGTAGGTGCTGCGCAGTTTGTGAGGGGTAATGTTTTTTACCTGAGTTACAGTTTTTGAATATTTTTTTACCAGATTCTCTACACTGCGCACATTAATTCGTTTTTTTTGCAAGGAAAGGAACAGAGCGTTCTGATGTCCTTCAGCAGCAACAATGTTTTCACGTTCTTCTAAATAATTGAGCAGGGCAATTTCTACTTCCTCGCCAAAGTAAATAATGACCTCATTTCCACCTTTACGGCGGATTTTGATACCATTATTTTTGAAATCCACATCATCAATATCAAGCCCTACACATTCCGATACACGGATACCTGTTCCAAGCAGAAGAGTAAGCAAGGCAAGATCACGGGTTTTTGTCTTGTTATGATAGTTTTTTTGGGATTTAGTAAGTTTATCTCCCTGTTCCACCTGATCTAACAGCTCTACAACTTCATTTATGTCAAGACGGATAATGTTTTTTTCATGTAGTTTTGGCATATCAACCAGTGCAGCAGGATTTTTCTCTATCAGTTCCTTTTTATAAAAATAATTATAAAAAGTTTTCAGTGACGCCAGTTTACGAGCTTTTCCACGTTCATCGTTAGTATGTTCCACACCGTTTTTAACATAATATTTTAAATAGTCGAGATATTCTTCAATATCTACAGGCTTTAACATATCAAGAAAGGAGAGTGGAATTTCGGTAATTTCCATTTTAGAACATATAGGATTATTTTCGTGTAAAAATTCAAAAAACACACCTAAATCATATGCATATGCAATTCTGGTACGGGAAGAAGTAGTAGGTTCAATTCCCCGAAAAAAATCACTGCAAAAGGGTGGTAGCTCTTTGATTTTTTCTCTTAATTTTACCGCATTATTTATATTGGTCTGTTCATGGTAGGTTCGTTCTTTCATAAGTATTACCTCATTATTTTTTTAACTTTATATTTTCAGTTTTTGGCGGCCAACCTTGAATATTTCCATTTAAAATAGCACGAAACATTCTGTCTTTGGCTCCCGGATGCTCACGGTTTAACTGTGCAACCAAATCCTTAGCGTATTGTCTTTTGGTAAAGCCATCAACTTTGCAGGGATTTTTTACCACCGGAAGTTGATATTTATTCTTAAATCCAATTACGTCTACTTCCTTTACATACATTAATGGACGGATTACAGTTAAGTCCATTCTGTCTAAATAAGTTTTTGGGGAAAAGGAGTAAAAGCGACCCTCGAAAATCATAGATAATATCATGGTTTCTACAATATCATCTGTATGATGGGCATAGGCAACTTTATTGCATCCTAATTCCTTTACTTTTTCATTCAAAGCACCTTTGCGCATTTTGGCACATAGAGAGCATGGGCTGGATTCCTTTCGTTCATCAAAGATAATTTTTCCAATATCTGTTTTAACGATGGTATATGGAATCTCTAATTCATTACATAGAGCGGTGATAGGTGATAAGTCAAATCCTTCATAGCCTAAATCCACAGTAACTGCGAGAATATCAAACTTTTTAGGATAGAAACGTTTTAGACCGTGAAGAGCATAGAGCAGTGTCAGGCTGTCTTTACCGCCTGAAATTCCTATAGCAATCTTATCGCCGTCATCAATCATATTATAATCATCAATAGCGCGTCTTGTATAACTTAATAATTGTTGTAATTTCATGTTTTCGCCCTTTCGGACAATAGAAAGAAAGTTTTGTAAAGTTTCTATTGTCATGAAGATAGTAGTCCATTATAAGAGGTAAAATGAACTTTATACTAGTAAATTATACTATCTGTAAATGTCGAAATCAATAGACTTTATGGCTAAAATGTGTAATAATAAGAAAGAAAAGCATTTAGAATAAGAGGTGCGGGAGGTATCGTATGAGTAGCGATAAACTAAAAAAAAATAAAAAAAATTCAAAATTTGTAAATCTTCCTCAGGCATTTACTATTATGTTGATTATAGGAATTGGATTGCTGACTTTTTTTGCATTGTATCGTTTTGATGCAATCGCAGAGATTGTGGGAAAAATCTTTAATATTCTTGCACCGA
>JBGVOM010000009.1:0-6246 GCA_045126515.1 Lachnospiraceae bacterium
GTATCAGAATAACTCCTTTCTTGGGCGGTGGATTTTAGTTTTTGGCAACTCTATTATACCATATCCGGTGAGGAGTTATTTGTTTTTTAGTAACAAAAAATGCCGTATTTATGCGGCTCGTGGCGTTTCACAAACGCCTAATATATTGATTTTTGTGAGGAGTGTGGCTGGATTCATCTTGGGGGAGAAGGAAAAATGCAGATTTTTTATACGGAAGATGACTCCATTCCGCCAATCCAGACAGACAGCAGGGAACAATTTCGCAACATTATAAAAAATACATTGGTATTAAGCAGTATTCAGTGGGTATTTCTTCCACTGATTATGTTGTTGAATCTGGTAAATTCGTTAAACATATCGTTACATGGAGGGGTATGCGGTATAGCTGAGTTATTTGCAAGCGGATTCAATATGTTGATTGTGTGTGTTTTAGCCTGCTATATTTTGGTTAGTATTTTTGTGGATGTACGTTTTGTACGATTTTTTGTCCGTAACAGAAGACGAGTCAGGGCAGGAGAAGACATACAATTTTATTCTTACCGAAATGTTGTTGCATATAATAGAGGAATGCTTGGGGTATTTGCGCTTATGCTGGTTATGGGGGTGGTTATGTGCATGGCCATGGGAAAAGCAGGCGTTTTTATTGGTATTATTTTTCTGGTGACAATTGTTATGGCGATTTTGATATCCATGTTAACCTGCTGGAAAAAAGCAAACAGGACTTTTAATGTTTTGGTGGGGGTAATAGGAGGTGTGGTACTGGGGCTTATATTAGTTACATCTACAATGTTTGTGGTAGTAAGCGTGCTATTTGACTGGAATAGTAATAAAGTAGTAGGTGAAGATGGAGCCATATATTTCTATACGGATGATCCGGTTCCGGTGACTTTGGAAATGCTGGGTGTGGATAAAAAAGAGTATGATTATCTGTATGAAGAAAAAATCATAGACCGCAGTGGAACTTTTCTTGCAAAACAGGTATGCTATAGCGATAGTATCATCAGTATGGATGATAATGACGATGAGATGCCTTATTATGATATCAATATATTCGAAAGCAATTTTTCGTGGATTAACCGTATGTACCGTGAAGCATGGCAAAAAGATGAATATTACAAAATTACAGAGTTGGAAAAAAACGTGGCAGAAGAATGGAATGTTGAAAAGGTATATCTGGTAAAAGGTGAATATGTGGAGAGATTAGTAATGCTCAAAGAAAATAAAACCATTGTGTTAGAAGGGGATTTTCCTGATACAAAAGAGGCAAAAGATAAATTAAGTGAATTATATCAATAAAGGGCGGATTATTACAAAAAGCGGCATTCCTCTATGAGGATGCCGTTTTTGAAAATTGATATTTCTGATAAGTTCCTTTGATTTCTGTTTTTATCTTTTTGGTAATGGGAATATAAGAGTTGTTTTCCATTACAAAATCACAATCTTCCACAGAACGTACATAATCCATATTAATCAGATATCCCCGACAGGTAATAAGAAACTGGGGATAAGATAACAGTGGTGCAGAGAAAGCATCAAATGAGGAACGAATTCGTAAGTCTTCCTTGTCTTTTAAAGATACAATCACATAGTGTCCAATGGTGGCACAGGAGATAATGTCGGAGAGAAATAAACGATAATTATTCTTTCCGTCCTGATACTCCACAAAAGGATTGGCAATATTCTGTTTTATGGTATCGCACAAATTTAAAAGCTGAAAAAAATCTTCGTACTTGTAAGGCTTTAACAAATAACCGGAAGCCTTTACAAGAAAGCTTTCTATGGCATAGTCCGGTGAGGCTGTGGTGAAAAAAACAGCACAGTTACTGTCGGTGTTACGCACTTTCTTTGCCACATCCATACCACTCATGCCGTGCATAAAGTAGTCAATAAAAAGTATATCAAACATAGTGTTAGTGTAAGTAGCAAAAAAATCTTCTCCAGATTCAAATTCGTAAATATGAAAATCGGATTTTAAAGCATTTTCTTCAACATAACGATTTAAAAAAGCAGAAAGCAAAGCTCTGTCCGTGGCGGTGTCATCAATAATTGCAATATTCATTTGCATTACTCCTAGGGTAAATATTTTACGGTTATATGGCTTTATTGTAACACAGAAATGAATGCGTTGTACAGCAATTTTGGGAAAATTTGACGCAAAAAATGAGAATTTCATGTCCTTTTATGCCAAAAAAGGGCTTTTAGTGCCAAATGGTTGAAAAAAGAATCGGTAAATGTTATGGTATTTTTGTAATAAATAATTAATAAAAATCTTAGATGCTGGGGAGTGTTTAAGAATAAAACGTGATTAGGGCGCCTTAAGGGAGGGCGTTCTTTTTGCATTATGAAAATTTATTTGCCAACTTTGTAAAAATCTGTTACGCTATATATAGTATTATATGAACAAATATTCATAAATGAACTAAAATGCAAAGAGGAAAGAAGGAAAATAGGATGGAAGAAAAGAGCCAGGAAAAAGAATATATTCATGCACACGAAGATGTGATTGAAGATGTGCAGAAACAGCTTCCTGATGATGAAAAATTATATGATCTGGCAGATTTCTTTCGTGTTTTTGGCGATTCTACCAGAATTAAGATACTGTACGTACTGTTACAGTCAGAGATGTGCGTTTATGATATTGCCACCTTACTTGGAATGACACAATCAGCAATTTCCCATCAGCTTCGTGTCTTAAAGCAAATGCAGCTGGTGAAGTTCCGTAGGGAGGGAAAGACCGTGTTCTATTCTTTGTCGGACAGTCATATTGAAAATATTTTAAGTCAGGGTATGGAGCATATCAGCGAAGAAGATTAGAAAGAAAAGAGGAAAACAATGCAGTACGAAAATTATTTATTTGACTTATATGGGACGCTTGTGGATATCCATACGGAAGAAAATCTGCCTGAGGTATGGCAGCGGCTTGCTTACTTTTACGGATACTATGGAGCGGCTTATACACCGGAGGAATTGCAGAAATCTTACGAAGAAATTATACACAGAACAGAAGGTATTATGAAAGGTGACAATCATGAAATGTTTCCGGAGCTGCAGATAGAAGATGTATTTTTAGAATTGTTTACGGCAAAAGGTGCAAAAGCAGATGAAACTCTTGCCGTCCATGCAGGACAATTTTTCCGTGTATTGTCCACGGATTATGTAAAACTTTATGACGGTGCGGTGGAGCTGTTAAGCTTTTTAAAAGAACAGGGAAAGCGGGTATGTCTGTTATCTAATGCCCAGCGTATTTTTACGGAATATGAAATGCGTGCTTTAGGTATCTATGATAAGTTTGACGAGATTTATATTTCCTCCGATTATCATTGCAAAAAACCGGATATAAAGTTTTATAATACACTTTTAGATGACTTGCAATTAGACCGGAGTAAGACAATTATGATCGGAAATGATAATCGATGTGATATTGAAGGGGCAAAAGCAGCAGGGCTTGCTACCTTTTATATCCATTCTAACATATCACCGGAAGTAAAGGATTTTAGTACCGTAAAAAGCACATATCTTTTAGAAAAAATGGATTTGCATCAAGTGAAAGAAATATTGGAAAAAACCCTGTAGAGGCAAAAAATACAGCTCTCTACAGGGCTTTTTTTACATTACGTTGGTATCTTTCACTCTGCGTTCGAAAAAGTGGCTCAGAGCAATTAAAGGCTGTCTGAATACTGTACCAAACAGCAGGGAAAACGGCAGATAGACTACCATTTTTAAAAGCCCCAGCACATAGGTGTTTTCGTATAAGCCGCCGATGGTTTCGCGCATTGCAGTAATACCATGGGTAAATGGCAGAAATGGATTGATTTTATTAAAGAAGCTCGGTGTAACTTCAATTGGGAAGGTACCGCCGGCACCTGCAACCTGCAGTACTAATAAGATAACTGCAATGGCTTTTCCTACATCACCAAAGGAAATGGTAAGGGTATATACAACATTAGAGAATACAATGGCTGCAACCACACCTGCAAGAACGAAAAGCCCCGGATGTAAGCATTGTATTTTCAAAATATATAAATCACCAAGACAGGCAATCAATGCCTGAATTGTGGCAAAGAGCATAAATATCATATAACGTCCAAGATACAGCTGATGATGCTTGTATTCCGAAAGATCCAGAGAATCATCCGATTTAGCATCACATTTTAAAATGGAAACCAGAACCAGTCCTCCTACCCAAAGACATAGTATTGTGTAGAAAGGAGAAAGGGCAGAGCCATAATTTTCAATGGTGTAAATTTTATTGGTATTCAGTTCTACTGGAGAAGATAGAAATTCACCGATTTCTTCCGGAGAATTCTGATATTCCTCCAAATTCACACCCAGCACATTTTCTAACTTATCTTTCCAGTCGATTGCCAGTGTGTCATCAATTTTCCCCTCTACTTCCTGCAACTGGGAAACTACATTTCCCTCTAACTGGCTTAAATTGGTCTTGGCATTGTTCAGACGTTCCTTTGAATTTTTCATTAGGTGTATAAGGCTGTTGATTGAGGAAGAAGATGACGTCAAGGTGCTCTTGGTTCCTTCGATATTAGCATTTACAACTGGTAATGCAAGCTGTAAAGAATTTACAACGCCTATAATGTTATCAAGGTTCTGACCAAGTGTTGCAGCTAGAGATGCGATTTCACCAGAAGTGGAAGACTTAAATGCGCCGAAAGCATCGTCGATAAGTCTTTTATTTTCCTCTGCCAGCTGTTTTAGCTCTGCGGACTGTTTTTTTGACAATTCTTGATTCTGCGCTAATTCTGTGGAAGCAGAAGCCAGTGAAGTCTGTAACTTTGTCAAAGAAGTTCTGGTTGTGTTTAATTTCGCCAGTAATGTTTGAACATTTGGCAGGGCAGCAATTGTGGAATTGCTGTTTAAAATGGCAATCATTTGATCCGTAATGGAAATCAGTGTGGTCAGCCTGCCGGAAGCAGCGGTGAGATAATTTGCTGCCGTGGCGGCATCTTCATTGGCGGAAGCCAGTGCCTGTTCGATGGTTTCCTTGGTACTGCCGGAAGCAGTAGAAACTGATTCAAATGCTATAGATAATGTAGACGATAAATTGTTTAAAGTAGAACCAATGGTGGCAACATTTTCTGCGGAGGTACTCTGGGATGCAATAGCAGAAGAAACTGCCTGGTCTGTCAAGGTCAATGTGTTCTGTACGGTAGAGAGCAAAGAATTCACAGAAGAGGCTGTGGAATTAAATGTTTCTAAAGTAACAATGAAATTATCAAATGTGCCGTTGATATCATCAATCAGACTGATGACTTCATCCACAGAAGAAAAATCTACCGATTCAGAGAGTTTTTTGTCCATTCCGGAATATTCCGTAATACCTGCATTGTCTAAATCATTGGTTATCTGTAAGAGAGCTTCTCCCAACACACGGCAGGATTCGCTGATAAAGGTAGCGTTGACTTTCTGCTGAATGACACTGACACCTTTGTCTGTGATTTTAGGTGCAATGGCATTTTTCTTTTCGTTTACATAATAATCAATGGACGGTTTGGTGATAGTGGGAGTCAGAATACTGGCAATGTTCTGACTGAAATCTTCAGGAATCACTACGGCGGCATAGTAAGTGCCGGAACGCACGCCCTGAATGGCATCATCCTTGTGGGTAAATACCCAGCCAATCTGATTGTTTTCTGCCAGACTCTGGATAATACTGTCTCCGATGTTTAATTCTAATCCACGGATGGTATAACCTTTGTCAACGTTGGCAACTGCCACGGAAATATAATTGGTGTTTCCATATGGATCCCAGCTGGCAAGAATGTTAAACCATGCATAAAGAGATGGTAGAAGCATAACGCCAAGTGCCACAATGGTAGCTGTGAGATTGGTAAAAATTTTCCGCATATCATGTTTGAAAATTTTAATAATGCGGGTAATAGTAACCTTTACGGCTGTAAAAAAGTTTTTCATTTTCATAATGTTCCCCCTAATATTCTTCATTATTTTATATATGTATAAAATAATTGTATGACAAGAAGTGACAGAAAGCAACAAAATTGAGCGGAGTAAAAAAAATAATAAAAAAACTTGCAAAAGGGTACTCTATTTGTGATAGAATAGGTAATGCAGTGTGTCAGATTGCTAAATGAAAATGTTCATAGAAAAAATTACACAAAAAAAAGTTTAAGTTTTTTGAAAAATTGTGCATTACGGAAATTTTTTCGAAGCTTGGTTAATTTGAAAATTAAGTACTTGAATAGTAGGAAAGTAATGTGTATACTCTTATTG
>JBGVOM010000010.1:0-41214 GCA_045126515.1 Lachnospiraceae bacterium
TTGATTGGCGTAAATGGTTCAGGAAAATCTACATTGTTAAAAGCGATTAGCGGGATTATGAAACCATACAAGGGAAGTATTAAGGTTCATGGAAATATTGCACCTATGATTGAATTAGGGGCAGGATTTGATGCGAATCTCACCGCAAGAGAAAATATTTATCTGAATGGGTTGATTCTTGGGCATTCTAAAAAGTTTATGGAAGAACATTTTGATAAAATAGTAGAGTTCGCAGAAATAGAGAAATTCTTAGATTCTCCAATTAAGAATTTTTCTTCGGGAATGAAGGCAAGACTTGGCTTTTCTGTTGCTACTATGGTAAATCCTGACATTTTGATTTGTGACGAGGTTTTAGCAGTGGGTGATGCTAAGTTTCGGAAGAAATGTGAAAACAGAATGAAAGAAATGCTTTCGGGCGGAACTACTTTGATTTTTGTTTCCCACAACATTAATCAGGTGAAAGAGCTGTGCGATCATGCCGCATGGATTGAAAAAGGACATTTAATTCAGGCAGGAGAGGTAAACGAAGTTTGTGATGCCTATACAAAAAGTCTGAATATACAAGAATAAGTATCGGGAGAAAGTAAGATGAAGCTGCAGGAGATTTTGACCAATTATCAGAAAAACGAAGAAAAACAGTCATTGTACTACAAGTGCAGTACTTCAATAAAGGAAAAAGGGAAAAAACTCTGTTTGAAACAAGGTGCTGTGATATCTTTCGGCACCTATTTTAACAGCTTTTCCGTAGAAAAATGGAGAAAATATACAGTAACCGGAAAATATAAAATGGCATTCAAAGGCAGCGGTAAAGTTAAAGTTGCCTTACATCACAGCTTTTTAGACGGTGGTAGGGTTGTGGACAAGATTCTACTAGAAGCAGAACTACAACTCTCTATGGAAGCAGAAAGCATCGTTGCCATTCCGGATTCTGTTACCACAGGTATCTGTTATCCGGTATTGGAGGCATTGTCAGAAATGGCGGTGTTAGAGCAGATAAACTATGAGGGACAGGGCTATGAAAAAATACGGGATGATATTTTTATGGCACTGGATATTTGTACTTTTAAGAGAGAACCTTATGTAAAACGAAATGTGGAAGAACTCAGTCGCCTCGTGTTAGAAAATCCGGCATCTCCTTTGTATGGCAAGGCACAAGTGTTTATTTCGGATAATGGTTGTACTTTGGAAAACACTTTGTCACAATTTTCCAAGGTCAAGGTAATGCCCAATGAAAATGTAGGTGGCGTGGGCGGATTTACCAGGGGAATGTTAGAAGCCATGAAGGAAGAAAAATTCACTCATGTTCTTATCATGGATGATGATGCGGTAATTGAACCTTCTGCTATTGAGAAAACTTACACTTTTCTTACTGTTTTAAAAAGAGAATATTGTGATTATACCATAGGTGGCGGACTATTAAGAGAAAATACCCCATGTATACAATATGAATCCGGTGCAGTTTGGAATCGGGGAAGAATCAAAGCGAAAAAGCATCATCTGAATATGAGTGAATTGAAAGATATCCTGCAGAATGAACAGGAAGAAAGAACAGAATATGCAGGCTGGTGGTATAGTTGTATTCCTGTGGAACAGATAAAAAAATACGGACTGCCACTTCCGATATTTATTCATAGAGATGATATTGAATATGGATTACGTACCGGACGGGAGCATTTCATTTTCCTGAACGGAATCGGTGTTTGGCATGAAGCTTTTGAAAATAAGATGCCGGGGGCAACAGAATACTATGACTGGCGCAATCTTGCTATTGTGAATTCCATTCATTATCCGGATTTTACGGGAAAAGAGATGTTTCGTTTTCTGTTGAAATGGGTAACGGCCAATGTGATTCGTTATCGGTATAGGTATGTTGACATGAATCTTAGAGGGATTGAGGATTTTCTAAAGGGAATTGACTGGTTAAAAGCTCAGGATGCTTCGGCACTTCATAAAAATATTCTTTCCATGAATTATACGGCAGTTCCGGCAGAAGATTTTATTGGTTATAAAGGAATTGATAAAGAAGACATATGCTGGGAGAATATTGAAAAAGTAACGGCAAAAAAAATTGGAAAACTGGAGAAAGTTTTCCGACAGATAACTATGAACGGGTACTTCCTACCGGGAAAAAAGGGAAAAATTCTGGTGGCCATGCCACATGACAATATTTATGATATGTACCGGCGGAAAGAAATTCTTTATGTGGATTCTAATGGAAAGGCTGTGTTAGTAAAGAGAAGTTTAAAGGAAGCCTTAGAGTGCTATAAAAAGCTGTGGAAGATAAAGAAATTAATAAATAAAAATTTTGAACAAAGGCGCAGTGAGTATGCAGAGCGGTATACAGAACTTACACAAAAAGAATTCTGGATGGATTATTTAAAGATGGATAAAGGAGAGCTTCATGGGCAAGGAAATAATTAAACTGCAGAATATTTTACTGCCAATGGGAGAACCATATACATCCCTGTATAAAATGTACGACAGGGGAGATAAGAAAATAATAAAGCAAGATGGAAGTCTTTGCATGAAAAGAGGACAGGTATTTGACGGAAGTACTTATTTCAATTCCTGTTCTGCCGGGAAGTGGTTTGAGTATACGAATATCACAGGACTGCAGTTAAAAATCAAGGGAAAAGGTGAGTTTACTTTAAAACTTACCAAGTATACAGTAGAGGATACCACTCCCATAGAAGAGAATGCAGAGTTTTCTTTAGAAACGCAGGAAGAAATACTCATAAGCCGTGATTTCTCTCTTAGGGAGTCAGAGGAAGTGGTACTTTCTTATCCAAATCCAGAGTCTCAGGAAGGACTGTTGGCTTTTGTGATTGTAGCCCACAGCGAGTGTGAATTTCAGAAAGGTTGCTATGAGGCTTATATAGAGCCAAGCGAAATCCGGCAGGTTACGTTATCTATGGCGATTACTACCTTTCAAAAAGAAGAATTTATTCTGCGGAACATAGAACTTTTGCGGAGAGAAATTTTAGAATCCAAAGAAGAAATCGCAGATAATTTTTATGTACATGTAGTGGATAACGGAAGAACTTTAGATGAAACGGCAGGAGAGCACAGCCGCATCCAGATACATGGAAATATAAATGCCGGTGGCAGCGGCGGATTTGCCAGAGGTATGATAGAAACCATGAAACAGCCGGTGAAGGCGACACACATTTTATTGATGGATGATGATGTGCTTATTCAGACGGAAAGTATAAAACGTACTTATGTTCTGCTGAAAATCTTGAAATCGGAATACGAGAATCATTTCTTAAGCGGTGCCATGCTTTTCTATGAAAATATGCATGTACAGCATGAAGATGTGGGTTATGTAATAGAAGAAGAAAATGGTGGTTATGGTCCGGTAAAACCAGCCATGGACTTTTACAAAATTGAGGACTGCTGTTATAATGAAATAATTAAAACAGACAGGAAAAACCAGTACGCAGGCTGGTGGTATTGCTGTATCCCAATGAAATATGTCAGGGAAGACAATCTGCCACTGCCATTGTTTGTGCGGGGAGATGACGTAGAATATAGTCTTCGCAACAAGGCGGAATTTCTTACCATGAATGGAATCTGTGTATGGCATATGGGATTTACCCAGAAGTTTAATGCCGCTATGGAATTATATCAGGTGCACCGCAACAGCTTAATGTATCAGGCAATCAGTCAGGTATGCACCGAATGTAATTTTCTAAACCGCATGGAATACTTTGTGCGTATTGAGATTATGCGGTTTCGGTATGACAGTGCAGAACTTTTGATAGAGGCAGTGGAAGATTTTTGTAAAGGACCTGATTTCTTGAGAAAAGCATCGGGAGCAGAAATCATAAAAGAAAAAACTCAGAAAAATGAAAAACTAAGACCATTATCGGAATTTCCGGAAATTAAGGTAGATATCAAGCATTTATATCAGGATGTACCTTATACGAAAACTACTATGGCACTTCACCGATTGACCTACAACGGTCTGTATCTGCCAAAACAAATGCTTCGGGATGAGATTGCAGTTATCCCATATGACTGGTTTTTAGCAATCGGAAAGCAGTACAGGCATACCAGATTATTGGCAGTGAATCCTCACACAATGGAGGGAAATCTGCGTGTTATGGATAAAAAGAGGGGCAAAAAGTTAAGAAAACGTGCAAAAAAAGTGTTTAGAGAATGTCGTAAGAAAGAAAAAGAATTACAGACACAGTATAGAAATGCTGCGAAAGAACTAACCTCTCTGGAATTTTGGAAAAATTATCTTGGAATTTAAATAAATGGAAGGAATTATAAAATGAAGATAATGCATCTCTTATCTCGTTTGAAAGCAGAAGGAAAATATAAGCTGGAAACAACAAGACTTCGCCAACAGCAGAGAAAAAAGAAAACAGTAGAAATGGTTCCGGAGCATCGTTGCAGTGGTTGTGGTGGCTGTAAAAATATTTGTCCTGTGGATGCAGTGGTATTGCAGGAAAATGAATTTGGCTATCTGGTGCCCGAAGTAGAGAAAGAAAAATGCGTTCACTGTGGATTGTGTCTAAAACATTGTCCAGGTGTGGAAAAGGCTGTTATGGATTCGGAGATAACTCCAAAAGCATACGCGGTATGGGCAAAAGACGAAGTAAGAAAAGCAAGCTCTTCCGGTGGTATGTTTACTCTGCTGGCACAGTGGGTATTACAGAAGAAAGGAATGGTTTATGGAGCTGCTTTTACGGAGCAGTGGGATGTGGCTCATATAGGAATTGAAAAGGAATCGGAGCTTTTTAAGCTTCGGGGGGCAAAATATGTACAAAGTGATACGGGATTTGTTTATCGTAATGTGAAGGAAGCCTTAAATGCGGGAAGACCAGTGCTTTTTTCCGGCTGTCCCTGTCAGGTTTCAGCTTTAAAAAGTTATCTTGGAAAAGAATATCCACATTTATTGACGGCAGATTTAGTCTGCCATGGAGTGCCTTCCCGTATGGTATACAGAAAGTATTTAGAAGAAGTGTATGGGAAAGACAACATTGAGAACTTTTCTTTCCGAACCAAGGAGAAGGGATATAGCTGTACCGTTTTGGAAGTGAAATTAAAGGACGGCAGAACCTTGTATCCAAGTTTAAAAGAGAAAGATCCTTATGAAAAAGCATTTCATGGTTCATATGCATTGAGAAAGTCTTGCATCAATTGTAAATTTGCAGAGTTTCCAAGACAAGGCGATTTTACGATTGGGGATTACTGGGGCGTCAGTCTGTACGATGAAAAGCTAAATGATGGAAAAGGAACTTCTGTGGTTCTTGTGAACAGTAAAAAAGCAGAACAGGTGTTAGAAGAAATTCGCAGTCAGGCAAAGCTGGTTCAGGAAACACCTCTAGAAGCAGCTAAAAGAAAAAATCGTTTTGGAGCATATGTGTCAGTACCAAAAATGAGAGATGATTTTTTGGAGGAAACAGCGAAAAACGGTTTTTCAGAAGCTGTGAAAAAGTATTTAAAATAGACGGAAAATAAAAAATGAAAAAAGAGAAGAAAGAATTTAGGACAATCGAATATCTTGTAATCTTTTTGTTGGCATGGTTGCCAAGATTATTTTTTATTGCATTGCATCACCAGCCTTTTCGGACGCCGATGGATGAAATGGTTACATTGTCTTCAGCGGCTTTTGGAGCAGGGTATGACTGGTCGGCTTTGGTAGTCAGTGCAAAACATTATTATGGTGGTGGTTTTACCATTCTTTTTAGTCCGTTATTAAAAAGTGATTTGGACTCTGTTAGTGTTTTTGCCATGATATTAAGCGTGTATGCTGTAATGCAGAGCATATCTGCGCCTATTGCCTGTTACATTACAAAAAAATATTTGAAAATAACCAAAAGAACACATTTATATCTAATTTCTCTGGTAAGCTCCTATTTGGTTGTGGCACGTACACAGACCACTTTAAATGAGCATGCTTTAATAGGAATTATGTGGATTATTTGGCTTTTGTTATGTAAACTTGTGGAGCAGGAAGAGCATTATCAAAAGAAAGCCTTTTATACGGTACTTTTGTTTTTTACAATGTCTTATGCATTGACAATACACGCGAGAACGAAAATGTTGTGGATTGCCATTGTTGGTCTGATAATATGTTATTATCTGTTTCGAAAAAAATGGCTGGTTGCTAAAGTGCCGGCAATGATTTCGGGTGCCATAGGATATTATGGTGCCGGAAAGTTTGTGGACTGGATTAAGAAGAGTGTATGGCTTTGGCAGGAAGGAGAGCCATTGAAAAACACAGAAGTAAGTATCAATATTACAAAAGACATGCTGGCTCAATCGGAATTTTATCAGGGTGTTCTTTCTACCATTGTAGGTCAGGTGCATACGAGCTTTACTTTTACCTGTGGATTGACGGCGATTGCTTTTGTAGTGGTGTGGAGCATTTTTTTTGGTTATGCAAAAGGTGTGAAGAAAAAGCAAGAACCGTGGACCGAAGAAGAAAATGCCCATATGAAATATATACTGGTTTCTGTTCTTTTTTTTGGAGTTTGTATTGTTGGAACTATTTTTGCCCAGATTCTTTCTTGGGCAGAGGCGGTTATGGATGCTTTGCAAGGTGGAAGAAGCTATGGATTTAAAGCCTATACCTATATTCGGTATTATGGTATCTATTTAGGACCGTTCTTTTATGGGATACTTATGTTTATTTATTTTCATATGGAGGAATTGAAAGGAAATTTGCAATGGTGTATCCGGATTTTTGTGTGGATAGAATTTCTGTTTTTACTAATAGTTTTTCCTTATATTAAAAATAATAATGTGGCTTCAGAGGTGTACTGGCCGTTTGCATTATGGAGCAAATTTCGGGGAGATGTGGTAAGATTCTATGTGTATTTAATTGGAGTGGCGTTATCAGCAAGTATATTTTTCGTTTCTTTATATTTGCTTAAAAAGAAAAAGTATGGTGTCTACTTGTGTACGTTTCTAGCGATTCTGGTTGTTCAATATGGATGGAATGCTTACTATTGGGACGGAAATTATATGGAGAATTTTGAAGCACAAACAAACGCTGGATATGCCTTTATAAAAGAATTGGAAAAAGATGGCTTTGAAGTCCCGGAGGAAATCTATGTAAAATCTACAGCTCCTATGGGGCAGGATTCTTCGTATGTATATCAGATGTTGTTAAGAGAATACAAATTGATTCCAAAGGTACCGGACTCTTCTGAGAAAAATGTGATTATATTATGTAATCAGGAGGGAATAAGCAAAGTGCAGAAAAAACAATTTAAAATTTATGTCCTGGATGACAATGAGTTTGTTGCCACTAATTGGGAAAAGCTGATAGAATGTATAGAAGAAAAAGGACTGAAAAAATATACTGCGTTAGGTCAGTAGGAGGAAGCATGGCAAAATTACTAGAAAACAAACATAAGTTAAGCGACAGAGTAAACGGTGTCATAGGCGGAATAAAGACAAAAGGCACTGGAATTGCTGAAAAAATAAAAGATTATGGCGCAGAAAAACTGTATAGAATGGATTGCGGCAGTAAGAATCGAAAAAATCAGAAACTTTCCAGAAATAATATAGATTACGGGAAAGGAAAAAGTGTTGCAAATTTAAAAGAAAATACATGTACCGGATGCGGCGCATGTGTGTCTGCATGTCCTCATGATGCCATAGAAATCAAAGAAGACGGAGATGGATTCTGGATAGCAAAGGTAAATGATGAAAAATGTACGCAGTGTGGCAAGTGCAGTGAGATATGTCCTGCAATTCATTTTCGATGCTCCGGAGCCAGACATCCTAAATGCTATGCAGCTATGGCAGTGGATGAGATTAGAGAAAAAGGGTCTTCCGGTGGCGTTTTTGAAGTGCTTGCAAGGGAGATATTATCCACGGGAGGCTACGTGTGTGGCGCAGCAGCGAAAAGTCTTACCTGTGTAGAGCATGAGATTATCGACAATTTGAAAGACATTGGAAGAATGCGTAAAGCTAAATATGTACAAAGTAGAGCCTATTTTATTTATCCGGAAGTGAAAAAGCTGTTAGATAACAATAAAAAAGTTCTATTTTCCGGTACACCGTGTCAAGTGGCAGCATTAAAGAATTATTTAGGAAAAAGTTATGAAAATTTGTACACAGTAGATATAATGTGTAAAGGTGTACCATCCTTGAAAATCTTTCGAAGATATTTGTGGGAACTGGGAAAACAAATTGGAGATATACGACATGTGGATTTTCGAAGTAAATGGGTCTTTGGGTGGAAACCGGGCATGAAAGCTGACTGCAAAGATGGAACTGTTTTTGCAGAAAGTATGGAATATAATGTTTATCTCCAGGCTTATAATAACAGGCTTATTACCCGCCCTTCCTGTGATGAATGTAAATACGCTACCCTTCCAAGACAGGGAGATATTTCACTGGGAGATTTCTGGAATATAGGAAGATATAAAGAAGAATTAGATGACAGCAAAGGAACATCCCTTTGTTTAGTGAATACAGCAAAGGGAAAGAGTTTGTACGCTGCTGTTGCAGATAAACTTCAAGTAAATAGGAAGGTTCCTCTGAGAGTAGCAAAAAAGTGTAATAGAGCAATCTATATGGGAGAAAAAGAAAACCCATTAAGAAAAAGGTTTTTTGAAATGATTCCCAACGCTTCTATGAAAAAAACAGTTGATTATACCTTAAATGACAAATACGATACGGCTTTGTTAGGTCTTTGGTATGGAAGAAATTATGGAAGCATGATGACGTATTATGCATTGAATCGAATTCTGCAAAAAATGGGATTGTCGGTATTAATGATTGAGGATCCAAACATGCATTTTTATGAGAATGTAAATGGAAAAACTCATCCGAAAAAATTTGCTCAGAAATATTATCATATTAGCAAGCCTTATCCGGTAGAGGAACTTTATAAACTCAATGAAAAATGTGATGCATTTATTCTTGGTTCCGATCAGCTTTGGAATTATCATTTAAGCAAAAAGTATGACCAGATGTATTATCTGGATTTTGTTGCAGACCATAAGAAAAAGATTGCTTACGCAACTTCGTTTGGTGCGGCAAAATATAATGGTCCTAGTGGTGTGAAACACTTGATTAATACAAATTTAAAGAGATTTGATGCAATTTCTGTGCGTGAAGATTATGCAGTGGATATCTGCAGAGACACGTTTGGTATTGAAAGTGTTCAAGTGTTGGATCCTGTGTTTGTGTGTGAACAGCAGGAATATGAAAAAGTAATACAGGATGTGCAGCCACAGGAAAAAGAAAAGTTCATTTTTTCTTATATTTTGGACCCAACTCCAGAAAAAGGAAAAATGCTTGCAGATTTGTACAAAAAGTATCATACTAAGTTAGATGTTGTGCTGGATGAGCCGCCTTGGAATTACAAGATGAACCGGGAAAAATTTGAACTTCCAGATCAGCCGGGAATAGAATTCCGGAAAAATGTACCGGTACAGGAATGGCTGTGGTTCTTTAAGAATGCAGAATACATTGTGACAGATTCTTTCCATGGCGCCTGCTTTTCCATTATATTTAAGAAAAAGTTTATCGTAATTCGAAATAACAAACGAGGAGGTCTCCGATTTACTTCACTGTTAGGAGGTTTGGGCATCATGGACCGTCTGGTAGAGTCTGAAGAAGATGTAATTACTACAGACAAGTTGCAGGAGCCTGTTGATTATGGAAAAGTATATGAGGTAATTAACAGAGATAAAGAAGAATCCTTGGAATGGTTAAGAAATGTATTGTTTTCCATAAAAACATTGAATAAGGGATAAAAATGCATTATAATGAAACTTGTGGTTTTTAACAAGGAAGTCTATTTTGCAATAGGAGAGTGAGAAATGGAAGCAAATAGTAAGAAAGTAAGGTATGATATTCTGATACCAGTATCAGCATATCTTGTTATGGTACTATTTAAACTAGTATTTGTCATTGAAAACAGAACAATACCGAATCTTTCTGATGAGTTTACTTATATAGAATACGCAAGGCAGTTGGCACAGCATGGTTCTTATTCCGGGGTGCAGTATCCATTGATGTATCCATTACTTTTGTCACCGGCATTCTTATTTGGGGACAATTTTTATATTGTGATGAAAATCATTAATGTATTGTGGTCGTCATTGATTTCGGTGTTGGTATATTTTATAGCCAGAAAGTTTGTAGGATATAAGGAAAGTGCCATATGTACAGCCTTTTCCATGGTATTGCCTTTTCAATATACATTTCCTATGATTATACTGAGTGAAAATGTATATTATCCATTATTATTACTGGTGGTTCTGATTCTGATATCAGATATAAAACATGAGTGGTTGGAAGTAGTTGGACTGGGGGCAATGCTTGGAATTATGTTTATGACACGTCATGTAACATTAGGTATGCTTCCGGTTTTCGGCATGGCATGGGTACTAAAAAAATTCAGCCAGAAAGCAAAATTTATCAAGATTTTTATTCAGGGATGTGTATTAGTACTGGCGTGTGTGATAGCGTATATGCCATGGTTTATGATGCAGTTGAATAACGGGTACAGAGTGAAAATGATTATCGGATTTTCCATTGCTTCTAAAACAAATCCGGAGCAGCTTACCATGGATCGCCTTTTGATGGTGACAATATTCTATTTGAGCTATTTGGTAGTTATCCTTGCACCGGTGCTGGGCATTATGATAAAATCTTTTTTTGCCATAGAGTGGAAGAATCTTTGGAGTCGATATAACAGACTTTGGTTTTTGATATGGGGACTTTTAGCAATTAATCTTGTAGTAGTGGTAAGACATTCCTGGAGAGCGAATTATAATTATCCTGTTTTCGAACGCATTAAGGGAAGATATTTGTTATATTTTCCAATGTTGTTTGCCATTCTTGCGGTGGTTACGCTGTATCACAGACGTGTTGTGATTAAAAATAGAGCAGTGAATATTCTGCTAACCTATATTTTACCATGTTTGGCAGTGATTGTTTCTTATGGAATCGTGGCAAAGGGATGGTTTTTTGATTTGGATTCTGAAACGTTTTTGGGCAGTATTGAAGCGATTGACGGAATACGCGCAGTGCAGGCGGGATATAAATATGTGTTAATAGTTTTAATATTTTCTACAGTAGCTCAGGCTGTGTATGATTTTAGCGAAGTTTGCTCTAAAAAACTTAAATACGGAATTTTAGTTATTGGTACATGTATGGTAGTGGCAGAAAGTTCGGGAATAGTCGATGGCTGGAGAATTATCAAAGAAGTAAAAGAAGAAGAAGATACAGGGGTAGTTTTGTGTGGAACAAAATTAATGGAAGCGTTTGATAAAATGCCTTACGATGAGAATGGAAAATACTATGTATATGCAGATGCAACGAATTTGTATCGCTTCTTGAATCAATATACAAGATATAAAACCAATGGAAAGGTTGTTTTTTCCAAAAATGTGGACAGCATGAACGGCGAAAATATATATGTATATACAAAAATGCCTGAAAAATATATAGATTGTTTTATTGAAAATATTGCACAATTTGAGTATCAGGAAGAAAAGTATTATTTGCTTTATATTAAAGGTGAAGGATTGAAAAAATAGAACATTAACATAATAGGAGGATAAAAAAATGTTAAATAATAAGGAATACAAGATTGCAGTAGCAGGAACCGGATATGTTGGTCTTTCCAACGCTATCTTACTGGCACAGAACAACGAAGTGTTTGCGGTGGATATCGTACCGGAAAAAGTAGAGATGATTAATGATAAAAAATCTCCAATTGTGGATAAGGAAATTGAAGATTATTTAGCAAATAAAGAATTAAAATTAACAGCTACCGTAAATGGAGAAGAAGCATATAAAAATGCAGATTTCGTAATTATATCAACTCCAACAAACTATGATCCAAAGAAAAATTACTTTGATACATCTTCCGTAGAAGCAGTAATTGAGTTAGTAATGAAAGTAAATCCAAAGGCGATTATGGTAATCAAATCCACAATCCCTGTAGGATATACAAAATCAATCCGCGAAAAATACAACTGTGAAAATATTATCTTTTCACCGGAATTTTTACGAGAAGGACGTGCTTTGTACGACAATTTATATCCAAGCAGAATTATCGTGGGAGCTCCAACAACCGATGAAAGACTTTGCGAAGCAGCGAAAGTATTTGCAAATCTTTTGGCTCAGGGAGCAATCAAGGAAGACATTCCAATGTTGTTTACTGATTTAACAGAAGCAGAAGCAGTAAAATTATTTGCAAACACATATCTTGCACTTCGTGTATCTTTCTTTAACGAATTAGATACATATGCAGAAGTGAGAGGATTAAATACAAAGCAGATTATTGAAGGAATCGGTTTAGACCCACGTATCGGAACACATTACAATAACCCATCCTTTGGTTATGGTGGATACTGCCTTCCAAAGGATACCAAGCAGTTACTTGCAAATTATGATAATGTGCCAAATGAGATTATTGGAGCAATTGTAGCAGCAAATACTACACGTAAAGACTTTATTGCAGAACAGATTTTAGCTCATGCAGGATTCCCAGAGAAGAAAAATGCCGTGGTAGGTATTTATCGTCTGACGATGAAGGCAAATTCAGATAACTTCCGCCAGTCTTCCATTCAGGGCGTTATGAAGCGTATTAAGGCAAAAGGTGTGGAAGTAGTAATTTATGAACCAACTTTAAAGGATGATACATTCTTTAACAGTAAAGTGATTTCTTCTATGGAAGAATTTAAGAAAATGAGCGATGTAATTGTTGCAAACCGTTACAGTGAAGAATTAGAAGACGTATTAGAGAAAGTATACACAAGAGATTTGTATTTTAGAGATTAATTTGAGGTGACATAAGGTGAGCCAGAATATAAAAGTATCGGTAATCATGCCAGTATATAATGTGGAAAGCTGTCTGTCAGAGTGTTTGGACACTCTGATGGACCAGTCTTTAAAAGAGATTGAAATCATATGCGTGGATGACGGATCCACCGATGGTTCTCTGGCAATTTTAGAGGAAAAGGCAAAGAAGGATAAAAGAATCCGTGTAATTACACAGGAAAACTCCGGAGCAGCGGCAGCACGTAACCGGGGCTTTACCTATGCAACAGGTGAATATGTTCTGTTTTTAGATTCCGATGACTTTTTCCATAAGGATATGTTAAAAAAATCATATGAGTGTGCAAAAACTCAGAATACAGATATTGTAATCTTCCGGTGCAAAGAATATGATACTTTGAAACAGAATTATAATCCAATGGAATATTCCATCAAAAAGGAAGAATTACCGGATAAAAATCCCTTTACCTTCCATGATATACCGGATTACATTTTTACTTTTGCTGTAGGCTGGGCATGGGATAAGTTATATAAAAGACAGTTTGTGGTCGACAGCGGACTGAAATTTCAGGAACTTAGAACTTCCAATGACTTATATTTTGTGTTTTCCAGTTTAGTAAAAGCGAATGGAATATATATTTTGGACGAGCATCTGATTTATCACCGGGTAAACAGGAGTACTTCCCTTTCAGTAACCAGAGAAAAGTCATGGGACTGCTTTTATAAGGCATTGACTGCATTGAAGGAAGAACTGGTAACCATGGGAGTGTATGAAGAAGTGGAGCGAGGCTTCTTAAACTGGGTTGTACACTTCGCATTCTGGAATTTAGATACCATTACCGGCAAAGCATATAAAAATGTCTATATGCTTATGAAGGAAAAACTATTTATAGAGCTTGGCATGGATAAGAAGCCGGAGGAATTTTATTTAAAGCCACGTTATTATGAGAGAATGCATGAAGTGTTAGATACAGATTTTGAAGACTTCCTGCTGTTTCATATGTTAGAATACCGGGCAAAGATGAAGGAATTAAAAGAAGTAAAAGAAGAGTTAAACTGGGTTAAGACCTCCACCACCTTCCGTGTGGGAAAGAAAATTATGAAAATACCGATTAAACTCAAGAAAATGATAAAAGGAGAAAGATAATGCCGAAAGTATCCATATTAGTACCAACTTATAATGTTTCACAGTATTTAGATGAATGTATGCAAAGTCTGATTCGCCAGACCTTAAAGGATATCGAGATTATCTGTATCAATGATGGTTCAACAGATAATTCTTTGGAAATTCTAAAAGGTTATGCTGCTAAGGATAGCAGAATCAAGATTATTGATAAAGAAAATGGCGGTTATGGGATTGCCATGAATATGGGCTTAGATGCGGCAACCGGTGAATATGTGGGAATTTTAGAGCCGGATGATTATGTAAAGTTGAATATGTACGAAACTTTATATAATATTGCGAAAAAGGAAGATTTGGATTTTATTAAAGCAGACTTTTATCGTTTTGTCCATGATGAAACCGGAAGACTGATTCTTCATTATCATCAGTTATCCCAGAATCTGGATTTGTATAACAGAGTAATTAATCCATATGATGAACCGGAAGTATTCCGTTTGATTATGAATACATGGAGCGGTATTTATAAAAGAAGTTTTCTGTTAGAAAACAATATCAGACATCATGAAACACCGGGTGCATCTTTTCAGGACAATGGTTTCTGGTTTAAGACGTTCTGCTATGCAAAAAGAACATATTTTGTAAATAAGCCTTTCTATTTAAATAGAAGAGATAATCCAAATTCTTCTGTGCACAATAAGGAAAAAGTATTCTGCATGAATGAGGAGTATGCTTATATTCATAAATTTATGGAGGATAATCCAAAGTTCTTAGAGCGGTTTATGGATCAGTATTCCTTCCGAAGATATCATAATTACATTAATTCCTATCACCGGGTAGGAGAAGAATACAAGGATATGTATTTAGAGCGTTTCCAGAAAGAATTTAAGGAAGCTTATGAATTAGGTGAATTAAGACAGGAAAACTTTACAGAATATGAGTGGGAGGGGATTCAGGTATTGTTAGAAAACACTCTTGCATTTAAGTATTTTATGAAGTTTGATGAAAAAAGAGAACAGTATAATAAGATGAAAGCAAAATATGAGGATATTGCAGGCTCTACCAGCTATCGGTTAGGAAAGAGTATTATGGCAGTTCCTTGTAAGATTAAAGATGCCATAAAAACAAAATAGAGTAAATCCAAAACGGAAGCAAAAGAAGGGAAGCTAAATGGGAGTTATAAATAAAATGAAACAGCTTTTACCGGCAACCAGACGCAGTATAGAGAATGTGGATGGAAAAATGAATGAAGTAGTTGCAAAGCTAAATAAAATGTCCAATGCTTTGGAAAAAATGGACAGGCAGATAACAGATGTTGGCAAGGCACTCCAAACACTACAGAAAAATACAGAGAAAAATGAAGCGCAATGCAAAAATATAATGGCAACAGTAAATGCGTTGCAGGATAATACGCTGCGAATCAGGGAAGAAATGCATAATTCCTTTGTTGCAGTAAAGGAAATGAAGGAAGAGGTACATGATAACAATAAGCGGTTGAAAAAAGCACATACCAGTCTTATACAGATGACAGAAACTATGGATACTGTAAAAAGCGTAGTGCAAAATGGAAGAATAGGTGTCTTTGATCATAAACGTCAGGAAAAGATTATTGTGTCCCTTACTTCTTATCCAAAAAGAATTTCTACCACAGCAACAGCGTTAGAAAGAATTTTTGCTCAGACTTTAAAGCCGGATAAAATAGTATTGTGGTTATCGAAAGAAAACTTTCCTTTGCAGGAAGCAGAACTTCCGTTAGAACTTCTTCAGTTGAGAGAAAGAGGATTAGAAATCGAATGGTGTGACGGAGATATAAAATCCTATAAAAAATTAATTCCTGCATTGCAGAAGTATTCAAAAGATATTGTAATTACTGTTGATGATGATCTTGTATATGAATTGGATATGATAGAAAAGTTATATCATTCCTATCAAAAATATCCAAAAGCAATTTCAGCAATGAGGACTCATAAAATAGTTCTGGAAGAAAACGGTGAAGTTGCATTGTATTCTAACTGGGTAAAAGACTGTTCTGAATACATATTAGAACCAAGAATGGAATTGTTTGCTACCACAGGCGCAGGAACTTTATTCCCTCCGTCTATATTGGATGCGAGGGGAATGGATGCGGAAATATTTATGAAAATTGCACCAACAGCAGATGATATGTGGGTGAAAGGAATTTCATTGCTTTCCCAAACACCAATTGTTCTTGCAAGAGAAAATAAGCCTCTTAGATATATTGACGGAACCCAGGAAGAAACCTTATGGGGAACAAATATGACACAAAATGATATTCAGTTGAAAAATATAGTAGAAAAATATGATATTCACATATCGGAAATAATAAAGAAAACCACAGAGAGTATGTAACAGGAGGTATCACCTTGATAAAAATATCTGTAATAATCCCAGTTTATAATATGGAACAATATATGGAACAGTGCATTGACAGTGTGCTGGGGCAGACTTTGGAAGAAATAGAGTTAATCTGTGTAAACGATGGTTCCACTGACAGTTCTTTACAGATTTTGGAAAAGTATAAAGAAAAGAGTGAGAAAGTACGTATCATTTCCCAAGAAAATCAAGGGGTAGGTAATGCCAGAAATAATGGAATTAAAAATGCGAAAGGAAAGTACATTGCCTTTATGGATCCGGATGATTATTATTTGGATTCGAAAATATTAGAAGACTTATATCAGGCAGCGGAAGAACAGAATGTGATGATTTGCGGGGGCTCTCTGAGTGAAGACCATAAGAACGGCAACTGGATTCGCAAAGAATTTTTAGGAATTTATACCAAGTATACATTTCAGGAAGCAAAGCGTATGTCTTATCAAGACTACCAGTTTGACTATGGTTTTTATCGATTTATTTATAACAGAGAGTTTTTAATAGAAAACCAGATATTCTTTCCACCATACATCAGATTTCAGGATCCACCTTTCTTTGTAAAGGCAATGATTAAGGCAGAAGAGTTTTATGTATTGCCGAGAATTACTTACTGTTATCGTTATGGTCATCAGAATTTAAAGTGGGATGAGCGAAGAATCTGCGCAGTTTTGCATGGATTTATGGATAATCTTACCATGTCAAAAGAAGCAGGACTTGTGGAACTGCATAAATTGACGGTAGATAGAATGCTTAGAGAGTACAAAGATAAAATTATTCTCGGGTTGGAGCAAAAGAGTGAATCAGTGTTGGAACTTTTGTTAGAGGCAGACAGCATGATTGAAAAACAGTGGCTTGAGGAAGATTCACCGTATAAAAAAGGGATTGTTCCAGTGATTTATGAATGGAAGGAAAATGCAGTAGGGCAGGAAAAAGCCAATGCAAAAAGAGCCAATGCAGAATATGAGAATATAAAAAATTCTACTACATTTAAGGTAGGAAAAACAGTTATGGCAGTTCCAGTAAAAGTAAAGGATTTTGTGAAAGAGAAAAGGAGAAAACAGTAGTGAGTAAAGTAAAAATATTATTGTCTTATCATAAGCCGGACCATTTATTTAAAGATGATATTTTAACTCCGATACATGCGGGAAGGGCAAATGCTTTAAAACGTATGGATGCAGAAGATCCTAAGCTGAAATGGCTGTTGGAGAATACAACAGGTGACAATACAGGAGATAATATTTCCGAGAAAAATAGTACATACAATGAAATGACAACGGTGTACTGGGCATGGAAAAACTATAAAGCTTTAGGAAATCCGGAATATATTGGCTTTATGCACTATCGAAGACACTTTATTTTTGAAGACAGAGAAAAGCCGGTGTATGAATGTCTGGATATCGGAGAGGATTATTATGATGTCATTAAATATTCTCCGGAGCGGGTGGAGAATATTGTAGAAGAATGCGACTTTGTATGCGCTAAGGCTCATTGGAGAAAATCTTTGTATGACCATTATAAGGCAAATCATGATATTTCAGATTTAGAGTGTACTATGGAAATCGTGAAAGAAAAATATCCGGAGTTTGCACCTTACGTGGATGAATATGTGTATGGACAAAAAGCATATTTCTGCAATATGTTTATTTTTCCAAGAGAAACCTTTATGGAATATGCTTCATGGTTTTTCGACATCAGTTTTGAATTGGAGAAAAGAGTCAATTTAGAAGGAAAAAGGCTGTTTGTATCCGAGTGGCTTACCGGAATCTTCATTACTTATCTGCTTCATAAAGATAAAAATGGAACCTTTCTTCCAACTATGGTGGCAGAAGGGGAACACACAATTCCTCTGGTATTAGCATCGGATAATAATTATGCATTTCCAATGATGGTAACTATGGAATCAGCTTTGCAGACGGCGAAGCCTAATACCATTTATGAATTTCATTTGCTGGTGTCAGAAGATTTTGAACAGAGGAACAGGGATAAGATTCAGGCAATCGTGGACAGATATCCAAAGACTTCAGTAGAGTTCCTTACTATGGGAAAGCAGTATGATAATGCGGGAATTACGATTCAGCATATTACCACAGCAACCTATTACAGGTTAGATTTGCCTAATTTATTGCCGCAGGTAAATAAATGTATTTATTTGGATGTGGATTTAATTGTAAAGGAAGATTTATCCCTGTTATATCGCACTAGCGTGGATGACAGATATATTGCAGGTGTGCTGGCAGCAGGTTACTATTCTACAGAAGAAAAAATCAAGATGAAAGAGGAAGAATTAGGTATACCATTTGATCAGTATGTAAATGCAGGTGTGCTTTTAATGAATCTGGCAAAAATGCGGAAAGATAATTTGGCAGAAAAATTTGCCGCACTGCTTCCTAAAAATTTTACTTCACAGGATCAGGATATTCTTAATACAGCATGTTATGGAAAAATCAGAATACTGCCATTTAAATATAATACAATGACAAAATATAAATTTTCTCTCCCGCAGTCTTATGAGGATTTGTCTGAGCTGGAGAAATGCTTTGGAAAAAATGAATGGAAGGATGCAGTAGAACATCCGGTCATCATCCATTATGCAGATAAGGTAAAACCTTGGAATGACGTGTGCTCAGAAAGTTCTAAAGACTGGTGGAATGTAGTAGAAAAAATGGAAGATTCCCTGGATATTTATAAAAGATATGTTACTGGAGTCAGTGAAGCTGGTTTTGGTCATTATCTGATTACGGATGAAAAGGGAAATGCCCGCAAAATTAAAGAACTGAACGGAAAAGTAAGAGAATTGAATCAAATACGTGCAGAAAGATGTAGAGAAATCAGTGAACTAAAAGCAGTAAAGAGAGAACATGAAAAGGAAATCAGAAGGTACAAGGAGATAGAAGCAGCCTATATAGATATGAAAAACTCCATGTCTTTTAAAGTAGGGCGTATTATTACCTGTATTCCAAGAAAAATCAGAACCTTTTTTAAAGTGTTGGTAAAAGAGGGTATTGGTGGAATTATCAAAGTAATAAAAAATAAATAGAGTGTTTATGGTGAATGGAATGAAAGAGAACAACAAGGGAAAGATAATAGCGTTGGCTGTTATAGCATTTATTTCCACAACAGCTTTTTGCTTAGATATGACAAAGTATAATGCGGATGAAACAGTTTTATTAAAAAAGATTTCTCAAATGCTTCCGGAAGGAAATGACTTGAAATGGTTATTGATTCTGGGAGCAATGTTTCTGTGTTTTTATTATGGGTTTGTGTGGATAAAAACAGAAAAGAAAACAGCATGTGTATTACGGGGGATTTCAATTATATTTGCTGTATTCACATATATCGGAGTTATGTGTGAAAATTATCAGGATTGGAATATAGGAAAATTTTTGTTTATAATATCGCTTCTATTGTTGTTGGGCTATTTCTTTGCAATTTATAATGCAAATAGAATATTATTTTATCTTGTATTCGAAAAAAAGATATTTGCAAAGAAAGTAAGTGAAAGCAAGTGGTGCGAATTTATATTGGAAAAGCATGTTGTTCTCAGTACAATTCTTATTACAGCAATATGCTGGCTCCCCTTTATGGTTTGCTTTTATCCGGGAATCGCAAATTGGGACGGAATGAGAAGTTTGACCTATTGGTTTGGTAAGACAGAATGGAGCAATCACCATCCGGTATTTATTTCGGTACTTATGGGGCTGTGTATGGAAATAGGACAAGCCATATATAATGATAATATGGGGGTTTTTGTATATTCCCTTCTACAGACAGTTGTGTCATTTTTGACATTTGCGAATATTCAGGTATTTTTAAAAAGAATAGGTGTTCCATACTGGCTCCGTGGTGTTACACAGGTTTATTTTGCTGTTATGCCGTTTTGGCAGGCAGTAGGATACTCTTTATTAAAGGATCCTTTCTATTGTATGATGTTGACAAATCTTACCATCATTCTAGCTTATATGGTAATTGATTTGGAAAAATATTTAAATTCAAAAGGTATGTGGCTGGCAGTGTTGGGGCCGGTATTGGGATGCTGTTTTACCAGAAATAATGGAGTTTATGTTATTATTGTTTTGATGGTGGTTGTATATCTGTGGGTAAGAAAGAAAACAACAGAAAATGTGATGAGGATAAAAGCAACAGCGCCTTTTGCAGTGGGAATGATTGTTTTTTATGTCTGTTCAAGTTTTTTGTATCCAAAGTTAAATATCGCAAATGATGGTATGCAGGAATCTTTATCTTTGCTGTTTCAGCAGACAGCAAGATATGTTTCAGAGTATGAATGTGAGCTTACCCAAGAAGAAAAAGAAATATTAGCTTTAACATTTCAGGGGGGAGAAGAGATTGGCGAGGTATATAATCCGGTATTGTCAGATCCGGTAAAAAATAAATTAAATCACGAAATAACTCCAATTCAGTTAAAGGACTATCTGATTATGTGGGTAAAACAGTTTTTTAAACATCCCAGTGTTTATTTTGAAGCAATGTTTTATCATACAGGGGCCTATTATGGAACCGATTATACTGGTGAATTGGAAGGAATTGGAGCAAATTATAAAATGATTACGCTAGAAGGTGTAAATCCGGATAATTATCTGAATGTTTATTTTCAGGAAAAATATGAAAGTCAAAGATTTTATATGCAAAAATGGACATATTTTATTAAAAGTATTCCGGGAATCGGTTTGGTTTACAGTACGGCGTTTTATCAGTGGATTTGTATTTTATGTGTGGCAGCGGTAATTTTGTATAAAAATAAAGAGTATTGTATTATTTTTATTCCGAGTATTATAACTATGCTGGTGGCATTGATGTCGCCAGTAAACGGCTCTTTGCGGTATTATATGCCAGTTATGGCAATTACACCTATTTTACTTGGAATTGTATTTATGAAATCAAGCAGTACAGGGGAAATTATGGAGTGAGATTATGAATGAAAGGGTCATATGGGTAGAACGGTTGAGAATTGTAGCAATGCTGTCTGTAGTGATGCTGCATGTATTGTCAAAAGGAATCAGCACCATGAAAATAAATACTCTAGAATGGGAGATTTATAATGCAGGCAGATGTCTGGTAAAGTGGGGGGTTCCGGTATTCATAATGATAAGTGGAAATTTTTTACTGAACAAAAAAGAAACTACTGCAGAAGAATTAAAAAGCAAAATAGGACATATTTTGGGGGTTCTGGTATTTTGGCTGTGTGTATATGCCGGTATTTCAGCGTTAAATTATTATCTTTCTCATGGAGTATTCGACCGGTCTGCTGCTCATGGAGCAGTGCAGATATTATGTTTTGGCTATAGTCATTTATGGTATTTGTATATGCTTATTGGATTGTACGTGATACTTCCATTTTTAAGAAAACTAACAGATAAAAAGCTTATGGAATATTATATCATTCTTTTTATATTTTTTAATGTATTATATACTGTACTGCAAAACATAGAAACAGATATGACAGCCAATCTTTTGAAATTTATTGATTTGTTTCAGATAAGAAGTATGTCAGGCTTTGCGGGATATTTAATTCTGGGCTATTATGTGTGTCATTTTGAAATAAACAAAGTTGTGAAAAAGGTAATTTATGTGTGGGGAATTCTGGCATTTCCTGTCAGTATTTTTCTAACACGTATTCATGAAGGAAATTATTTTATTACAGACGGTAATTTTTCAATTGTTAATTTTAGTACTGCAGTATTCCTCTTTCTGTTGTATAAAGAGCATGTTTCCAATTTGGAAAATAGTAAGCGAAAAAGGGATGCGGTGAAAAAAATTTCATCTCTATCCTTTGGAATATATTTGGTACATCCTGCAGTATTGGGATATGTGAATGATTATCTGAATACATTGGAAATATGGTTTTTATGGAAAAGTTTAATTTGTTTTGGAATCGTAGTTGTACTTAGTATCTTAATTTGTATGATATTGAAGAAAATACCTGTTATTAAGAGAGCGGTGTAGTGGAAAAGAAAAGTAAACTTGAAGATATGGATTTACATGGATATAGGAGGAAGAAAACGAATGGATGGAAAGAAACTAAAATACATAGTTTTTACAAGAGTGTGGGGATGGTTGGCAGGCGTTTTATTATGTATAGGATTTCATTTTGAGTGGATTTTTCAGGGGATTGATAAAGATGAATTGATTTTGTCTGTGGCAATACTTATTTTAAGTGTGTTTTGCATGGGAGAAATATATGCAAGATTGATAAAAGGAAAAACTATAAAAAAAGCGGTGTTGATTTCCGGCATTGTGATTTCATGTATTAATACTTGTGGTATTGTGCTTCGATGTGCTGGTACATTATTTTTTATGGAGTCTTTAAATGTATGGAAAGTGTGTTTCTTAGTGCTTGGAACAATAGGTTATAGTTTAGTATTCTACTATATTACAATGTACCTCTTTTATTATTTCGAAAATAATGCAACATTAATCCCTATGAAGAAAAACATTATAAATATGTATTCGAAATTTAAACATACAAAATTTTTTGATTTTATTGACAGACATTTTTTTGGAAGTGTGTTTCTGTTTTTGGTGGTTTGTTGGAGTCCGTGGCTGCTTATTTATTATCCGGGTTCTGTAAACTGGGATATGACAAACCAGTTAGCAGAATATTTTGGATTGTCCAATATATCAAACCATCATCCTGTTCTTTCTACATTAATAATGGGGACCATTGTTGAAGTAGGAGAAAAAATACATAATTATAATGTTGGTGCCTTTTTGTATATGTTGTTTCAAACAATATTGTGCTCTTTAACATATGCATATATAATCAAAATTTTAAAATCTGTTGGGTGTCCGAAAACGATAATAGGTGCAGCTGCTCTTTTCTACGGGCTATTGCCACTGTGGGGCGGGTGTGCACAATTTGGAGATAAGGATATTGTTTTTTGCAGTATATTTGTTTCCTTTGCCATTATTAATTATTTGGTTGTATTTGAATATTTGGATATTAAGAATTTGAAAGTTCTGCGTTTTTATTTCCTGACAGGTCTGGTCAGCTGTCTATTAAGAAATAATGTAATATACATTATAATTATAAGTATACCATTTATTGTGTTTTCAGTTTGTAAAGGGAAAAAACTTTATATATTAAAAGCGTTGATTGTTATGATTGTCTGTACAATGTGGGTGAATAATCTGGTTTTACCACATTTGAATATCCGGGGTGCATCATCAAAGGAGGCTTTCTCACTTATGTTTCAGCAAACAGCCAGAGTTGTGAAGTACGATAAAGACAAATTGAGTGAAGAAGAATATGATGCAATAAATGGGGTTCTTGACATTGAAACAATAGGTGAAAAGTATATACCTTATTTATCTGACCCGGTTAAAGCAACATATAAAATTGAGGGTGCCGAAAATGAGAAAGAATTGCGAAGTGCTTATTTAAAGACATGGCTAAAAATGTTCTGTAAATATCCTAAGTTATATGTAGAAGCTGCATTGGAGTTGTCATCAGGCTACTACTGCTTTATACCGGAGATTATAGATGAAGCGAATCCAGCGCCCAGTGAGAGATTTTGGCATTATATTTCTGGAAGAGCAGCCTATATAGAATTTTTTGGATTGAAATTTCATTTTTCCGATAAATGGAGAGAAGGATTGTTCGAGTATTCACAAGACGTTAGAAATGGAATTTTAGGTTTCTTTTATGATTGTGCTTTTTATACTTGGGGATATTTGATAGCCATTTTATATCTTATTTACAAGAAAAAGATAGGAAAAATCGGAGCGATTGTCCCGATTTTGTTGACAATTGGAATCTGCTGTATTTCACCGGCAAATGATTGTTTCAGATATTTTATTACAGTAAGTGCTTTTTTTCCGATGTTGGCAACGGTAGGAAAAAGTGTCAAACATGAGGTAAGAGAAAATTAGCATAGGGTTGTAAGTTGTGTCGCGAAATATGCCATTGGTGAAAAGGATTATATAAATTGAAACTGTTTTATGATGGAATAAGATAGGGAGGAAACCCATGGTACAGAAAAGGAGCTCTAATAAAGGTAAAATAAGACAAATAGTACAAAAAGCAGTAAAAGAAATTATCATTATTTTATCTATATGTATTATATCATTTTTGTTTTTGCAAAGTATGTATGGGAGTGCGCTGATAGACAATAAAGAACATATTTTATTTCAAAGGGATTCCATACTTGCCAATCTTATGGTAATTTTGGCAGTGATTTTGGTGGGAATCCTTTTAAAAAGGTACAAGGTAATTCCTATGCCGACGGATAAATTTTTGCATGTGGTAACAGCGATATATATTATAATGATGTTGATGTTCGTTTTATGTCTGCAAGTAAATCCGACAGCAGATCAAAGAAAAGTGCTGAATGCAACATATAAATTTATAGCGGGAGATTATACGGAATGGGGACAGGGAGCCTACTGTTATATTTTTCCAAACCAAAATGGAATTGTTTTGATCTTTTCAGGATTGATAAAAATCTTAGGAGAAGAAAACTGGATTTCCATTCAGATAATGAACATTCTGGCACTGTTACTTTGTGCTGTTTATGGAGCTAAAATTATATTTTTGCTGTTTGAAAACAAAAAATATGCCCGCTATGCATATATAGGCATGCTTTTTTTTATACCTTTAAACTGTTATGTGACTTTTGTATATGGAACTCTATTCGGTTTGGCAGCAGCTTTGACAGGGCTCTATCTGCTGATAAAATATTTTAAAGATGGAAAGCTGATAAAAGGGATTTTTGGAATGTTTCTGGTGGTTTTTGCATACTGTTGCAAATCAAACTATCTTATTTTCTGGGTAGCAATGTTACTTCTTTTGTTGTATGATAGTATTGTTGAGAAGCGGATAAAATCTATAGGAATTTTTTTGAACGGAATTTTATTATACACAGCTGTTTCTTGTGGCATTACTTTTTACGTTGAAAAAATTACAGGAATGGAATTGGGAACAGGAATTCCTCAAACAGCTTGGGTAGCCATGGGGCTACAAGAGGGATCAAGAGGACCGGGTTGGTATAATGGATATAATAATGGAGTGTTTGAAGCAAATCAGTATGATTTCGAAAGCACAAAGGCAAGTATTCAGGAAAACATTTTTGAAAGAATAGCTTACTTTGAAGAAAATAAAGGATACGCTTTGGATTTTTTTGGAAGGAAAATAGCTTCTCAGTGGAATGAAGGTACATTTCAAGGATTTTGGATTAATAATGTGGAAGATACAAGGCGTGAAATTGTATGGAGTGAATTTACAAAAAATCTGATGGAAGACAACCGGCTGTTGAATAGTATAATGGTAGGCAGTTTAAATTGGTTTCTGTCCTTTTTATGGCTGGGAGTATTGAGTTTTCTTATATTGTGTAAAAAGGAAATAGATACGTATCAGCTGATGTTTTGTATTTTGTTTTTAGGTGGATTTGTATTTCATCTTATTTGGGAGGCAAAGGGACAATATACAGTTGTATATGTATATCTTTTGATTCCCTATATGATAAAAGGATATCAGAGGCTATTGCAAAAATCAGATATTTTGATAAAATTTATTGATAAGAAAAAATAGGAGGTAATGAAATGTTGTTATGAAGGCGTACAAACTATACATTAAAACAGTAAAATTAATAATGTGTGGGATTTTATTATGGCTTATTTCACTAAGCTTTGTTAGTACAAGTTATATTACAAAAGGAGAACATACATTTTATCTTATGGATTCACCTGTTTTTTTGATAGTGATTTTAGCTGGCGCTCTTTTGGGATTAAATCGAATAAATAAATTAGCGTGTATTAAAAAAATTAAGAAAGAATTGGAAGATGAATTCAAATTTAAGAAAGTTAAATGTTTTATATTAATAACGCAACTAATAAGTACAGTGTTATGGGTACTATGCACACAACTGATACCTGGTGGTGATCAGTATCGGGTGTTGGAGGCCGCTTATGGTTTAGATTGTAAAGATTACACTATGTTTATGGAAAATGGCTATATTGCGTTGTATCCCAATCAGATTGGCTTGGTGGTAATATATTATTTACTGTCTTTTGCCATTGGAAACTATAATTATATATTTTGGCAATTTTTCAATGCCATTTGCGTATGTCTTATTTGCAAAGCTTTATCGGAAATAGGTGAAAAATTTGGCTTAGATAAAGTTGGCCAGCTTTGTGTTTTGGGATTAGGATTATGTTTTTTTCCATTGGCGGGCTATGCCTCATTCGTTTATGGAACCATTCCGGGCTTAATGTTTGCATTATATGCCATGAAATTTGAATTTAAATTTTATGAAAGTTATAAATGGATATATATGGTTTTATCAGGTATATTTATATCAATTGCTATGATGTTTAAAAGCAACTATTTGATTTTTTTTATTGGAATGGTAATATTTGCCTTATTAGAAACGATTAATAGGAAACGTATTATACTCATTGGAGCATTAGGAATATATATATTTGGTTATTTGTTTCAGTCATATGTCCCTAAATTCTTTTTAGAACAGCTGACGGGATATGAATTAGATGGAGGAGCATCCTCCTGGAGTTGGATTGTAATGGGCATACAGGATACATCTTATTATGCACCGGGATGGAGTAATGGATACAATGCTAATTCTTATGAAAAGTTTAGATATGACTCAGAAGCACAAGGGAAAGAAGCAAAAAAGATAATTGCAGAAAGAATAAAATATTTTCAACATAATAAAAAAGAAGCAATTTCTTTTTTTTCAAAAAAAATTGCTTCACAATGGAATAATCCAACATTTCAGTGCTTTTGGATAGGGCAAGTCAGAAATACAAATATAAAAACAAATTCTATAGTTTCAGAAATCTTATGGGGGTCTGGAGCAGAAACTGTAATACAGTATTTGAATATATTACAATCGCTCATATTGTTAGGAGCATTATTCAGCGTAAATGGAATTGATGCGAAAAGAGAAAATTCAAACATGACACTTTTTCAAATGATTTTTATCGGTGGATTTGTATTTCATTTATTTTGGGAAGGAAAATGTCAATACATATTGCCTTATTTTGTACTTTTACTTCCTTTATCAGTAAAAGGATATTTCAAATGGCAAAAAAACAGTGATTATATATTAAAAATAAATCATCAGAAGAATAAGAAAAGTGTAGTAATAAAAAGAATTGCAGGTATGGTGTGTGTGATTGCGTTCATGTGGCTGATGAAAATATGCGATTTACCAGACGAAAGAAAGGATTATGAACAATATCTAAATGGCAAGGGGGAATACGTTGATATCGTGTATGGAGAAAAATCAGCAGGAAAATAGTAATGGTAAGTAAAAAATGATATTTGTATTTAAAGTAGGAGGAACAAATGAAACCAAGGTTATATATCGTTATACCGTGTTATAATGAAGAAAAAGTTTTACCAATTACAAGTAGTCTTTTTTTGAAAAAGATAAAAGATTTAATAAAAAAAGAAAAAATTAACGAAGAAAGTCGTATTTTGTTTGTTAATGATGGAAGCAAAGACAAGACGTGGGAAATTATAAAAGAACTTTCAAAAAAAGAAAAATATTTCATGGGTATTTCTCAAAGTAGAAATCGTGGACATCAAAATGCAGTTTTGGCTGGATTGATGGAAGCAAAAGACAGATGTGAAATTACTATTTCCATAGACTGTGATGGACAGGATGACATTAATGCAATGGATGAAATGGTAGAACAATATTTGCAGGGAGCCGAAGTGGTTTATGGAGTTCGTTCCAAGCGCGATACGGATACCTTTTTTAAGCGCTTCACCGCAGAAGCTTTTTACAAATTGCTCAACAGTATGGGGGCCGAAGTGGTTTATAATCATGCTGATTATCGTCTGGTAAGCAGCAGAGTATTAAAGGAATTTGCTAATTTTAAAGAAGTTAATTTGTTCTTGAGAGGAATGTTTCCGCTTGTAGGATTTAAAAGTACCTGTGTTTATTACGAACGTGCAGAAAGGATAGCAGGAGAGAGTCATTATCCTCTAAGCAAAATGTTATCCCTTGCTTTTGACGGAATTACGAGCCTGAGTATAAAGCCACTTCGTATTATATCAGGAGTAGGATTTTGTATAGCAGTAGTCAGTTTTATAGCGGCATTGAAATTCGTTTATGATAAAATTTTTGGATATACAGTGGATGGCTGGGCCAGTCTTGTCTGCATTTTGTGCATGGTAAGCGGTATACAGATGATTTGTATGGGTGTCTTAGGCGAATATATTGGAAAAATATATATGGAGGTAAAAGGCCGACCAAGATATATAATTAGTGAAAGGACTGAAAATATTCCTTGTGACAGGGAGATTGATTAAGGAAGGGTACTATGATTGCAAAGAAAGAACGAGAAATTATTAATTGGGTAGAAAAAAATATAATGGTGATTTTTTTTATCATCGTTACAATATTAGCTGTTATTGTAAGGGGACTGTCTTTAGATGCGGTTTCAAAAGATATGACAAATTTTTTGCTTCCCTGGTATGAAAAATTACAGCAAAATGGAGGTTTTAAAGCACTTGCATTACAATTAGGCGATTATAATGTGCCTTATGTTGCAATTCTTGCTTTTTTAACATATCTTCCACTGGAACCAATGTATGCAATAAAGATAGTGTCAATCATTTTTGACTTTTTACTGGCATTTTTTGTGTCATTATTGGTTTATTATGGAAGCGAAAAAAATAAGTTCAAGACATTGTTGGGATATGTATTTATTCTGTTTAGTCCGATAGTTGTGCTTAACAGTGCATTTTGGGGACAATGTGATGCCGTTTATAGTGTATTTATTGTCATAGCAATGATTTGCATAGTAAAAGAGAAGGATATGTTGGCCTTTATCTTTTTGGGATGTGCTTTTGCATTTAAGTTACAGTTTATATTCATACTTCCGGTATTTTGCGTTATATACTTTCGCAAAAAAAGGTTTTCTGTGCTATACTTTTTACTTATACCGTTTACCAATCTAGTTCTTTGTCTACCGGCTATCATTGCAGGAAGACCTATAACAGATGTTGCTTCAATATACATGAATCAAACCTCTACCTATAAACATATGACGATGAATTATCCAAACTTGTATGCGGTTATAGGTGATTGTTATGAGCAATTACATACGCTTGCTATTATATTTACAATCATTATTTTGGGAATTGGAGCATTCATTTTACTGTATAAAAAGATTGAGATAACATATCAAAATATAATTTGGTTATCAATATGGAGCATTTGGACTTGTGTCATGTTTTTGCCGGCAATGCATGAGAGATATGGTTTTCTAATGGAGTGCTTACTGATTGTCAATGCACTGATATATAAAAAAAATATAGCAACAGCATTGATAGTTCAGACAATAACTGTTTATACATATGCAATGTTTTTACTTGGAGCCGGTTCAGGACTTCTATATTATTTGGGAATTGTAAATTTTCTGCTTTATTTATGTTTTACGATAAAAGGATTTAGAGAATTAAGTTCAAGTCGATGCAGGGAGGAATCCTAAAAGATGCTGAAGAATAAACAAATATTAAAAAAATATCGTTATGAAATTGTTTTGGCATGTGTGTTTATATTAGGAGCATTTGCACGTACTTATATGTTCGGGAAAGTTCCGGGAGGAGTGAACCAGGATGAGGCATTATCAGGATATGAAGCATATTCATTTCTTAAGACAGGAAAAGATATTCATGGTTATAGGAATCCTGTTTACCTCATGTCTTGGGGAAGTGGGATGAATGTATTGAACTCATATTTATTAATTCCATTTGTGGCATTATTCGGATTAGAAGTTTGGGTAATACGTCTTCCACAGCTTATTGTCGGGTTGTTAACAATTTATGTATCCTATCTATTGGGAAAAGAGATAAAAAATAAGCAAATAGGTCTTCTTTTTGCATTTTTGATTAGTATTGCTCCATGGCATGTTCTTATGTGCCGATGGGGGCTGGAAGCTAATCTTGCTCCCGGCTTTTTACTTTTCGGTGTATATTTTTTTGTAAAAGGAAATGAAAAGCCAAAGTGTTTCTTGTTTTCGGGATTGATGTTTGGTCTGTCACTATATTCTTATGCAACAATCTGGTATGTGGTACCTTTTTTGGTTTTTTTTATGGCGCTTTACTATTGGGCTTATAATAAAAAAAATATTCATTGGAAGGAATTAATTAAAGGTGGTGGGATTTTAGGAGTTTGTGCTACTCCATTAATCATGTTTCTGTTTATCAATAAAGGATACATGAATGAGGTAAGGCTTCCATTTATTTCAATTCCCAGATTACTAAAAATGCGGACTCCTGCCATTTCAGTAGAAGATTTAAAAAATAATATAAGTACTTTTTGGAATATTTTATATACACAGATAGACGGAATGATATTAAATGCAACAGAAAAAACTACGACGATATATTATATAACATCTATATTTGTAATTATAGGTATTTTGATGATAGCCGGAAAGACAGTAAAAAGAGGTAAGGAAAAAAAATTTTATCCGGAGACATATCTTCTTATCTGGTTTCTTCTTTGTCTGGTGCAGGGAAGTTTATTGGAATCGAATATAAATAAAATTAATGCAATTTATCTGCCCATGCTAATGATTGCCGGTATAGGAATTTATGAATTATGCCAAAAGATAAACAAAAAAACAATACCTTTAGTTTTGATAGTATGCATATACTTATTATTGTTTTCTAATTTTGAAAAATACTATTTTACAGAATATAAAGAGGAAATTAATTGGCAATTTGGGGCTGGGCTAGAGGAAGCGGTGGAAAGAGCAGAACAATTGGAAGGCTATACCTGTGTAAGCTCAAAAAAAATATGGAGCAAAATATTGTTTTTTAGTAAGGAGAATCCAGATGTTTTCAGGGATACTGTAGAGTATTATAATTATCCGGATGAATTTTTAATGGCAAAATCATTTGGAAACTGGGAATTTTATGACGATAAATTAGATATTGATACTAATATGGAGAAAAAGGTATTTGTTTTAAAAAAGGGTGAATATTTGAAAGAGTTAAAAGAAGTGGGAATGAAAAGTGAGAACTATGGTAATTATGTTGTATGGTATCGCTAGAAAAATAAGGAAATATAAGGGAAACAATTGTTGAGAGAGGAGAAAAATATTAGTATGCAAAAAGAAACTTACAAATTTACGAAATATGAAACGAACAGTATAAAACTAATAGCTGTCATACTGATGTTGGCACATCATTTGTTTTCTTTTCCAGATCGTATAAAAGAAACATGTTATTATAATAGTCTGCTATTAAATTCAGATAATAAAACCATAGAAATGGAATTGGCATCCTTTGGAAAAATCTGTGTAGCATTATTTTTGCTTTTGGGTGGTTATGGGTTGTTTCAAAGCTATGTGAAAGATAAAACTCATGTAAATAAAATGCTTATTAAGAGAATTTTTAACTTGTATAAGAAAGTGTGGCAGATTTTCATAATTTTTATTCCCGTTGGAATATTTATAGGTGCTGAAATAATCCCATCCGATAGAATCATTTATTTATTGAATTTTTTTGCGATTGATATTAGTATTAATAATGAATGGTGGTTTTTGACACAATATATACTATTGATGGTTATTAGTCCATTTTTATTTGAGTGGATAGATAGAAAGAACAGTAATATATTAAAAGATATAGTATACATAACATTACTGCGGGAACTTTCATATTTTGTGCTAATTCAATTTATTAAGACGTGTCCTTATTTGGCAGAATTTGCATCTTCTTATGCATGGAAGGTCTTAGGGTTATTACTTGATTTGATGCCGATATATTTATTCGGAGCTTATTTAGCTAAATGGAATATTGTTGAGAAATGTGTTAATAGTATTCAGAATAAATGGATAAAAAAAATTGTTGGTATGGCATTGATTTTGGTGTGTTATTGTTTTAGACAAGAGTGGTCGCAAACAGATTCATGGGGAATGGATCAATTTGATATGTTTTATGCTGCGATATTTACAGTGGCATGTGCCTTACTATTGGAAAATAATATAAAATTAAAGGATATAATGTGCTTTTTCGGAAAACACACTACGGGAGTATGGCTGATTCATACCTTTTTCTGTTATTATTATTTTCAGGAATTTATCTTTTACTCACATCAGCCTGTTGTGATTTTGTTAACATTATATTTGGCCTCATGGTTATCGGATGTTGCAATTACCAGTGCTTTTTCTGGAATTGGAAGATGTGTTGAAAAGCTGAAAAATATCATATAGTTAGTAGCAATTGATAAAAGAATAACAGATGTAAGATAGGAGAAAAAATGGACAAGATTGCGGTGTTAATACCTTGCTATAATGAAAGCAGGACAATTGAAAAGGTAGTTACAGATTTTAAGAAAGCACTTCCAGAAGCTGTAATTTATGTATATGATAACAATTCAAATGACGGTACAGCGGAAATTGCAGAGAAGGCGGGTGCTGTGGTTTGTCACGAATACATGCAGGGCAAGGGAAATGTAATTAGAAGAATGTTTCGTGAAATCGATGCGGAATGTTATGTGATGACCGATGGAGATGATACATATCCGGCAGAATATGCCGTGGAAATGGTGGAAAAAGTATTAAAACGAAATGCAGATATGGTTGTGGGAGACCGCCTGTCATCTACCTATTTTCAGGAAAATAAAAGACCATTTCACAATTTTGGAAATACTTTGGTAAGAAAATGTATTAATATACTGTTTCACAATGATATTAAAGATATTATGACTGGATATCGTGCATTCAGTTATGAATTTGTAAAGACATTTCCGGTGCTTTCTAAAGGATTTGAAATTGAAACGGAAATGAGCATTCATGCAGTAGATAAAAACATGTTTGTAGAAAATGTGGTAGTGGATTACAGGGACAGACCAGAGGGAAGTGAATCGAAATTAAACACTTACTCGGATGGCTTTAAGGTGTTAAAAACCATTGCAAGACTTTATCGAACCTATAAACCGTTGGGATTTTTTGGAAGTATTGCGGCGATTTTGGCTCTAATTGCAGTAGTATTTTTCATTCCTGTTGCAACGGGTTATGTGCATACAGGACTGGTACCAAGATTTCCTACATTGATTGCTTGCGGATTTATTATGCTGACGGCAATTCAAGCGTTCTTTTCAGGGCTAATCTTACAGACTATGGTACAGAAGAATCGTCAGGATTTTGAATTTGAGTTATGCAGAGTTACAGAGCAGAAGAAACAACTGTTACAGGAATGATTTAAATACCATAGCGGAGGAAATGTATGAAGTTATCACTGGTAATACCTTGTTACAATGAGGAAGAAAACGTAGAAATGTTCTATGAAGAAGTAAGAAAATGCTTTCAGGGAAAGATAGAGACGTATGAGTTTATCTTTGTGAATGATGGAAGTAAAGATAAAACCATGAAGAAATTAAAAAAAATTTATCAAAACAGAGGTACACAGCAGGTAAAAATCATTGGTTTTTCCAGAAACTTTGGAAAAGAGGCGGCTATTTATGCGGGTATACAGCAAGCGGCGGGTGAATACACAACCATTATAGATGCAGATTTGCAGCAACGACCGGAAGTGGTTTTGAAAATGGTACAAATATTAGATGAAAATGAGGACTA
Organism: Lachnospiraceae bacterium; assembly: GCA_045126515.1. Taxonomy (GTDB): domain Bacteria; phylum Bacillota; class Clostridia; order Lachnospirales; family Lachnospiraceae; genus RUG11237. The sequence goes on from JBGVOM010000010.1 coordinate 33,854, forward strand.
CGATTGCGTAGCAGCCTTTCAGGAAAAACGAAATGAAGGAAAAGTGTTAACTTTTTTCAAGAATGCATTCTATAAAATTATTAATAAAATAGCAGATACAGAATTTATTTCCGGTGCCAGTGATTTTAGAACTTTTCGTTCTAATATGCGGACTGCAATTTTAAGTATGAGTGAATATCACAGATTTTCTAAGGGGATTTTTTCCTGGGTTGGATTTGAAACGAAATTTATTCCTTATATGGCAGAAAAGCGAAATGCAGGCACATCGAAATGGTCTTTTCGAAAATTGTTTAAATATGGGATGGATGGTATCATTTCGTTTTCTGTGGCACCTTTACGACTGGCTACCTGGGCAGGTACTATTTGTGCAGAGCTGGCATTATTGTATATGGTAATCATTTTCTTTCAGAAACTTTTTTTTGGCATCGATGTTCCGGGACATGCTACGGTAGTAACCTTAATTTTGTTTATTGGAGGTGTACAGTTATTCTTTCTAGGAATATTAGGTGAGTATATATCTAAAATGTACATACAGGAAAAGAACAGACCTATTTACATTACAAGGGAAACTTTGGGGATTGAAGAAAAAGGGAATGGTAGGAATTAAATATGAAATTTAGCAGAATGGTGGAAAATTCCATAAAAATCTTATATGCAATGTTTCTTATTTGGATTAATGTCTGTGTGCTTTTTTATGCCTCAAGCACCAAGTACGCTTATAAAAAGAAATTCTTATTCAATAATGTAACAATTCTGGCAATTGGTTTTATTCTGCTGATAGCAGGTATTTCTTTTGGGGTAATTTTATTGCGAAAGATAGCAGTAAATTTGGATTACTGTGTTTTAATAGGAACGATAGTACTGTTGGGTTTGCAAATATATATGTGCAAAAATATATATTTTGAGACAGCATGGGACGCAAGAGTTATGGTAACAGCAGCAAGACAGATGGGAAACGGGGTTTATCAAGGGGAATTTGATACTTATTTTTCTTATTATCCTAATAATTTATTTTTAACAATGCTTTTATCCTTAGGGAGCAAGGCAATCACCTGTTTGGGAGATGTAACCAGACAACAGTATCTGTTGCCTATGATTGTGGTGCAATGTGTGATATCCTGTATTACAGGAATTCTTATATATAAATCTATAAAAGTGTTAATCAATGAGAAATGGGCAATGGCAGGATGGATTCTGTATGTGGTTTTACTTGGTCTGAATCCTTGGCTGGTAATTGTATACAGTGATTCAATGTCACTGTTTTTTTCTATTGCGTGCTTTTATCTTTATTTAAAATCCTACAGTGGCTGGAGAGAGGTTGTAAAGTGGGCGATTATGGCGGGATTAGCAGGTATAGGATATTTGATGAAACCTCAAACGGTTATTATACTGATTGCCTGTATTATAATAAGTCTGCTACGAGTGTACAGGGAGAATAAGGGGAGATTTCTTCAAATTAGTTGTATTGGCGTAGGTCTTTTGTTTTTTGTGGGAGTACAGTTATTGGGAAATCAGCTGACTGCATACGCGGATGTACAAGTGAATCAAGAAATTAAGATGCCGATGACCCATTGGGCAATGATGGGATTAAATCCCAAAGGGCATGGTGCTTATAATAAGGAAGATGTATTGTATACACAATCTTTTGATTCTACGGAAGAGATGAAAAAAGGAAACTGGAAAATAATAAATGAGAGAATAAAAGAGTATGGTATCAGTGGAATGACAGAACATTTAAAAAAGAAGACATTAATTAATTATGCGGACGGAACGTTTGCATGGAGATGTGAAGGAAACTTTTTTAATACGCTATTTCCGGATATTAATTCTAAAGTTTCGGGAAAACTAAAAGATTTATTTTACTATGGAAAAAGCCCGGCAGGGAAGGTGCGGGAAACAGTTGTTCATGGAGTATGGCTTCAGATTTTATTCTGGATGGTGGTGGCAGTTGCATTTGTATCAGAGGCAAGAGAGAAAGATGCAGTCAGTGTGGCGTTGGTTACGGCACTGGGGACAGTTCTCTTTTCCTTGTTGTTTGAGGCAAGAGCACGCTATTTAATGTGTAATGCCTCTGTTTATATTGTACTGGCAATTCTTGGAATGAGGACAGTTTATGGAAAAGTTAGTCGGATGAAATTTTTCATTTCGCATTTAACAGAAGTGTGATACAATGTTTGTAAAAGTGTAAATTGGCAGTAAAGGGGAAATGTTATGGGAAATGTAAAACCAAGAGTATTGCTTGTGGATGATGATATTCAGGTTTTAGCAACCATGAGCTTATATTTGAAAGAAACGGCATATGTTGCTTGCGTAAGTAGCGGGCGGCAGGCAATAGAGTACGTGCAGGCGAATCCGGTGGATATGATTTTTTTGGACGTGAATATGCCTGTTATGGATGGATTTAAGACATTGGAACAATTTCGCAACTTGAAAGAGTGCATTAATGTTCCTGTAGTTTTTGTGACGGGGCAGCATGACAAGTATACGGTAATGAACTCTGCATTTATGGGAACAGATGGGTATTTGCTAAAGCCGGTGAATAAAGAAACTCTGATTCAGAAGGTAAATGAAATGTGTCATAGAAAGAATCAGCAGGAAAAGCGAAAGACTATATTGGCAGTGGATGATGATATGGTGTTTTTGAAACTGATAAATAGTTATCTTGAGGATACATACAACGTAGTTATTATTAATTCTGCGAAGCTGGCTTTAACTTATCTGATGAAACATACACCGGATTTGATTTTGTTAGATTACCAGATGCCCATGTATAATGGAGCTAGTTTTATGAACATGTTGAATAAGATGGAGGATGGGAATAAGATACCTGTCATTATTTTATCGGGGGTAATTGATAAAAGGGTATTAAGGGAGTGTTATGAAAGCAGTCCCAAGGCATATCTTGTAAAGCCTGTAAAGAAAGAGGTTCTTTTAGAAAATATTGAAAAAATACTGAATCAGTAATGAAGGGGTGAGGAGAATGAGGTATGTTTTTCCATTGCTGTTATTTTCAGAATTTATTATAGCAGGTTATTTTGCAATACATTTTTTGCGACTGAAAGAAAATAAATATTATGAGGACAGGCTTTTTTCTTTATTCTGTATAGGAAGTGCAGTCTGGAGTCTGGGGTTTAGCGGGGTATTTATACAGACAGATCCCGAAAAGGCTTATTGGTGCAGAGCATTTGGAATGATTGGTACTTTTTTATATTTAATTATGGCACAAGTGCTGCTTTGCCATATTTCTCAGATTGAAAAGAAAATCCGCTATTTGTTGAACGGAATTGCTTTTACAGGCGTGTTTGTATACTTTTTTTCAATAAAAAAAGATCAGGTAGTATATAAATTAGAGGATATGGGAATGAGTTATTACTTCAAACCCGGACTCTGTAATAACGTGTATACCGTATATACGTTGATTGTGGCAATGAATCTTCTTTTTGTGGTGATTTACATGATTCGCCAGTCGAAAGCAAAAAGAATTCAGGCATTTGGCAAAAAGTTGTTTCTGGTTGAAATGATTATTGTATTTGGTATGATATTGGATACAGTATTTCCATTAATGGGAATACGTGCTATTCCAGGAAGTTCCATTGCACAGTTTTTGGGGATGATAGTTTTTTACCATGCAGTAGAAAGTATAGCTCGTTCAAGGATAAATATATCCAACATGTCCGAGTTTATTTATTATTCTCTGGATATGCCGGTTTTAGTATATGACTCCGAAAGAAAACTTCAAATCTTAAATGATGCAGCACGGGACTTTTTTCAGGTGGATAGAGATAAAACAGATATAAAAGCCATAAAAATAAGCCGACTTTTTAACATGGCTGAGGAAGAAGTCTTTGACTTTGAAGAAAAAAGCCGGGATATAGATGGAATCTGCAAGATAAATAAGATATACTGCAGTCTTGCAGTAAATAAAATAAACGATACTTATGGCGATCTTATTGGTTATATTATTATTGTAACGGATCTTTCGGAACGTATGAAAACGGTAGAAAGATTGGAGGAAGCTATTGAAGAAGCAGAATGTGCAAATCAGGCAAAAAGCAGATTCCTTGCTAATATGTCCCATGAAATTCGAACTCCTATGAATGCCATTATAGGTTTTTCGGAGTTGGTATTGAAGGCAGATATTAACCAGCAAGTACGGGAATATGTGGAAGACATAAAAGGAGCTTCTAATAATCTTCTGGCAATTATTAATGATATTCTGGATATTTCAAAGATTGAATCAGGGAAAATGGAGTTGGTCTGTGAAAATTATTATGTGGAGCCATTGCTTACGGATATTGCAATGATTATTTCTAATCAGGCAAAAGAAAAAGGTCTGGAGTTTTTTATGAAAACAGGTTCGGGAATTCCCAGCAGACTTTTTGGTGACAAAGTCAGGATAAGGAGTGTTCTGGTAAATCTCTTAAATAACGCTGTGAAATATACAGAAAAAGGGAAAGTGGTTTTTGAAGTAAATGTTTCTGAAAAAACAGAACAAAGAGTTACTTTGGAATTTAAAATATCAGATACCGGGGTTGGAATCAAGAAAGAAGATCAACAGCGGCTTTTTCAGCGCTTTGAACAAATGGACAGAAAGCTTCATTATGGTATAGAAGGTTCAGGACTTGGTCTGGCTATTGTCAAAGGATATGTTGATCTTATGGATGGAAAAGTTACTGTGGAAAGCTCCTATGGAAAAGGTTCCGTGTTTACTGTTGTACTTGAACAACAGGCTGTAGGAGAGGAAGTTATAGACGATTTTAAGAAAAAAGAGGGGGAAACTTTTGGCAACAATGGCATAGGAAATATGAAAATATCAGGTGTCCGGGTACTGGTAGTAGATGATAATCAGGTAAATCTTAAGGTGGCGGATAATAGTTTGAGTTATTATGGGCTAAGTGTGGATACTGCTTCTAGTGGAAAAGAGGCGATTGAGTGTTGCCAACAAAACCATTATCAAATTGTATTTATGGATGAAATGATGCCTGAGATGGATGGAATAGAAGCCATGAAACGAATAAGAAAAGCAGATCCTTATTATGAATATGGAGGTAAGGGAAAAATTATAGCACTAACAGCAGATGCTATTAGCGGTACCCGAACCAGAATGTTACAAGAAGGATTTGATGAATATCTTGGAAAACCAATGAATTTTAAAGTGTTAGAGAGAATACTTATGCATTTTCTGCCGAAGGAGTGTTTTGAATTTTCTGCCGAAGAAAGCGATTTTTCAGAAGACAGTGGGGAGGAAGAACTTCAGTATCTGAAAGAAGCACTGCCCATGGTGGAGGTGGAGCAGGGAGTCAGTAATTGTGGCGGAGAAATTGAAGATTATCTGAATGTTCTAAATATTGCATATCAATATGGAGAAAAACAATTAGAAGAATTAAAGACCTTGAAAGAACAGAAGGATTATGAAAATTACACTATAAAAATACACTCTATGAAAAGTACCACAAGAAATTTAGGCGCCATACAGCTCTCCGATAAAGCAAAAAAGCAGGAGATGGCAGGAAAAGAGGGGGAATATTCTTATATTGATGAGCACATGCAGGAATTTCAAGAAGAATATAAGATGCTTCTTGCAAACATTGAGACTGTGTTAGAAAAGTACCAGCTTTTAGAGGAAAAACAGAAAGAAGAAAAAGAAGTATTAGGGGAAGAAATGACGCTTCATATATTGAGTAATATTCGTAACTATGTGGAGAATTTTGATTTCATAAAGGTATTTGATATATTGGAAGAGGTAAAGAAGTATCAGATTTCGGAGGAATATCAGCCGGTGTTTGAAAAAATCAATGAATGGATGGAAGTGCTTGCAGTGGATGAAATAAAGGGATTGATTGATGAAACGATAAAGACTGTGGATTCTTGACATAGAAACGTGTTTTTAGTAAAATGACTGTTTGAAATGTATATGATGAACTCAGGAGAGAAAAGTCTATGGAAGAACAATATTCTGTCTTAATGTCTGTTTATTATAAAGAAAAAGCTGAGTATTTAGAACAAAGTATGGAAAGCATCTGGAATCAGTCTTGTCCTACGGATGATTTTGTATTGGTGTGTGACGGTGAGCTTACAAAAGAACTAGAGCAGGTAATTACACAACAAAAACAAAAGTATGGGGACAGGCTGACCGTTGTTTCGCTACCGGAAAGCGTAGGGCTTGGCAAGGCATTAAATCAGGGAATCAAATACTGTAAACACAATATTGTGGCACGTATGGACAGTGATGATATCAGTAAGCCGGAACGCATGGAAAAGCAGCTTCGGGCTATGAAAGAGCAAAAAGTTGTGATTGTAGGAAGTGCGGTGGAAGAATTTTCAGAAACTATCGAGCAGATTATGGCGGTTCGCAAAATGCCGGAAACAAGTGAGGATATAAGAAAATTCGCGGCTAGAAGAAATCCATTTAATCATCCAAGTATTATGTATCGAAAAAACGTGGTGGAAGCGGTGGGCGGTTATATTAACTGTCCTTTCTTTGAAGACTATTATTTATGGGGGCGTATTTTAAAAGCAGGATATGATGGATATAACATACAAGAAAGCCTCCTGTATATGAGAGCCGGAGAAGATATGTACCAGCGTAGAGGAGGAATCCGCTATGCCGGGCTGGCAGTGGCATTTCGCTGGAAACTTCATAAAATGGGTGTATCACGTTTGAGTGATTTTATCATATCAGCAGGAGGTCAGGTGGTAATTTGCCTGATTCCTAATAAATTACGAACGGAGTTTTATAAAAAATTTTTGAGAAAATAATGGAGTTACTACAATGAAAAAAGTACAAGAGCTATTTACAAAATACAAGGAAATTATTATGTATCTGATTTTTGGTGTGGGCACTACTGCAGTAAACTGGATGATTTATACAATCATCGTGGTATTAGGAACAGAAACAAATCTGACCATTGCTAATATCATTGCTTGGGTAGGGGCAGTTGCATTTGCCTATATTACAAATAAGTTGTGGGTGTTTGAAAGCAAAAGCTGGAGTCCGAGTGTTGTTTGGAAAGAGTTGGGAATGTTTTTGGGAGCAAGAATTTTTTCCGGAGTTTTTGAAATCGGATTCTTTCCTGTTTTAGTATGGATGGGTATGAACCAGTCTATTTTTGGTGTGGAAGGTATGCTGGCAAAAATTGTAATCGGTGTACTTGTGATTGTCTTAAATTATGTTTTTAGTAAATTATTGGTTTTCAAAAAGAAGAAAGCACAGTAATAGAAGTGGAGGAACCAATGAAAGTTGTAATTCTGGCGGGGGGCTTTGGAACCCGCATCAGTGAAGAAAGCCATTTGAAACCGAAACCGATGATAGAGATTGGTGAACAGCCGATTTTATGGCATATTATGAAGCATTATTCTGC
>JBGVOM010000011.1:0-29597 GCA_045126515.1 Lachnospiraceae bacterium
GTAGGCAGATTGGAATATCTGTCTTTTTGTGATGTCATAATTTTTTTTGGGTGTAAGTACCAGGGCTTATTACATAAACCTCTCATGACATTTCGTTTCAGGCTGAAAACACCTAAATGTTATCTAAATGACATTGGACGCTCATAGGCGGGACAACTTCTTCCTTGGAAGGCAGAGGCAACGCGAATGCGAACTAACTGTTAAGGGAAACTAAGACGCTCCAGAAGGCTGTCGCACCTAAGTTGCCCTAAACAGTGGATTTCGCGTTCACTAAGGACGCCTCTTGAATTGCCTTCCAAGGAAGAAGTTGTCCCGCCTATGAGCTGTGCATCGAAGCAGATAAATTACCTCATGTTTGACGGAAATTAGAATTGTTATACCCTACACATACTTCTTCATCACATCCAACAATTCCGCCTTATTTCGAAATCCCTCTAATCTTTCTACGCATTCTCCGTCTTTATAAATCAGCATAGTAGGAACCACGCGGACAGAAAATTCCATAGCCAGGGGCATTTCGTCGTCTACGCACACTTTGCCAATCTGAAATGCTGTGGTTTCCTCTGAAATTTCCTCCAAAACAGGTGCTAACATTTTGCAGGGACCACAGGTTGTGGAATAAAAGTCCACCAGAAAAGGTACCTGAGATTTTACAACGGTTTCTTCAAAATTAGCTTGTGTTATCGCTTTTGTCATAATATATACCTCCTAATTCTAGTCAAAAAATATAGTATACCGTCTCTTAGTGCTTCAGTTCTTTGCGGCTGTCTACACAGCCTATAATAAATACCGAAGCTTCCAGAGTTGTTTGGGTCTGCTCAGGAAGCTTCGGTATTTATTATAGGCGTCCTGACAACCACAAAAACCTGAATCACTACTATTGTTTCCACTTTTACCCAAATTAATGATAGAAATTCTACAAAAACTCGTGTAAAATAAAATTGGGTGAGTTATCACCCTTTAAGTATATATCGGAAAAAATATTATGAAAAATAGAGCGAGGAAAGACAATGGAAGAAAGTATACAGGAAAAGAAACGTTTTGCAGTTTTGATTGACTCGGATAATATCAGTCCAAAGTATGCAGGCGTTATTTTTAATGAATTAAACGAATACGGTCAGGCTACTTATCGTAGAATTTACGGAAACTGGTCCAAAGGAAACGGGTGGAATGAAAAAATTCTGTTGGAAAATTCTATTATGCCAATACAGCAGTTTTCCTATACTACAGGAAAGAATTCTACGGATATGGCAATGGTTATTGATGCCATGGATATTTTATATAGTGGAAAGGTGGACGGGTTTTGCCTGGTGACCAGCGACAGCGATTTTACCAGATTAGCAATGCGCCTGCGGGAGGAAAAAATGCATGTGATAGGCATGGGTACTTCTAAAGCACCAGCCTCTCTGACAAAATCCTGTAATAAGTTTATATATCTGGATTTGATCACGGAACATAATGAAGGTGAAGAAAAGTCTGGTCAGGAAACCAAGAAAACTACTCAAAAGAAAAAGGCAGAACAGGATAAAAACGGAAAAAATCAGGTACAGGCAAATAAAGAAAGGGCTGATGCGGCAACTGCAAAGGAGCAGGAAGCCGAAGAAGGTGTAACTAAGATAAAAGATATTGAAGATGCTATCAACAATATGATTGGAAACAGTAACGAGGAAAATGTGGAACTGGGCGTTGTGGGCAGACGGCTTGGCGAACTGTTTTCTGATTTCGACGTACGAAATTATGGCTACACAAAACTAAGTATTTTTGTCAGCGACGGTCTGAAAAATTATAAATTAAAACAGGAAGGAAACCGTGTTTTAGTCAGCAAAAATGATTTCCCTGCAAAAGAAGAGATTGAAAAAGAAATTATTGCATTGTTGATGGAAAATGGCGGAAAAATAGACAATTTATCTATCGTCCACGGGGAACTGAAGAAAATACATCCAAATTTTGATACCAAGGACTACGGATACGGAAAATTCTCTAATTTTATTCGTAAAATGGGAAATATTAAAGTGGTGGGTAATACCATAGAGCTTAATACAAATGAAAAGAAAAAAAACAAAAAATAAATTTTGTTACAGAAAGATAAAAAAAGCTTGTGAAAATTCACATAAAAAGCAAAATTAAAATTGGTAAAACAGACGATTTTACAAAATGAAGGGAAATATTCCTTAGGCTTCATTGACTTTTTGACGAAAAAAAGATACAATTATTTAATAAATATTAATATTTCGTTAACATTTTTAGAAGAAACTTAAGGAGGAGAAAAATGAAGAACACATGGAAAAGAATTGTGTCCGCTATGTTGGCAATTATGCTTGTTTTATTGTCTGTATTTACTTTTACAGATGAGCAGACTGTATTTGCGGCAGAGGAAAACACAGTTACCCTTCATTTTAAAAGCCCATGGGGCGGAGCAAATATTTTTTACTGGAATCAAGGTGAGAAATATAACAATCCGGTAAAATGGCCGGGAACGGAAATGACAGATGAAGGTGATGGATGGTATAGATATACTTTTGAAAATACAGGCACTGTGAACTTTATGTTTAATTATGAAGGAAAGCAGACCAGACATTACACAAAAACAACCGGTAATTATTGGCTGGAAAACAATCAGTGGTTTGAGCATAAGCCGGGCGAAAGTGAGCTTACACCGACTTCTACGCCGAAGGTGACAAAGGCGCCGACCACGACACCGACAGCTACAGAGGCACCAAAACAGGTATTGCAGCCAATCAGAACTGTGACACCTACAATGGCACCGGTTGTAACAATTGCTCCTACAGAAAAGACAATTACTCTTCATTTTAGAAATAGTGAGGCAGCAAATGTATATTATTGGAATGTAAACGGTGGAATAAATACACCGGTTGCATGGCCGGGAGCTGCAATGGCATCGGAAGAAAATGGCTGGTATAAATATACAATGGAAAGTGCTGAGAGTGCCAATATTGTATTTACTACAGAAAAGAACGAATCAGAAGAGATGTATGTGGTAGATGGTGAATGGTGGTATGAAGACGAGTTGTGTGACTTTGCACCGGATAGTTATAAAACACCGACACCAACGGAAATAGCCATTCCTACAGTAACAGATGGACCGGAAATTCCAACACCACAGGCAACTCCAACCCAAGGAGCAGAAGTGACAAAGGAACCGGATGGAACAGCAACGCCGACACCAACGCAGGGACCGACACCAACGCAGGGACCGACATCAACACCAAGACCGCAGGTAAAAGGAAAAATCGTTGTACATGTCAGTGGCAAGAAAACCATTTACCAGTGGGATGTGGTTGATGGTCAAGAGGTAGTCAGAACAGAAAAATGGCCGGGAAACAGCATGACAGATGAAGGAAACGGCTGGTATACATATACAATCGAAAATACTACCAGTACAAATGTGATTTTCAGTAACGAAGGAAGCGGACAGACTGGAAATTTAGTTGCAACAGAAGGAGAATGGTGGTTCAAAGGAGGAAAATGGTACGATTATGATTTGTCATTAATTACACCAACACCAAAGCCAACCAGAAAGCCAACCGTAACTCCGGGACCAACATCAACTCCTGTACCATACGATAGAACTGATTTTAGAGATGATACGATTTACTTTGTAATGACCACAAGATTCTATGATGGGGATCCTACTAATAACGTTCATTGCTGGCAGGATGAAAAAGCAGGGAATCCGGATGACGATCCAGCATGGAGAGGTGACTTCAAAGGATTAATAGAGAAACTGGATTATATTAAAGCTTTAGGATTCACCGCAATCTGGATTACACCGGTGGTAGAGAATACCAGTGGATATGATTATCATGGATATCATGCCAGTGACTTTAGTAAAGTAGATTCCAGATATGAATCAGAAGATTGTACTTATCAGGATTTGATTAATGCCTGTCATGAAAAAGGCATGAAGATTATTCAGGACGTTGTACTGAATCATACAGGTAACTTTGGAGAAGCCAATCTGGTACCAATGTTTACAAAAGAAGGAGATCAGTCTACGATAGATTGTCTACAGATACGAGAAGATTCCGAATTGCCGGAAAATTACAATGAACTTACTTCGGATGGGCAATATCAGGCAAGACTTGCTTTGATGAAAAATACAGATGGTGAGAATCATGATACTCAAAATCTGTATCATCATTATGGAAACTTTAACTGGGATGAATTTAATTCACAGTTAGCGCAGATAGATGGTGACTGTGTGGACTTAAATACAGAAAATCCGCTCGTATATAACTATTTGATTAATTGTTATACAAAATATATCAATATGGGAGTGGATGCTTTCCGTATGGATACAACGAAGCATATTTCAAGATTAACTTACAATGAAACTTTTAACAAAGCATTTAAGGAAGCAGGTGGAGAAAACTTCTTTATGTTTGGCGAAGTCTGTGCCCGTGAGAGAAATGTATGGTACAGAAATACTCCACCATTGTCAGCACCGTTCTACACATGGGCAGAAACAAAAGATTATGGCTGGAGTGATGATCCGGCAGACGTAGGAGAAACAATCGGTGATAGTGGTAGAGAGGAACATTTAGTGGGTAACGTACTACTGACACAGCAACATTACAATGACAATTCTGGAACGACTGATCAAGAAAGGGAGGCGGCTATAAAACGGCAGCCAGTCAGTGATAATGCGTTCTTGGATGGAAATAATTATCATGAGCCGGATTATAGTCAGTTTTCTGGACTTAGCGTAATCGACTTCCCGATGCATTGGAATTTTAAGAATGCCAGTGATGCATACAATGTAGCATTGGGCGGTGATAAGTATTATAATGATGCAACATGGAATGTAACGTATGTTGATTCTCATGACTATGCACCAGATACAGCACCAGAGAAAAAGAGATTTGATCAGCCGGAAGACACTTGGGCTGAAAACCTGAATTTAATGTTTACTTTCAGAGGTATTCCATGTATCTACTATGGAAGCGAAGTACAGTTTATGAAGGGAGCACCAATTGATGTGGGACCAAATGCACCATTGTCCACAACCGGTCGTGCTTACTTTGGAGATTATCTGGAAGGTGAATTAACTACCACAGATTTTTGTGAGTATACAGCTTCTGGTGCAGTGGCAGATACATTAAGCCATCCATTGGCTATGCATATTCAGAGATTGAATAAGATTAGAGCAGCAATTCCTGCACTGAGAAAAGGCCAGTACTCAACAGAAGGTGTAACCGGCGGTATGGCATTCAAACGTCGTTACACAAATGCAGAAGAAGGCGTAGACAGCTTTGTATGTGTAGCAATTACAGATGCAGCTACCTTTACAGGAATTCCAAACGGAAAATATGTGGATGCAGTTACAGGGAATGTACAGAATGTATCTAATGGAACCCTTACGATTGAAGCAACAGGAAAAGGTAACATGAGAGTTTATGTTTTAGATGACCTTACAACAAAAGCACCGGGAAAAGTAGGTGAGGATGGAAAATATCTGAAATAATATAGTTGGAATAGGGAAATTGAAAGGAGATATCATATGAGATACAAGAAAGCACTTTGTGGAATCCTTGCGGCAACTTTGATTACCGGAACTTTCACAGAAGGGCTTGCTGTAAATGCAGCAAGCACAGCTAATTTTAGCCAGACAACAGAAATTAATGCAGCAGAATCAGATTTTGAATTTGATGCTGCAACAGGAACAATTACAAAGTATACAGGAACAGAGACAGCCGTGGTGGTACCTTCCACCATTGGCGGTGTTGCAGTGAAAAAAATCGGAGCAGACTGTTTTGCAAGTAATGAAAAGATTACCTCTGTTGAAATCTCACAGGGAGTAACTGAAATCGGAGAAGAAGCATTTTTAAACTGTCCGAATTTAAAGACGGTAGTACTTCCAAAGGGTGTGAAAACACTTGGTCAGTTAGCATTTTTTATGTGTGAAAAATTAGAAAATGTTACTATGGAAAGTGGTATTGATGAAATAGGAACAAATACATTTTATGGATGCTCCAGTCTGAAAGGTATTCAGCTTTCAGCTACAGTGAAAAAAGTTGGAAATTACGCATTTATGGGATGTTCTTCCTTAGAAAAAATGACAATTCCGGCTTCTGCATCTTCCATTGGAACCGGTGCTTTTCAGGATTGTAGTGGTTTAAAGGAAATGACAATTCCGGCTTCTGTAACTACAATCGGAGAAGAAGCTTTCGACAGAGAAACAAATATGAAGATTAACTGTGAAGAGGGAAGTGCAGCATACGAATATGCTCATGCATATGGTATTACAAATAGTGTGGATGAAGCAGATGCAACAAAAGCACCGACAGAAGGTCCAAAGAAGCAGACAACTTACACGATTACATATGTATTAAACGGAGGAAAGCTCAGTGGTAATGTTGCAAAAACCTATGATGGTACTGCAAATATTGCACTTCCAAAAGTAACAAAAAGAGGATATACATTTGCAGGATGGTATGCAGAAAAATCCTATAAGACAAAAGTAACGGCAGTGAAGAAAGGAACTACAGGAAATAAAACTTTCTATGCAAAATGGAAAAAAGTAAAGAAACCGTCAAAACCTACCATTTCAACTGTAAAGAATACCAAATCAAAACAGATGAGTGTTAAGTTGAAGAAAAAAGTAAGTGGTGCAAAAGGCTATGAAATGGTATATGCAACAAACAAGTCATTTACAAAGAATAAGAAAACAGTAAGATTTACAGGAACTTCCAAAACAGTGAAGAAACTGAAAAAAGGACAGACTTATTATGTAAAGGTAAGAGCTTATAAAGTAGATTCTACAAACAACAGAGTACCGGGAAGCTACAGCTCAGTTAAGAAAGTAAAGATTGAAAAATAAACAATCGATATAATTATAAGGAGAGAGGACAATGAAACTCAAATGGAAAAAAATTGTGTCTGTTCTGCTTATAGCAGCTTTTATGGTGCTGTCTGTCAGCGATTTGTCTGGCAGCAGCATTGTAGCAGCCGCAGAGAACAATTCCGTAACGATCCATTTTAAAAGCACATGGAACGGAGCAAATATTTTTTACTGGAATCAGAACGGCGGATATAATAATCCTGTAAAATGGCCGGGAAGTGCCATGACATCCGAAGGTGATGGATGGTATACCTATACTTTTGAGAATACTCAAAAAATAACCTTTATGTTCCAGTATGATGGAAAACAGACAACACATTATACAAAGACAACCGGTAACTACTGGTTGGAAAACAACCAATGGTTTGATCACAAACCGGATGAAACAGAAATTACACCAAAACCAACAGAAAAACCAACAGCGACACCGAAGGTGACAGCTACCGGTAAACCAACGGCAACTGCTGTTCCAACAGCAGCACCGACAGTGACTCTGCTGCCAACAAGAGCAGTGACACCGACCTCAGCACCGGAAGTAACGCTTCCTGCTTCTGACCAAACAATCACAGTTCATTTCAACACAGAACAGCAGAGCGCAAAAATGTTCTATTGGAATGTAAACTATGGAACGAACACACCGGTTTCATGGCCTGGTGTTGACATGGTTTTCGAAGGAAACAACTGGTATGGTTATACAATTGAAAATGCAAAATCAGCCAATATAGTGCTTGTTACCGAGAATGGTGAAACAGAGGAAGTTTCTGTGGTAGCCGGAGAATGGTGGTATGCAAACGGTGAACTTATGGACTACAATCCATATGAAGATATCGCAGTAACTGCAAAACCAACAGCTCAGCCGACAGCGACAGTAGTACCGAGCATTACAACAAACCCTGATGTGACAGTAAAACCGACAGTGACAGCGGTACCGGATGTGACGGTAGAGCCGACAGTGACAACGGAACCGACAATAACAGAAAAAGTGACAACCGCACCGACAGCTACGCCGAAGCCTCCGGTAAAAGGAAAGATTGTTGTACACTTCTATAGTGCATCATCCAGCATGAATATCCATTATTGGAGTGCAACTGGTGCAGCGACAGCTCAGACAGAATGGCCTGGAGTTGAAATGACTTCAGAAGGAAACAACTGGTATACCTATACCATAGAAGGTGCAACCAGTGCAAGTATGTTATTCAATTGCAATGGAACGAAAGAGACCAGTGATTTAACAGGTGTAAAAGAAGGAGAACACTGGTATAAGGATAATAAATGGACAGATATAGATCCATCCGGTCCAACACCGACTCCGGGACCAACCAGTACACCAAGACCAACCAGTACGCCAAGACCGACAAGAGATCCGAATCTTCCGACACCTACACCGGTACCAAGAGATGCAGATTGGGATTTCAGAGATGAAACAATTTATTTTGTAATGACCACACGTTTTTATGATGGAGATCCGAGCAACAATGTATCTACTTGGAGAGATAGCACGAATCAAGCGGTGAATCCAGCAAGTGACCCGGGCTGGCGTGGAGATTTTAAAGGCTTGATTGAAAAATTAGATTATATTAAGGCATTAGGATTTACGGCTGTCTGGATTACACCGGTAGTAAAAAATGCATCTAACTATGACCATCATGGATATCATGCAATCAATCATTCTGTAGTGGATGTGAGATATGAATCTGAGGGTGCAACATATCAGGATTTAATTGATGCCTGTCATGAAAGAGGAATGAAAATAATTCAGGATATTGTTGTAAATCATAGTAGTGAATATGGAGAAGAAAACTTATATCCGATATACCAAAGAAGCGATAATCTTGCAGATTTAGCAAATGAATCTACAGCAATCAAGTTAACGGATTTTGGAAGATCAAAAGGTTTGTCAGAATCCTCCAGCAGAGAAGACAGGTTAAATGCAATGAAGACAGATGCTGCGGATACAGAGCGTATCTGGCATCATGAAAAAGACTGTACATGGGAAGGCTATACAGTACAGACCGGACAGATGGGGGATAATTGTGTGGATATGAACACAGAAAATCCTGCAGTAACAGAATATCTGGTAGACTGTTATACGAATTACATGAACATGGGTGTAGATGCATTCCGAGTTGATACAGTAAAGCATGTTTCAAGATTGAGCTTTAACAATGCCTTATTACCATACTTCAAAGAAGCGGGTGGCGATAAATTCTTTATGTTTGGAGAAGCATGTGTACTTAGAAATGAGGTATGGAACGATGGTATTCCAAGTATCTCTGTTCCGTTCTATACATGGAAGGAAACTGGAGATTATCAGTGGAATAGTGATAAGACCTTAGAAGCAACTTTAAGTAACGAAGCTTTGGTTTTTAAACATTATAATGATCAAAAAGTGGATGCACAGCCAACCAGCAACAATGCATTCCTGGATGGAAATAATTATCATAAACCGGATTATAGTCAGTTTTCGGGTATGGGCATGATTGACTTTTACATGCACCATAAATTCAGATTTGCATCTGGTGCATTTGGAGTTGCTTTGGAAGAAGATAAGTATTTCAATGATTCTACATGGAACGTAATGTATGTGGATTCTCATGATTATGGTCCAAATGAAGAAAACGGATTGAAGGATAGATTTAAAGGTAGCCAGCAGGAATGGGCAGAAAATCTGAATCTTATGTTTACCTTCAGAGGAATTCCATGTATTTATTATGGCTCTGAAATTGAATTCCAGAAAGGCCAAAAAATTGATGACTGGGATAATGCGTTATCAACTTCAGGACGTGCTTATTTCGGTGATCATTTGGAAGGAAGCGTAACAGCAACAGACTTTGGAGAATATACCAATGCTTCTGGTGAGATAGCTAATACATTAGATTATCCACTGGTGAAACATATTCAGAGATTGAACAAAATCAGAGCAGCGATTCCGGCACTTAGAAAAGGACAGTATTCTGTTGAAAATGTTAGCGGAGATATTGCGTTCAAGCGTCGTTATACCAACAAAGAAGTAGGCATTGACAGCTTTGTATGTGTATCAATTACAAATGGAGCAACCTTTAGAGAAATTCCAAACGGAACATATACAGATGCAGTTACCGGAGATGTGAAAGAGGTAACAAATGGGACTCTGGAAATTCCGGCATCAGGACAGGGTAATATGAGAGTATATGTATTAGATACAGAGCTAACACAGGCACCGGGACAGGTAGGAGCCGATATTGCTAGTCCATATTTAAAACAGTAAATTAGATAATACAATGAACTGGAGGCGATTCCGCTTAGATGTTGACGGGACGCCCCCAAGAAACGAAGAAGCTTTCCAGGCAGAATTTAAACAGCCTGGAAAGCTTCTTCGTTTCTTGGGGGCTGTACGTGGCAACATATAGGTAGAAGGAACAGTTCCGTTATATTACAAAAAAGACAAGGTTGATATGTCACAATACAGTTCGTACAGAGTGTCAGAATAGCCCCTAATAGCAACAAAAGCTTCCAGAGCTGTTAAAAAGTCTGCTCTGGAAGCTTTTGTTGCTATTAGGGGCGTCCCTCCTACACCACACGAACTGAATTGCCCGACAAGAAACCCCTTGAATAAATCAATAAAATCGTATAAGATAATTTATAGACTATTTATTTCGTGAGGAGGATATATAATATGAAAAAAATATTGTTTGTAGCATCAGAAAGTGTACCTTTTATAAAAACAGGGGGATTGGCAGACGTAGTTGGCGCCTTGCCAAAATCATTTAACAAAGCAGAATACGACGTAAGGGTGGTAATTCCAAATTACACCGCGATACCTTGGAAGTACAGACAGAATTTTGAGTATGTACATCATTTTTATATGGATATGGGACATATGCAGAGTCATGTGTATGTGGGAATTATGAAATACGTATATCAGGGAGTAACGTACTATTTCATTGATAATGAACAGTATTTTGGCGGGGATAAACCATATGGCGACATTCGTTATGATATTGAAAAGTTTTCTTTCTTTTCCAAAGCGGCACTGGCAATTTTGCCGGTAATCAATTTTAAGCCGGATATTATTCACTGTCATGACTGGCAGACTGGTTTAGTGCCGGTATATCTGCGTACCCTTTACAGAGAAAATGGATTTTTCTGGGGAACTAAGGTAATTATGACTATTCATAATTTGAAATTCCAGGGTGTCTGGGATATTAAAACTTTCAAATATATTACAGGTCTTCCGGATTATGCATTTTCAGAAGCAGATATGGGATACACCAGAGGATATGATAAAGACGCCAATATGTTAAAGGGCGGTATTGTGTACGCGGACTACGTTACCACAGTAAGTGATACCTATGCTGGAGAAATTCAGACAGGATTTTATGGAGAAGGGTTAGATGGTTTATTACGTTATAAAAATCATTCCCTTTGTGGAATTGTAAACGGAATCGACTATGATGAGTATAATCCGGAAACAGATCCGAATATCTCCATTCATTATAATGCCAATTCTTTTGATAAAAAGATATTTAGTAAACGTGCATTGCAGGCAGAACTGGGGCTGCCGATTGACGACAATAAATTTATGATAGGTATTGTATCCCGCCTCACCAATCAGAAAGGACTTGATTTGGTAAAGTGGGCGATGGATGGAATTGTAGATCCAAATATACAATTGGTGGTTCTTGGTACCGGAGATTCGGAATACGAAAGTTTCTTCCAGCATTATCAGTGGAAAATGGGTGACCGGGTATCTGCAAATATCTGTTTTTCAGAAAAGCTGGCACACAGAATATATGCGGCTTCTGATGCCATATTATTGCCATCCCTGTTTGAACCATGTGGTTTGACACAGCTGATTGCCTTACGGTACGGAACTGTGCCAATCGTTCGTGAAACCGGTGGATTAAGAGATACCGTTGAGCCGTTTAATGAATTTGAAGAAAGAGGAACAGGTTTCTCCTTCCATAATTATAATGGTCAGGAACTGTTAGACACCGTAAATTATGCAAAACGTGTGTACTATGACATGAGAGATAAATGGAATCGTATGGCGGTTCGCGGAATGAGAAGGGACTTTTCCTGGAATACTGCAGCAAAGAAGTATGAAGACCTTTATGGAAGAGTTCTTGGATGGTAAGGAAAAATATGTAAGAAATGTTAAAAAATTCTTAAGCTTTTTTTTTGATTTACATATTGTAAAAATATCGTGCTTATCCTATACTTAGAAACGAAAGAAATTAGTGGAATTATCCACGAAAATTAAAGAAAGCAGGGGAATCAGATGCAATTATTTTTGAAACGCAAAGGTTCCAGCCTGAGCAAAGCAGGAAAAATAGCGGCAGTTTTTTGTGCATTTGCAATGCTGGTAACCTTGAATGTGATGGCTACTATAACAAGTAGCGCAGCAACCACAAGTCAGTCCGTGGAGCGTAAATCTTATAACAGTATTGAGATTATGTGGCCGGCAATTGCAGGTGCAGAAAGTTACCAGATATGGCGTGCTACAGGCAGTGCTGATGAAACAACTCCATCCAGACCTTCCGATAAAGATTTTGAATGTATTGCTACCGGAATAAAAGGTCTTACTTATGTGGACAATGGACTGGAACCATATCGCACTTATTGGTATAAGGTAGCTGATGAAAAAGGCGAGTTAAGTTCTTTGGTAGGATATACACATACAACATATGACAATACAAAAAATGTAAAAGCCCTCTCTAATGGTGACAATGTTACTATTACATGGGATGCTGTGGAAGGGGCTTCTGCTTATGCCGTAACAAGAAATTATGTTGTAAATGGAACTGTTGTTGAGGATGATTATGAAGAAATTGTGCATAGCAATATTTTCACAACCAACAATGACACTTCTAAAATATATACATATAAGATTGTTGCATATTTAGAGCGAAATACCGGAAATGCAACAGAAAAATTTTATGGTGACACCGATTGTCAGGCAGTTTATATAATGACAGCACCAAAAACGGTGAAGGCGGTCAGTAAGAATTATAACACCAATCAGATTACATTTTCAGCAGTAGATGGTGCAAGTGGATATAACATTTATCGCTCTACCCAAGCAAACAGTGGTTTTGCGAAAGTAGGAAGCACAGCTGCAAATGTATATACATATCAGGATACAGGGCTGACTACAGGAACTACATATTATTATAGAGTAGAAGCTTATAAGAGCGGCAATGGAATTACAGGTGCCGGTATTATGAGTAGTGCAGCCAGTGCACAGCCGATGATTACCAAACCAGTCAATGTAACAGCAGCCAGCAAGAGTTATAACAGTATTAAAATAACCTGGGGAAAGGTAGCCGGTGCACAGAAGTATGAGGTGTATCGTTCTACTTCCAAAAGTTCAGGATATTCTAAGATTGGTACTACCAAAAGTACAAGTTACATAGACAAGAATCTGAAAACAAATCAGAAATACTATTATAAAGTAAATGCAGTATATGGAAAATATACCAGCGGTTACAGTAATGTTACCAATATGAAAGCAGTACCTGCTGCCACATCCACACTGACAATTACAAGTCAGGACTATAATCAGTTGTATGTTAAATGGAAAAAGGTAGCCGGTGCCAACAAATATGTTCTTTACCGCTCTACCAAAGAGGGAAGTGGTTATAAAAAGTTAGGAACTTTCTTTACTACTACTTTCTTAGACAGTGGTGTAAAGGGTGGTGTTAAATACTACTATAAAGTAGTTCCATATAAGGATAAAGTAAAAGGAAAAGAAAGAGTAGAATCCGGCGTTGCAGTAACAAAAGCAGTGAATGGGTTGAAGCTTTCTAACCAGACTGCTACCGCAAACAAGCTTACCTGGAGCAAGGCAGCCGGAGCTGACAGTTATCGCATTTATCGTTCTACCAAGAAAAACGGTGAATATGTAGCTATTGGAAAGACAACAAAATTATCTTATACAGATAAAAAGGCACAGACCGGTAAGAAGTATTACTACAAAGTTTGTGGTGTTATTAATGGCTATGAAGGTGAATTCAGCACCCAGAAAGCAATTGTGGCAAAACCACCTGCTGTTAAGAATTTAAAGGTAACAGGTTCTGGTAAAGGAAAGGCAAAACTTACCTGGGATAAATATGGATATGCTGACAGTTATCAGATTTACGTTTCTTCAGAAAAGAAATCAGGATATCGTCTGGCAAAAGAAGTGAAGACCAACAGTTACGTGGCAAGCCTTGCTTCCAACTCAACTACATATTTCAGAGTATATGCTGTAACAAACGGTGTGCAGGGTGCTTACAAGCAGATTTCATATACGGCAATTTCGGCAGTTACTCTAAATACGGCAGAAGCAAATATTAAGGTAGATGGTTCCATTCAGTTATATGCCAATATATCACCTGCAAATGCAACGGATAAAGCTATTACATGGAAGTCTTCTAATAAGAAAGTGGCAACCGTAACCAATACCGGTCTTGTTACAGGAAAGAAGAATGGTACTTGTACTATTACTGCCAAAGCAACCAATGGTATGACAGCAACCTGTAGAGTTACGGTAAGTGAGTTTATTATTGTACTGGATCCGGGACATGGCGGAAGTGATCCGGGAACCAGCTACAATGGTGTATATGAAAAGAATGTTAATTTAAAGATTGCACAGTATGTAAAGGCAGAGTTAGAAACATATAACAATGTAAAAGTAATTATGACAAGAACAGCTGATACTTATCCGACACTGATTGAGAGAAGTCAGATAGCTGCAAATTACAAAGCAGATTTCTTCGTAAGTATTCACTGTAATATGCTGGCAAGTAAATCCACTGCGGCCAATGGTTCAGAAGTTTATGCTTCTTTATCACCAAACTACAGTGCATCTACGGCGAGAATGGGTAACCTTGTAATGTCCGAACTTGTAAAAGTGGGAATGAAGAATAAGGGTGTCAAGACAGTTCGTGGAGAAAGCGGAGCAGATTACTATGCAGTAATCAGAAATACCGTTGCCAGAGGTGTACCTGCAATTTTGATTGAAGAAGGATATTTATCCGGAAGCAGTGATTATGCGGTGCTCACCAGCGATGCGGGACAAAGAAAGATAGGTGTTGCCAATGCAACTGCAATCGCTACCTATTTTGAGTTGAAAAAGAAATAATATTGTAGCATAATATAGACACACCCGTTTTGTACGGGTGTGTTTCTTCGTGTGTAAAGCATAAACGAAAAATAATAAATTAGAAAAGGAGAGCAAGGCATTTCCCATGAAAGTATTGTTAACAGCCATTAATGCAAAATATATTCATTCCAATCTTGCAGTCTATTCTCTGCGGGCAAATTTGATGGAGTATAAAGAAAACGTAACATTAAAGGAATACACGATAAATCACCAGCGTGAGGCAGTGATACAGGATATTTATCAGGAGCATCCTGATGTATTGGTACTGTCCTGCTATATCTGGAATATTGATTTTATTCGAGGAATGCTTGCAGATATAAAAAAGGTGCTCCCGCAGACGGATATCTGGCTGGGAGGGCCGGAAGTAAGTTATCTGTCCGAACAATTCTTAAGAGAAAATCCTGATGTAAAGGGAATTATGCGTGGGGAAGGAGAAGTTACATTCCGTGAATTAGTGTCCTATTATGTGGATAAAAAGAAAGATTTGCAGGACATATGTGGATTAACCTACGTTCAGAATGGGGAAATTCAATGCAATCCGGATAGAGAACTTTCGAATATGGACGATTTGGCATTTGCCTATGAAGACTTGAAGGATTTTGAGAATAGGATTATTTATTATGAAAGTAGCAGAGGGTGTCCGTATTCCTGCGCTTACTGCTTATCTTCCGTGGATAAGAGCGTGCGGTTTCGAAGCCTTGAACTGGTGGAGAAAGAGCTGCTTTTTTTTATAGAGCATAAAGTACCACAGGTAAAATTTGTGGACAGAACCTTTAACTGTTCTCATAAACATGCTATGGGAATATTTCAGATTATTAGAAAATACGACAATGGTATCACAAATTTCCACTTTGAAATTTCAGCAGATATTTTAAATGAAGAAGAATTAGATTTCTTAAGTACACTTCGTCCCGGACTGGTGCAGTTAGAAATCGGTGTACAGTCCGTAAATGAGCAGACAATTTCTGCCATTCACAGGAAAACAACCTTTCAAAAGCTCAAGAAGAATGTATTGTTTATTAAACAAAAAGGAAACATTCATCAGCATCTGGATTTAATCGCAGGGCTTCCTTATGAGGGATATGAGAGCTTTTCCCATTCTTTTGATGCAGTTTATGAAATGAGGCCGGAACAGTTGCAGCTGGGCTTTTTAAAGGTGTTGAAAGGGGCATATATTTATGATGTTCAGGAAAAGTACGGAATTGTTTACAGTAGTAAGGCACCTTATGAAGTACTGCGGACAAACTGGCTTAGTTTTGACGAAATTATTCGCTTAAAGCAAGTGGAGGAAGTGGTGGAAGTGTATTATAACAGTATGCAGTTTGTACGCACCATGGAATTTTTGCTGCCATTTTTTGAAAGTGCTTTTTCCATGTATGAAAGTCTTGGGAAGTACTATGATGAAAAAGGGTTGTTTCAGGTTAGTCACTCTAGAATGGCGAGATATGAAATACTGATGAACTTTGTGACAGATAAGGTGATACCGCAGTTACAGGAAGGACAGAAAGAGGAAGTATCGGAATGTCTGAAGGAATGTCTGCTGTATGATTTATACCTGCGGGAAAATTTAAAGAATCGTCCTAAGTGGGCAGAAAGTCAGGAAGAATATAAGGAAGTAATTCGCCAGTTTTACAAAAAGGAAGCCCAGAAGAAAGTTTATCTGACGGATTACGAGAAGACAGAAGAAAAGCAGTTATATCGCATGACACACTTAGAAGTATTCCATTATGATGTGCAGGATAGCTTTGAAAAGAAACTGCTGCCGGTTCTTTTTGATTATGAAAACCGAAGCCCCTTAAGCCATGAAGCCAAAACTTTTCATGTAAAAGAGCTTAGGAATCTGTAAATATGTCATCAAAGCCGGAACCGGAGGCAATGTAGGCGTTCTCTAAGTTGGCGAGAATGTTGTTTTTCAACAGCGTGTCCAGTGTTTCGGCTGTTTTTATTAAATCCAGTATTTTTTCACTTTCCTTTGACTGCACATAAAGAGATGACAGCATTTGATAGGTGGTGCTTACATCGCTACGGCAGGCTACCGCAAATTCTAACACTTTTCTGGCGTCGGAAGGGCGGTCTAATTCTAAAAGGCGACTACCCCACTGGTTTAAAGTCCTGACTAAATCAGTGAAATTCTGGTCACATTCGCTTAAATAGGGAAAGTTAGGCG
Source organism: Lachnospiraceae bacterium (assembly GCA_045126515.1). Lineage (GTDB taxonomy): Bacteria > Bacillota > Clostridia > Lachnospirales > Lachnospiraceae > RUG11237. The sequence goes on from JBGVOM010000011.1 coordinate 17,155, forward strand.
CTCCATAGGTGAGTTTCAAGTCTGTGTTGGAAATACCAGTCAGATTAATGATATCTTTTTCTGATAAAACAGTAATAAAATCCTGATACTCCTGCAGTTCTTCGTCATCCGTAGGAGTTATCGGAAGCTCATCTAAGGGAATGGTAATCAAGGTAAGATCATCCATTGGCTTTTTTCGTGTACTGTTTGCTAAAGCTTCTCTTTGCCAAAATTTTTCTGAATTTTTTTGGGCTATTCGGATGGACTTGGAACGCTCGTAGGCATACCAGACCACAATCAATATAACAAGGAAAAAGGTTGCAAAAAATCTAGACATAGTTTATAATATCCTTTCTAGAAAGAGTTTTTTTATCAAATAAAATAAATAATAAATTTCGAGGTGAAACAACATGATTAATATGAATAATCCAAAAACGAAAAAAACCGTTGCAGGTGTTATCGCAGGTGTTTTAGTATTGTCTATGGTAGTAGGATTATTTGCATCTTTGTTATAATGCTACATACTAATATACCGATATAGTTTATCAGAAAATGGGCAAATATGTCAAATATATTGGTATATCTGTGCCTTTTAAAATTTGAAATTATATGTTAAAATAATAACATTGATAAAAATTGTTTATAGTGATTTATTTTAGAGAAGGGGAACCGTTATGAGCAGAATGAAAAAAATCGCTGTATTCCTCTGCCTTGCATGTGTGGCATGCAGTGCAGGGTATGGAATTAAGGCAAGTGCAACAGAAAACAGCCAGCAAGTATTTAAAAACGGCATTTATATGGGCGGCATCAATGCGGCAGGAAAGACTGTGGATGAAGTAAAGGCAGAAATAGAAGAATATGTGGAAGGACTGAAAGCCAAGAATATTACTTTGACTGTATTTGATAATAATGTTGAGGTAAAAGGAGAAGAGTTTGGTATCTCCTGCACAAATTTAGACGTACTGACAGAAGCCTTAGAGTACGGAACCAAGGGAAATATTATTGAAAGATACAAAGCGTTAAAAGACTTAGAAAATCAGCCAATAGAGTACAACATTGATTTAGATGTGGATGATGAAATGCTTCGCAATGTAGTTGTGGAAAAATGTGAGGTATTTAATCAGGAGGCAGAAGATGCAACGTTAGAGAAAACCTCTGGTGGTTTCAATGTAATAGAAGGAAAAGATGGTATCGTAGTCAATGAAGAAGAAACCATCAGTAAATTAAAAGAGTTTCTTACCAAAGAATGGAAGGGTGAAGACGCAGAATTTGAAGTTAGTGTTGAAGTAGAAAAACCTCGTGGCGATGCCGAGCAGTTAGCTAAGGTAAAGGACGTTCTTGGTTCATTCTCCACCAGCTATTCAAGTTCAGGTTCTTCCCGTTCTACCAATGTAGAGAACGGAACTAAATTAGTTAACGGTTCACTTCTTTACCCAGGGGATACGTTCTCTATGTATGAAGCTGTAAGTCCGTTTACAGAAGAAAATGGTTATTATCTTGCAGGTTCTTATCTGAATGGTAAAGTGGTAGAGAGTTTTGGTGGTGGTATCTGTCAGGTAAGCTCTACATTATATAATGCAGTATTAAGAGCAGAACTGCAGGTGGATGAAAGACACAATCACTCTATGATTGTTACTTATGTAGATCGTTCTGCAGATGCGGCTATCTCAGGGACAGCGAAAGACTTGAAGTTTACAAATAATACAGATTATCCGATTTACATAGAAGGTTACACTTCTGGAAAAAAGGTGTATTTTACCATATACGGATGTGAAACTAGAGATACCGTAAATCGTAAGGTAAGCTTTGAAAGTGTGACAGTCAGCACAACGGAGCCTGGAGCACCGAACATTGTGGCAGACGGCGGTCAGGGCATTGGATATGTAAAGGTAACACAGTCTGCACATACAGGTTATGTAGCGGAACTTTACAAGGTAGTAACGGAAAACGGTGTGGAAGTAAGCCGCGAACGTGTGAATAAGAGTACCTACCAGATGTCACCACAGTATGTTACTGTAGGTACTGCAAGTGCGGATCCAAATGCAGTGGCAGCAATTAACAATGCTATTGCAACGGGAGATTTGGCAACGGTAAAATCTGTAGCAGCTACATATGCGGCGGCAGCAACAGATCCAAATGCAGCGGCAGCATTGCAGCAACAGTTATGGCAGCAGCAACAGCAGCAGATTTTAGAACAGCAGCAGCAACAGTTACAACAACAACAGCAGGCGGCACAAGAGGTTGCACCGGAACAGGTGCCACAAGAAGCTGCCCAGTAATTTAGAAGGTGTTTTCGATGAAAACCGGTAAGATACCGATAAACATATTAAAGCGTTCCATTATTAAGGAACTAAAACAAAAGAATACAGAAGTTATGAAAGGAGCCGAAGCTGGGGCAGATTATGCCCTGCTTCGGCTTAAAGTGCCTGAGGACATTGTGGTGACCACCAACATATATGAAGCTTCTAATAAGCTGATGGCGGCACTGGCAGTGTATAAGGCGGGAAATAATCTGGCTTGTAGTGGTGCTGAGCCGGTTGCTGTTACAGTGTCCGTGACACTGCCGGCAGACTTTTCGGAAGCATCCTTAAAGGAATATATTAAAGCCATGAATGAAGCCGCCGGAGAGTTAAAAGTAGAAATTGCCGGAGGCGATACCAGAGTGTCGGAGCATGTACAGGTTCCCGTTCTTACGGTAACGGGAATAGGAAAGGTGAGTAGGGAACACTCCATGGAAGAACGGAAGGTGTGTGTCGGGCAGGAACTGGTGGTCAGCAAGTGGATAGGGATGGAAGGTACCCTTCTTATTGCTGATGCCAAGGAAGACGAATTACAAACCAGATATCCTTATGCAATGCTTGATAGAATCAAGGCAATGGAGCATGAAATGACAGTTCTTTCGGAGGCTGCTACCGCCGTTAAGTCCGATGTGAGTGCTATGCATGATTTATCGGAGGGCGGAATTTTAGGTGGTCTTTGGGAATTTGCTGAAAAGCACGGCGTCGGACTGGAAATTGATTTAAAGAAAATACCTGTGAAACAGGAAATTATTGAAATCTGCGAATATTATGAACTGAATCCGTATGCGCTCCGCTCCGGGGGAAGCCTTCTGATGGCAGCAAATAATGGTTCTAATCTGGTATGGGAACTGAATAAGCTGGGAATAGAGGCAAGTGTAATTGGAAGAATTACGGAGGGAAATGACAGGGTCATTCTGAATCAGGAGGAAAAGCGGTATTTAGATTTACCACAGGCAGATGAAATATATAAAATCAAATTTTAATTTGGAGGATATATCATGAGAGAGGAAATCTTAACTTTTATAGAAAAAAACAGTCGTGTAGACTTGAAAGAACTGGCAGTGATGCTTGGGGTGGATGAAGTAGCTGTTGCCAATGAAATGGCGCAGATGGAAAAGGAAAACATTATCTGCGGTTATCACACTATGATTGACTGGTCTAAAACATCCACGGAAAAGGTAACTGCCTTGATTGAAGTGCGTGTGACACCACAGCGCGGACAGGGATTTGACACCATTGCAGAGAGAATTTATAAGTATCCGGAAGTACAGTCAGTATACCTGATTTCGGGAGGATACGATTTGATGGTAATTTTAGAGGGAAAGACCCTTCGTCAGGTATCCCAGTTTGTATCTGATAAATTGTCAACGTTGGATTCCGTGTTAAGCACGGCGACTCACTTTATCTTGAAAAAATACAAAGACCATGGAACAATACTTGATACACCGGAAAAAGATGAAAGGATGTTGGTGACACCATGAGAAATCCACTGTCAGATAAAGTAGTAGAAATTGAACCATCCGGAATCCGTAAATTTTTTGATATTGTAAGTGAAATGAAAGATGCCATTTCTCTCGGTGTAGGCGAACCTGATTTTGACACTCCATGGCATATCAGAGATGAGGGAATCTATTCGTTAGAAAGAGGAAAGACATTTTACACTTCCAATGCAGGACTGATGGAATTAAGACAAGAAATTGCTTCGTATTTAAAAAGACGTGTGAATGTAAGTTATGATCCGAAAACAGAGATGCTGATTACCGTAGGCGGAAGTGAAGCCATTGATTTAGCACTTCGTGCCATGATTAATCCGGGAGATGAGGTGCTGATACCTCAGCCAAGCTATGTGTCTTATCTTCCCTGTGCTGTTCTGGCAGACGCGGTACCTGTAATTATTAATTTAAAAGAAGAAAATGAGTTTCGTTTGACAAAGGAAGAATTGTTGGAACATATTACACCAAAGACAAAGATTTTAGTTCTGCCATTTCCGAACAATCCAACCGGTGCCATTATGGAGCAGAAAGATTTAGAGGAAATTGCAGAGGTAGTGATTGAACATGACTTGTTTGTAATTTCTGATGAAATTTATTCGGAACTGACTTATAAGGAAGATCATGTTTCCATAGCATCCCTTCCGGGTATGAAAGAGAGAACTATTTTAATTAATGGATTTTCCAAGGCTTATGCTATGACTGGATGGCGCTTAGGTTATGCCTGTGCACCACAAATTATTATGGAACAGATGGTAAAAATTCACCAGTTCGCCATTATGTGTGCGCCTACAAATTCTCAGTATGCAGCAGTGGATGCCTTGAAAAACGGGGATGAAGACGTAAAGGTAATGCGTGAGGCTTATAACCAGAGAAGAAGATATCTGATGCATCGTTTTCAGGAAATGGGCTTACAGTGCTTTGAACCATATGGAGCTTTTTATGTATTTCCGTCCATTAAGGAATTTGGTATGACATCCGAGGAATTTGCAACCAGATTTTTAGAGGAAGAAAAGGTGGCAGTAGTTCCGGGAACAGCCTTTGGCGCTTGTGGAGAGGGATTCCTTCGTATTTCTTATGCGTATTCTCTGGATAACCTTAAGGTGGCACTGGGAAGATTGGAACATTTTATAGAAAAGCTTCGTAAGGAGAAAGAAAATGGCTAAGTTAAACATTGTATTACATCAGCCGGAGATACCGGCAAATACCGGTAATATTGGAAGAACCTGCGTGGCAACAGGTACCAGACTTCACTTAATCGAGCCGTTGGGATTCCGGTTAAATGAAAAGGAAATTAAGCGTGCGGGTATGGATTACTGGGATGATTTAGAGGTAATTCGGTATGTAAATTATGAGGAATTTTTAGAGAAAAATCCGGGGGCAAAGATTTACTATGCCACCACGAAGGCACAGCATACATATACAGAAGTAACTTATGAACCGGATTGTTATATTATGTTTGGAAAAGAGAGTGCGGGTATACCGGAGGAAATTTTAGTGGATAATCCGGATACCTGCATCCGGATTCCTATGCTGGATTCCATTCGTTCTCTGAACCTCTCTAATTCTGTGGCGATTGTGTTGTATGAAGCGCTGAGGCAGAATAATTTTGATCATATGCAGATGGAAGGGGAACTTCACAGACTGCATTGGTGAGAGGGGAATGTGTGACAATTCAGATTATCGCTTGAAGGGACGCCCATGATAGGGACGAAATTTTCCCAGACAGGCGGAAACAACGCTAGATCGAAATGTAACACATAAGCTAGTGAATATTGATGCACAGCCTATAATAAATACAGAGGCTTCCAGAGCTGTTTGGGTCTGCTCAGGAAGCCTCTGTATTTATTATAGGCGTCCTCAATTCTCTGATACGCCTTTTGCCTTAGCCAGGGTGAATATAAACTCTGTTCCAACTCCTTCGGTAGAAACTACATTGATATTCTCATTATGTACCTGAATGATTTCTTTTACGATACTCAGTCCAAGACCAGTCCCCTTCTTGTCTTTTCCTCGAGAGGTGTCAATTTTGTAGAAGCGGTCCCAAATCTGGTTGATACTTTCTTTGGGAATTCCGATTCCGGTATCTTTGACAGAAATCAGCACCTTTTCACTTTTTTCCGTAGTTTCAATATAAATACTGGAATTATTTCCGGAAAATTTAATGGCATTGTCAATCAGATTATATAGTACCTGCTGAATTTTACTCATATCTGCAAATACATATAAGGACTGACCGGTCAAAATCAATTCAATGGACAGATTTTTACTCATGCAGCTGCCTCCGAAGGAAGCGGCAGTGTCTTTGATTACTTTGTTAATATCAAAGTTAGTTTTCTCTAACATCAATTCCTTGGAATTTAAGTTGTTTAGCAACAACATACTTTGTGTCAGCTTATTCAAACGTGCAGTTTCCGATAAAACAATGTTTAAGTATTTTTCCTGCATTTCCTGCGGAATGGTTCCATCCAGAATTGCCTCTAAATATCCTTTGATGGAAGTCAGAGGGGAGCGGAAATCGTGGGAAATATTTGCAATAAACTTTTTTTGATATTCTTCCGAAGCATCCAGTTCACTTGCCATAAAGTTTAAGGAGTGGGCAAGCCGTCCAATTTCATCATCTTTATTAATGGAAATCTGGTGCTTGAAATTACCGTTGGCGTATTCGTTGGTAGCAGCAGTAATTTTCCGAAGCGGCAGATATACCATGTAAGTAAAGACGATTAAAATAATGGTAGACAGCAGGAAAATTGCACACAAAGAAATATAGGAGATATTTAAAATCTGATCTCGTGACTGGACAATCTGTGTCATAGAGGTGTGCAGTGCAATATAACCTTTCACATTAATCCCTGAAGTTATGGGATAAATTACACTCAAAGTATCCTCGGAAAACATACCATAAAAATTCCCGGTACTGTAAAAAGAGTGGGAATTAGAAGCCGGATTAAAGCCTTCGATTGTCACTGGATGTTCTGTGTCTAACTTTTCTCTGGAATTGGCAATAATGTTCCCTTGCGGGCTGATAATCCAAATCTGGGCAGACATATAAGTATCTAATGCCTGCAAGTGGGAATGGACAGTTTCTAAATCCATGGTGTTATTGTAATAGCTGCTGGCATACTGGGAAGATACCAGAGTTGCTTCTTTATATAAATCATCTGCTTTTTGCTTGGTTAAATGAGTTAAAGTAAGATTAGAGGTAAAAAGAGCAATGGTGAGAAAACTCAAAAAACCAAACAAAAGATATGCAAACAGGAATTTTCGGTAAAGTGTGTGTTTCATTTTATTTCACCTCAAATTTATAGCCAATGCCCCAGACAGTGGAAAGTGACCAGTTAGCGTGGTCTTTGATTTTCTCACGAAGTCTCTTGATATGCACGTCCACGGTACGGGTATCTCCCACGTATTCATAGCCCCAGATATGGTCTAAAAGCTGTTCTCTGGTAAATACCTGATTTGGTGATGCAGCAAGGAAATAAAGTAATTCCAGTTCCTTTGGGGGCATATCAATAGTTTTTCCCATATATACTACAGAGTAATTGGTCTGATTGATGACTAAATCCTGATATTCTACCACCTTAATATTACTGTTGGCAGCTGGTGCAGGTTTTGCAGGTTGGTAGCGGCGCAACACGGCCTTCACTCTTGCAACCATTTCTTTGGAGTCAAAAGGCTTAATCATATAATCATCTGCACCCAGTTCCAGTCCCAGAACCTTATCAAAAATTTCGCCCTTGGCGGACAGCATAATAATAGGAACCTGGGACTTAGCACGGATTTCCCGGCACACCTGATAACCGTCAATGCCCGGAAGCATCAAATCCAGTAAAATCAGATTAGGCTGAAAAGTGTCAAAAGTAGCCAGTGCTTCTTCCCCGTCATTTACAATGGCGGTTTCGAAACATTCTTTGGTTAAATATAATGAAATCAGTTCTGCAATGTTGTTATCATCATCTACAATTAAAATTTTCTGTTTTGCTGCCATACAATCTCCTCCTATTTAAATTCTACAATGGTTACCCCGGCATCACCTTCGCCAAATTCCCCAAGGCGGAAGGAGCTTACGTATTTCAAACGTCGCAGATGCTTGTGAACGGCGGCACGTAATGCACCGGTACCCTTGCCGTGTACTACCCGCACACTTGGCAGATGAGCAAGATAGGCATCATCTAAGTATTTATCCAATAGTGCAACAGCCTCGTCGGTGGTTCTTCCAATCAAATTAATTTCTGTAGAAACACTGGCGGACTTGGACATCTTGATTTTTCCGGAGCCGGTACGGCTGAAATTGTTCTGTTCCGGTTTTGGCTGGGCTATAATTTCCAAATCCTTAATGTTTACCTGAGAGCGGAGAATTCCCATCTGTACATACAAATCACCCTTGGCATTTGGCAGGGTGCTGACGGTTCCGTCTAATCCCATGCTTAATACTTTTACGCTGGTACCCACCTTAAAGTCAGCAGGTTTGTGCTGTTTCTTCGGCTTGGCGGTATTTTTAACTGCCAGTTTGTTATTGACGGAGTCTAATTTTTTCTTGGCATCCTGACGGCGCTTTTCCATTTCTTTGGAAGTACCGCTTTCTTCGTAAAATTTGCGGAAATCTTTCATGGTCTGGTCGGCGTAGGATTTGGCATCACTTAAAATCTCTCTTGCCTTTTCGTTTGCCTCCCTGAGAATATCTTCCCTGCGTTTGTCGATATTGTCCTGCTTCTTTTCCAGACGCTGCTTTAAGGTTTTGATTTCCTCTTTGTATTGTTTGATTTCTTCCTGTTCTTTTTCGATGGTTTTACGGCTGGCTTCTAAGTCTGCAATTACATCCTCAAAGCTTTCTGCCTCCTTGCTGATTTGCTGTCTGGCATCTTCAATTAAGAAGTTAGGGAGTCCTAACTTTGAAGAGATAGCAAAGGCATTACTTTTTCCCGGAATTCCAATTAAAAGGCGGTAAGTAGGGCGCAGAGTTTCCACGTCAAACTCACAGCTGGCATTTTCCACACCTTGGGTGGAAAGGGCAAATATTTTTAATTCACTGTAATGTGTGGTTGCCATGGTGCGGATTCCCATATTGTGAAGATGGGATAAAATTGAAATTGCCAAAGCAGCACCTTCCGTAGGATCAGTACCGGCACCAAGTTCGTCGAACAGCACCAGTGAGTCCTTAGTGGCAGAGTTTAAAATCTGTACAATATTTGTCATGTGGGAGGAGAAAGTACTTAAGGACTGTTCAATACTTTGCTCGTCACCGATATCTGCAAACACATCCTGAAAAACAGTGAGCTTAGAGTGATCCATGGCAGGAATGTGAAGTCCCGCCTGCCCCATTAAGGAAAATAGTCCGGCTGTTTTTAGGGAAACGGTTTTACCCCCTGTGTTTGGTCCTGTGACAATTAACAGGTCAAAGTCTTCTCCAAGACGGATGGTGATTGGGACTACTTTGTGCTTATCTAACAGAGGATGTCGTCCTTCCTTGATGTAGATAATTCCATCCGTATTAAATTCCGGCTCACTTCCGTTATAAGATTTAGATAACAGGGCTTTTGCAAAAATAAAGTCCAGTTTTGTCATAATATTATAATTTTCAATGATTTCTTCAATGTGTTCTGCAGTGGAAGCACTTAAGACCGCAAGAATCCGCTGGATTTCTTCCTGTTCTTTTAACATATATTCTTTGTAATCATTGTTTAATTTCACTACCGCCATAGGCTCAATAAAAAAGGTAGAACCGCTGGAGGACTGGTCGTGAATCATACCTGACACCTGAGAACGGTGTTCTGCCTTTACAGGAAGACAGTATCTTCCATTACGCTGGGTAATCACAGCTTCCTGTAAATAGGAACGGGTTGTGGTGTTGGAAGTCATGGAAACCAGTTGAGCATGAATCCGCTCATTGATGTTTCGCATGCTTCGGCGGATGTTTTTCAATTCGGAGGAAGCATCATCGCTGATTTCATCCTCAGAAATAATACATCTGCGGATTTCCCTGGCAAGAAGTGTCAAAGGCTCCAAACCATCAAATAAAGGTACAAGACTATCCTCGGTCAGGTCGGAATCTTCGTTTCTGGAATACTGTTTTACCCGGTTGGTGTTTTCCAACAGATTGCATACCTGTAACAGTTCTTCCTGACTTAAGGTACTTCCGATTTCTAATCGTTTTAAAGAAACACGCACATCATGGACACCGCCAAAGGAGATGCTGCCATGCTTGTAAACACGTACCAGTGCATCGGAAGTTTCCCTCTGTGCCTGTTCGATTTCTTCCTTGTCCGTCATAGGAAGCAGTTCCCGGCACAAAGCCTTTGCACTGTCACTGCAGGCGTAGTTTATAAGAAGGTCGATGACCTTTGTATATTCAAGTGTTTTTAAAGATTTCTTATTCATATTCATATATTTAAAATTGCCTTTCTCTTTGAAATAGAAATAAATTAAATTCCTTTTGTATTATACAATAGATTGGGCAGGTTATACAATGATTTTGTGGGGAGAAAACGTGGGGGCAATTCGGGATTGGGGTTGGGAGGGACGCTCATAAGTGGTATCCATGCTTCCTTGGAGGGCAGAGGCAACGCGAATGTGAACTAACTGTCAAGGGCGAGTAAGACGCTCTGGAAAGCCATCGCGCCTAACTCGCCCTAGACAGTGGATTTCACATTTGCTAAGGACGCCTCTTAAATTGCCCTCCAAGGAAGCATGGATACCACTTATGAGCTGTGCCTACAAACCGCAAAAGCCGGAATTGCCACGGGTTTTCTCTGATAGAAATGTTATGCGTAGAAAGTTTTCAATGTTTTGAATAAGCTATTAAAAACATTATTTATTTCTATATTTGGCAACATCATAAATGTGGCGGGCGCAATTTGCAGGGGTGAATCCGGGATTCAGACTTTCCGTTGTCGAAGCACAGCTCATAAGCAGGACCAATGCTTCTCTGGAAGGCAATTAGAGAGGCGCTTTTAGCGAATGCGAAATCCAATGTCTACGGCAACTTGGGCGCGACAGTCTTCTGGAGCGTCTTAGTTGCCGTTGACAGTTAGTTCGCATTGGCGTTGCCTCGTGCCTTCCAGAGAAGCATTGGTCCTGCTTATGAGCGTCCCTCCCCCAACCCCAAGTCCGAATCCCCGTATGAAACACAATATTTTATTTAAGGTTCATAAATTGTTCATATGTATTTGTTACAATATTTTAACATATTGTGTTTTTACTTGAAAATACTTGAAAATGGAAGGGACAGGTGCCTTACACATGAAAGATGAACAGGAAAAGAAGCCAAAGCAGGCAGAGGAATATTCATTTATTAGAGAAAAGATTAAGGAGCGCCCAAAAAGCAGAAAGCAGATTGCCATGGAGGTGGGCTGCTTTGTTGGGGCGGCTGTAGTGTTTGGTGTGATTGCCAGTGTGATTATGGCGGCGCTTACACCAAAGCTTCAGGGATGGATGTATGGAGAAGAAGATGCTGAAGTGGTTACCATTCCAAAGGATGAGGCATCAGGTGTAGAGGAAATAGAAGCAGTAGAAGCGACTCCGGTACCAACCCAGGAGCCGGTTGTAAATGTGGTGGAAAAGAATCTAGAAATGCAGGATTATATCAGCCTGTATAGTGAAATATACAGCACTGCAGATGGAATTAAAAACTCCCTTGTGACGGTGGTGGGTGTAAGCAGTACTGTGGACTGGATGAATAATCCATACGAAAATGAAGGTCAGGCTTCCGGCATTGTTGTGGCAGACAATGGAAAAGAATTTCTGATTCTTACGGATAAAAAGGTGATTGAAGGGGTAGAGGAAATCAATGTATTGTTTGCTACCGGAGAACAGCTTCCGGCGGTTCAGAAGAAATATGACGGCAACATAGGACTTGCCATTCTTGCAGTGGAGAAAAAATCCTTTGTCCAGGAAAATATTGATAAAATCAAGGTGGTTACCCTTGGCAATTCCAAACTTCTTCATCTGGGGACTCCGGTGCTTGCAGTGGGAAGTCCTTTAGGCACCACAGATTCTGTGCTAAGCGGAAATATTACTTCCTTAAAGACAGTATCTGACACAGAAGATGTAAGTTATCCGCTGATTTCTACGGATATGCTGGGGAGTACCAATGGAAATGGTGTTTTGATTAATCTGGCCGGAGAAGTGGTGGGAATTTACACCAGAGATTTAAGTGCTTCTTCGGAAAATGGCTTGATTACAGCCTACGCCATTTCTGAATTAAAGGGAATTATTGAACGGCTTTCCAATAATTTAGGTATTGCTTATCTTGGAATCCATAGTAGGGAAGTGACAAAAGAAGATGAAGCTACGTATAAAATGCCAAGAGGCGTAGGAATTATTAATGTATCTGTGGATTCACCGGCAATGGCAGCGGGCATGCAAAGTGGTGATATTATTGTGGCAATAGAAGGAAAAGAAATCACCAGCCAGAGAGAATTAGAAAATGTCATAAGCTCCTGTGAACCGGAACAGCTGATTACTATAACTGCAATGCGCCCGGGAGCAGATGAGTATGTGGAGATTAAATTTGATGTGACACTTGGGGTGAGGCAGTAAAGACTAACTATTAAAAGTCAAGCCCTAAAATGATATTTTTTGAATAAAGTACAGAAATGTATTTTAGATATATTTTGAACTCAGTTGGAGTTCTTTGAACATTGAAAACTGCATGACAAAAAGAGCATCGTGATAG
>JBGVOM010000012.1:0-14472 GCA_045126515.1 Lachnospiraceae bacterium
TCAGAATAACTCCTTTCTTGGGCGGTGGATTTTAGTTTTTGGCAACTCTATTATACCATATCCGGTGAGGAGTTATTTGTTTTTTAGTAACAAAAAATGCCGTATTTATGCGGCTCGTGGCGTTTCACAAACGCCTAATAAGAAAACATATTGAGAGGAGTAACCATATGAAGACTATCACAACACCTTCTGATTACCCTGTACCGGTTTTTCTGAAGGAACATTTTAATTTATCCAGACTTCTTTTTTTTGATATAGAAACCACAGGATTTTCCGCCAAAACATCTTCTTTATATTTAATCGGATGCCTGTATTTTGAGAATGGAAATCCTGTAATACGGCAGTGGTTTGCCGAAACTGCTGTTGAAGAATCCACTCTACTTTTTGAATTTTTTGATTTTCTAAAAAATTATGATTATTTGATTCATTATAATGGCTCAGGATTTGATATTCCCTATCTTAGCCAAAAGTGCAGTCATTATAATCTTCCTTACAATTTTGATACTATAGAAAGCATCGACTTATACAAGATTCTCTCTCCGGTAAAATCTATGCTGAAATTAGAGAATTTAAAGCAAAAAACAGTAGAAACCTACTTAGATATTAAACGTGACGACCTTTACAATGGTGGAGAGCTAATCAGTGTTTACCAAAGTTTTCTAACCGCTCCTTCTGAAGAGGCACAGCAGCTTCTGCTGCTTCACAACCACGATGATATGAACGGTCTGCTACAGTTATCTCCTATGCTGGCTTTCCGTGATTTTAATATTGGGCATTTTACTTGGGATGGCTACGAAATATCAGATTACACTTCCTATCACGGTACCGAAGGCAAAGAGGTTATTTTCCACTTCACCCTTTCCTCGCCCTTGCCCAAAAGAATCAGTTTTTCAAAGCAGGACTTCTTTTTAGGCATCGACAAAAACAAATGTAGCCTTCGCATCAAAGCCTACACTGGTGAATTGAAATATTTCTACTCGGACTATAAAAATTATTATTACTTGCCTGCGGAAGACACTGCAATTCACAAAAGCGTTGCCTTTTACGTAGATAAGGATTTTCGTACCAGAGCAAAAGCCGCCAACTGCTATAGTCGAAAAACAGGAATTTTTCTTCCCCAATTTGATGAAATCGTATCACCTTACTTTAAAATTGATTATTTTGATAAAATTTTATACTTCGAAGCTTGCGAAAGCAACCTATCCGATTCTTCCAAAATGCTTGCTTATATTGAGCATATGATAAAATATATGTTGAAATAAATAGTTAGAATGCAAAAAAGCACGCTAAATGCGTGCTTTTTGTTTAATTAGACTTTTGATAGAAAAATGATTTATATCTATCATAATTTAATTCTTTGTAATTCATAATCTGTTCTGTACTTCCAATAAACAGAAGTCCCCTGCTGCTCAATGCCTTATTAAACATCTTATAAATATCCTGTTTTGCTTCTTCTGTGAAATAAATCAAAACATTACGACATACAATCAGATGACAATCTGACGGATAAGCATCCTTCAGCAGATTGTGTTCCTTGAATTCCACACGATTTTTAATTTCGCTTGAAATCTGGTATGACATTCCAATCTTAGTAAAGTATTTTTCCTTCAAATCCTTTGGAACATTTGCAATGCTCTTTTCATTGTATAAACCAACCTTTGCTTTTGCAATGACCTGCTTATCAATATCCGTTGCAATAATCTTTATATTGCTTAACGGAAGATGCTTTGACAATGCCATCACCAAAGAATATGGTTCATCACCAGTAGAACACGCCGCACTCCAAATCTTCAAATTCTTCCCATACTTACTGATAAGACTTGGAAAAACATCCTTATCCAGGATTTCCCATTGCTCCGGATTTCTGTAAAACTCTGACACATTAATTGTCAAATAATTTACAAATCCCTCAAACATTTCTTTATCTGTTTGTAGTGCTTTCACATAATTATCATAGCCTACAATTCCATTTTTTGCAATCAGCGTATCGATTCTACGCTTCATCTGCTTTTCCTTATAGGAGCTCAGGTCAATCTTGGTCAAATCATAAACACTTTTTTTGAATCCTTCGTAGTCCATTGCCATGTAAAAACCGCCCCTTTACTTATCCCAATTATCCCAAAAGTCAGATTATTCTTCTGTTGCTGCTTCTTCAGGTGCTGCTTCCGGTTCTAACACTTTCATGCTTAAGCTGATTTTCTTTTCTTCTTCATTGAAATCAACAACCTTAGCTTCGATTTCCTGACCGATTTTTAAGAAATCAGCTGGTTTTTCAACGTGAACTCTTGAAATCTGTGATACATGTAATAATGCATCCACACCTGCTTCTAATTCGATAAATGCACCAAAGTCTGTCATTCTTGCAACTTTTCCCTTTACTACAGTACCAACTGCATACTTTTCAGCGGCATTGTTCCAAGGATTTGCTTCCGGGAATTTCATGCTAAGTGCAATTTTATCTCCAGCAATGTCTTTAATCAAGACTTTTACGTTTTCTCCAACTTTAAATACTTTCTTTGGATTTTCTACTCTGCCCCAGGACATTTCTGAGATATGAAGTAATCCATCTGCTCCGCCTAAATCAATAAATGCACCGAAATCTGTTACATTCTTAACAACACCTTCTACAGTATCTCCTACAGAAATCTTTGCAAATAATTCTTTCTGCTTTTCTGCCTTTTCCGCAACAATTAACTGCTTACGGTCACCGATGATTCTTCTTCTCTTTGGATTGAATTCGCTAATTACAAATTCAATTTCCTGATCGGCATATTTTTCTAAATTCTTTTCATAAGTATCTGAAACCAAGCTTGCAGGAATAAATACTCTTGCTTCATCTACAACTACGCTTAAGCCGCCATCTAATACCTGAGCAACTTTTGCTTTTAATACTTCCTTGTTATTGAATGCTTCTTCTAATCTTTCGTTTGCCTTATCAGCTGCAAGACGTTTGTAAGTTAAAAGTACCTGACCTTCTCCGTCATTTACCTTTAATACTTTTGCTTCCATCTTTTCGCCAACCTGAACCATAGTTGTTAAGTCAACGTTAGGTGTGTTTGTGTACTCGTTTCTTGTAATAATACCGTCTGCTTTGTAACCTATATTTAAGATGATTTCATCTTCCTTTACGCTTATTACAGTTCCTTCCACTTTTTCTCCAGTTCTGATTGTCTTATCGAACTCCTCTAACATTTCTCCAAAACTTAATTCTGACATTTACATTGAACCTCCTCAATAATATTCTTTGGGGTGGATGCCCCTGCGGTAATACCTACGCTGCCAACTGTCTTTAGTCTGTCAAAATCTAAATCAACAAGTGTCTGTATATAGTAAGTATTTTCACATTCTTTTTTACATATTTCAAATAACTTTTGCGTATTCGAACTGTGTCTGCCACCGATAACAATCATGGCGTCCACATTCTTTGCAATCTCGCGCGCCTCCTGCTGGCGTTCCTCTGTTGCATTGCAAATCGTATTTAAAACAATTATATCATACCTCTTTTTCGAAATAATTTCAACTAATTCTTGAAATTTATTGTAATTAAATGTCGTTTGAGATACAATACATAGTTTTTTTTCTACCGGAATATCAAATTCCATGGCTTCCTCTGCCGTATTTATCACATATGCTTCTGACTTGCTCCATCCCCGGATACCTGCCACCTCGGGATGATTTTCATTGCCAATGATTAAAATTGTATTCCCTTTGCCACTTTCCTCTTCCACAATTTTGTGAATTTTTCTAACAAACGGACAAGTTGCATCTACATATTCAAGTTTTTGCCGTTTTATGCTTTCATATACATGTTTCGGCACACCGTGGGAACGAATAATTACAGTCCCATCTTTTACTTTTTCTAAATCCTGCTCTGTTTCTAAAACCTGTACGCCTTTTTCTTCTAAATCTTTCACTACTTCTTCATTATGAATGATAGGACCCAATGTATATATTTTTTTCCCGGTTCCTACTTGCTTATATACTGTGTCCACAGCTCTTTTCACACCAAAACAAAAGCCTGCACTTTTTGCCAGTTTTACTTCCATTTGACTCTCCTATCTCTGTAAACTAACCCTCGATTTTTTCTTTGAAAAGATGAATAATATGTTCTGCCACTTCATCTGCATTCATATTAGAGGAATCTACAAGTATTGCATCCTCTGCCTGCATCAAAGGAGAATTCTCTCTGTGCATATCCCGATAATCTCTATCAACAATATCCTTTTCAATAGTTTCGATGTCACAGACTACATTTTTTTCCTGCAATTCTTTGTAGCGGCGTTCTGCACGTGTTCTTGCACTGGCCGTAAGATATATTTTTAACTGGGCTTTCGGAAGCACCTTGGTTCCGATATCTCTGCCATCCATAATGACGTCTGTCTTTTCTGCCAGCTGCTGCTGCAATTCCACCATTTTAGTTCGAACATTGCTGTTTACAGAAGTTGCGGATGCCATGTTTCCAACTTCTTCTGTACGAATCAATCCGTTTACATTTTCTCCATTTAAGATTACCTGTTGCTCTCCATCCTTATATTCTATTGTGATGTCTGCATTTTTGCATTCTTCATTTATTTTTTCTTCTTCCTCTGGCTTTATCCCTGCCCTTAAAAAGAACAATGCCATGGCGCGATACATGGCACCAGTGTCTACATAAACATAAGATAACTCCTTTGCGATTTTCTTTGCGATGGTACTTTTTCCTGCCCCTGCAGGTCCATCAATTGCAATACTGTATGCCATTTTCTTTCTCCTTTTCTTTTTCTATATTAAGTATGACAGATTATTCCCGAGAAGCTGCCCTTGCTGCTGCCATAGCCGTTGACCAGGCTATCTGCAGATTAAATCCACCGGTAACTGCATCTACATCCAGCACTTCCCCTGCAAAATACAAATTTTTCTTTCTTTTAGACTCCATTGTGGACGGATTGATTTCTTTTACATCCACACCGCCTCTGGTAATGATAGCTTCCTCATAGCCTCTGACTCCTGTAAGGGTCATGGAAAGCCCTTTCATAGTTTCTAACAGTCTTCTTCGTTCTTTTTTGTTAATTTCGTTTACTTTCTTTTCCGGCAAAATTCCACTCAGTTCAATCATAACCGGTATCATCTTAGAAGGCAGTAAATTTCCCAATACGTTTTTAAACTGCTTATTTTTATCTTGTTCAAAATCTCGAAGAATTCTGTCATCCAGCTGTTCCTGTGACAATGCCGGCTTCAAATCAATCTTTAATGTCAGATTTTCTTTTTTTAGCTCATCCAGCACCACACTACTGGCACTTAAGATTAGCGGGCCGCTGACACCATAATGGGTAAACAGCATTTCTCCAAATTCCTCGTACAGCACTTTTGCTTTATTCTTAATGGAGACTTTTACATTCCGCAGGGACAACCCCTGCAATTTTGGAACCCATTCTTCCTTGACTGTCATTGGGACCAAAGCTGGGGACAGTTCTGTCACTTTATGCCCTAAATCTTTTGCAAAACGGAATCCGTCACCGGTGGAACCCGTCAACTGATAGGATAAGCCACCAGTAGCTACAATTACTGCATCTGCCATAACTTTTTTACCGTTTTCTAATGTAACACCTTTCACCGCATCCTGCTGCTCTATAATAGTTTTCACTTTTTCCTTAAGGCATACCACAACGCCCTGATGCTTTAATTCCTGCTCTAAGACTTTAATTACATCAGAAGAATGATCAGAGGCAGGGAATACTCTGTTTCCCCTCTCAATCTTTGTTGCCATTCCCAAATCTTCAAAAAAGCCGATGGTCTCCCAATTGTTAAAGTTTTGAAAAGCACTATAGAGAAATTTGTGGTTTTTCATTACACTTTTCTGCAAATCCTCCATATCACAGGCATTGGTCAGATTACATCTCCCCTTTCCTGTGATAAAAAGCTTTTTCCCAAGCTTTTCATTTTTTTCGTACAGCGTAACCTCTGCACCATTTCTGGCTGCTTCAATCGCAGCCATCATTCCAGCGGCACCACCGCCGATTACTATAATTTTTTTCATGTTCCGTTCTCCATATAAGGATCTTTTAATACTATTTTATCTTCTACGAAATTAATTTCATCGTTGCTGTATACCTGATATTCATCCCAGATTTTTTCCAGAGTTTCCAAAGTATTTACAACCTCTTTCTGCTTTTTCATACACAAAGCCACTACTAAAGCATTGATGACACTCAAAGGTGCCACCAGAGAATCTACAATCGATGCCATGTCACTTCTGGCAATCAGATTGCAGGAAGAATACAGATTCATGGGCGAATGAACGCTGTCTGTCAATGTAATTACTTTGGCATTTCTGTTATTTGCAAATTCCATAGCTTTCAGTGTTCGCATGGAATATCTTGGAAAACTGATTCCGATAATGGCATCTTCTTCTCCAATACGAATCATTTGTTCAAAAATTTCGCTAGGACTACTGGTCTGAATCAAATGTACATTATCAAACACCATATTCAGATAAAAGCTCAAAAAATTTGCAAGGGGCATACAGCTGCGGATGCCCAGAACGTAAATATGTCTTGCATTCATTAAAATATCAATCGCCGTCTCAAAAGCCTTCTCGTCTATATTTTCTAAAGTAAGCTTAATCTTATCTGCATCCGACTGCAAAACCGTGCTTAATATTTCTGACTGGCTGATTCTTCCATATGCCACTTCCATACGTTGAATGGAATTCAGCTTATTCCGCACCATTTCCTCTAATGCCTTCTGAAAATCCGGATATCCCTGATAACCCAAATTCATAGCAAAGCGTACTACCGTTGACTCGCTGACTCCCACGAAAGCACCAAGTTTAGCTGCTGTCAGGAAAGCCGCTTTATCGTAATTTTCTATAATATAATCTGCCAGCTTTTTTTGCCCTTTGCTCAATTTTTCATATTTTTCATTTATTTTTCGAATTACTTCATTTGTCTTACCCAAAATGACACCTTCTACAGCTTATCTGTTTGCAAGTTCTTTCGTGATGTCAGACCATGTAACACCACGTTCTACCATAAGAACCATAACGTGATAGAGGAAATCAGATACCTCATATTTAATTTCTTCCGGATCCGGATTTTTTGCTGCAATCACAATTTCAGTTGCTTCTTCTCCGACTTTCTTTAATATTTTGTCAATTCCTTTATCAAATAAGTAGTTTGTATAGGAACCTTCCTTTGGATTTTCCTTTCTGTCTGCAATCACATTATATACTTCTTCAAATACCTTCAGTGGATTGGTTACAGCGCCTTCCTTTTCTATCAATCTATTAAAGAAACAGGTTCTGTTTCCGGTATGGCAAGCTGCTCCAACCTGTGAAACTTTTGCAAGAATCGTATCTAAATCACAGTCAGCCGTTAAAGATTTCACATACTGGAAATGTCCGGAGGTAAGTCCTTTTACCCATAATTCCTGTCTGCTTCTGCTGTAATAAGTCATTTTTCCGGTAGCAACTGTATGATTAAAGGCTTCCTCGTTCATATACGCAAGCATCAATACTTCGTCCGTAATATAATCCTGCACGATGACCGGAATCATACCATCTGAGTTTAACTTAAGCTCAGACCACTGCATGGCACTTTCAAAAATACATACAGGAATTCCTGCTGTTTTGCACTCCTGTTTCACCTGCATAAAGTCCACGTCTGCTCCGTTCAATTGGTCTGCACAGATTCCACTTACATTTTCAATGGCAAGAATACTCTTAATATCTGCCTCTTTGTTAGAACTCCATACAGGAAGTACCGGAATCATAGAAGCACTTGCTGCCTCACCAATTACCTGTTCATCTTCTACCTTTACAAATACGATTTCTTCTGTGCATGTTTCGATAAGCGATTTATTATCTACAATTGTCGCCACATTATCAATAGAAACTGCAATTTTTTCCTTTCCAAAACGTTTCGAAACTTCTTCTGTCAAATCAATGTTGCCTTGTTTTGCATAATTTAGCATTGCCTTAGAGGCACCCGCATAAAGAAGCTTTTTTACATCTTCCACACGCTTTACATTACCACCGGCAATAATAGGTATTTCTACTGCCCTTGTAATTTCTCTTAAAATGCCGATTGCATTCTCATGAGCTGCGTCGGAATCAGAAAAATCAAACACAATTAATTCATCTGCACCTGCATCAGAATAGTATTTCGCAAGACTTACAGCATCTCCATCACCTTCTGTACCTAAATCTCCAAAACCTGTCACTGCAATTCCTTCTCGAAGATAAATACATGGAACTAATTTTTTATTATTTTTCATTTTATTTTCTCCTTATGTTTAGAGTGTCCCTTTTGTGGAAAGCACATCTTTAATTCGCTCATCGTAGGTGCATGCTTCATCCAAAGCCTTTGCAAAAGCTTTAAATGCTGCTTCGATAATATGGTGGTTATTGCTTCCATGAACTAACTTCATATGCAAATTCATTCCCGCACCATAAGAAACAGCGTAGAAAAATTCTTTTACCATCTCTGTATCAAAATATCCTACTCGCTCCACGGAAAAATCCACATCAAATACAAGATATGGTCTTCCGGACAAGTCAATGGCACAAAGCAGTAATGTTTCATCCATCGGAAGATATCGCTGTCCAAAGCGTCTTATGCCCTTTTTATCCTTAAGCGCCTCTCTGATTGCCGTTCCCAAAGCAATTCCCGTATCTTCGATTGTATGATGGCAGTCCACGATTAAATCACCTTTTACAGAACAATTCAAATCAAAAAAGCCATGCTTTGCAAACCCCTCCAGCATATGATCAAAAAAGCCAATACCCGTATCAATATTCGCACTGCCACTGCCATCTAAATTCAATTCAATGGTGATATCTGTTTCCTTTGTCTTTCTTGTTACTTTCGCCGTTCTTTCCATATAGTTCCCCTTTATCTAATCTTCAAATCTTACTTTGATAGAATTTGCATGAGCAGTCAGCTGTTCTGATTCTGCAAATTTGATTATATCCTGATGTACCGGTTCTAACGCTTCCTTGGAGTAAGAAATAATACTGGATTTCTTAATAAAATCATCTACACTTAATGGTGAGAAGAATTTTGCAGTACCGTTTGTTGGAAGTACGTGATTTGGTCCGGCAAAATAATCACCTAATGGTTCGGAACTGTATTCTCCAATAAAGATTGCTCCTGCATTGCGGATTTTTGTCATCACATTGTACGGATCTTTTGTCTGGATTTCCAAGTGTTCTGATGCAATGTCATTTGCTGCAGCAATGGCTTCGTCCATAGTATCTGCCACTAAAATATAGCCATAATTGTCTAAAGATTTCTGGATGATTTCTTTTCTGGATAATTCTGCCGTAAATTTATCTACTTCCACCGAAACCTTTTCCGCCAGTTCCTGACTAGTGGTAATTAAAATTGCAGATGCCATTTCATCATGTTCTGCCTGAGAAAGCAAATCTGCTGCCACAAATCTTGGATTCGCTGTTTCATCGGCAATTACAAGAATTTCACTAGGTCCCGCAATAGAATCAATGCTTACATGTCCATAGACAGCTTTCTTGGCAAGTGCCACATAAATATTACCCGGTCCTACAATCTTATCCACCTTTGGAATGCTTTCTGTTCCATAAGCCAGCGCTGCGATTGCCTGTGCGCCTCCAACCTTATATACTTCCGTTGCACCTGCTTCTTTCGCAGCCACCAGTGTAGTTGCACACACCTTTCCATCTTTTCCCGGAGGTGTTGTCATAATGATTCTGTCTACTCCTGCCACCTTTGCAGGCATAATATTCATAAGTACAGAAGATGGGTACACTGCCTTTCCACCCGGCACATACACACCTACTTTTTCTAACGGTGTTACTTTCTGACCTAAAATAGTTCCCGTTGGAGTAGAGTGAAACCAGCTCTGCTGGCGCTGCATTGCGTGATAACTTTCAATATTTTTCAATGCTTTTCGAATAATTTCCAACAATTCATCACTCACTTCTTCGTAAGCTTCTTTTACTTCTTCCTCTGTCACTTTGATACAATCGCTGCATATTTTCACGCCATCAAACTTTTCTGTATATTCAAATAAAGCTTTGTCACCGTTTTCCTTTACATTGTTTACAATATCCGTTACTCTGCTTTCAAATTCGCCATAACTGTTGGGGCTTCTCTTTAATAAATCCTCTAATATGTTTTTCTTGGTTTCTTCTTCCAGTTTTATAATTCTCATAAGGTTCTCCTGCCTTTCTATCCTTATAAAATTTCTTTTAAATCATTGATGATTTTTGTAATTCTTTCATTTTCCATTTTCATGCTGACTTGATTTACCACCATTCTTGCAGAAAGAGGGCATACTTCTTCTAATACAGTCAGTCCATTTTCTCTCAAAGTCGTTCCGGTTTCCACAATATCTACGATTACTTCTGACAAACCTACGATTGGTGCCAGTTCAATGGAACCATTTAATTTAATGATTTCCACCGTCTGGTGCTTTTTATTGTAAAAATAATCTTTCGCAATATTAGGATACTTGGTTGCCACACGAATCAACTCGTGGTGTTGTAATAAATCCTTGGCTTCTGCCGGTCCGCAGACGCACATTTTACACTTGCCGAATCCCAAGTCCAGTACTTCATACATTTTTCTGCCTTCTTCTAAAATGGTATCTTTTCCCACGATACCAATATCAGCAGCGCCATATTCTACATAAGTTGGTACATCCGGCCCCTTTGCCAGGAAAAACTTTAACTTTAATTCCTCATTCACAAAAATCAGCTTTCTGGAATCTTTATCTTTCATTTCTTCACAGGTGATACCGATTTTTTCGAACATTTCCAGAGTTGTTTTTGCAAGACGTCCCTTGCCTAATGCAAATGTTAAATATCTCATTTTCTTTTCTCCTCTATAATTTTTCACAGCCGTTCTGTCCCAGATGAAGTACCTGAGAAAAACCATGTCTTTCTCCATAAGCTTTACAATCCGCTAAGTCCTTGCCATTTCTCCGTAACAGTGCCACTTTCTTTCCTTCTTCCGAACGCAGTTTTTCTGCGTATTTTACAGCGTCTGCTTCACTGTCATCTTCATATACGCAAAGTATCATATCTTTCATCGTAGGTATCTCAATTTTTTGTCTGGAAAGTGCTGCCATTAACTGATTTACCAATAATACGCATCCTATTGCCGCAGAATCCTTTCCGAAATGTTTTAACAGGCTGTCATAACGTCCCCCGGTAATCAATGCTTCTCCCACTCCATAGGTGTAAGCTTTAAATATAACTCCGGTATAATATTTGTATTTGCTAACCATTCCAAGGTCAAAGGTAATGTAATCTTCTACACCATATACCTTTAACGCTTCGTAAACGGCTTCTAGACGTTCTAACGCTGCTTTTGATTTCTTATTTCCTGCCAGCTTTTTCGCTTCTTCCAGCATACTAATAGAGCCAAAAAATTCCGGTGTTTTTCCCAGACAGGTTTTCACATCTTCCGGGATATTATGTTCCGCCAATAATTCTTCAATGCCAAAATGATTTTTATTAGAAATCAGTTCTCTAAGTTCTAATTCCACATCTTCTTCCAGTTTGGCTTCTTCCATCAAACCGTTAAAAAAGTCAATATGGCCAATACTTACCTGAAATTCTTTTAAACCGGCAGTCTTTAAACAGCGAATCATCAATGCCACGATTTCTGCATCTGCACCTACACTGTCGTCGCCAATCAATTCTGCTCCCAGCTGTGTGGTTTCCTTTAATCTTCCCTGAAGGCTGTGATGATTAATATAGGTGTTACCCATATAGCCGAAACGAATCGGCATATCTTCATCCTGATAATACTTTGCAGCAGAACGTGCAATAGACGGTGTAAAGTCCGGACGCATTACCAGTGTATTTCCTTCTCTGTCAAAGAACTTGAATAATTCCTTCGATGCTGTTGTTCCTACTTCTCTGGAAAAAACATCAAAATATTCAAAGGTTGGTGTTTCAATTGCCTGATAACCATACTGTTTTAAAACATCAAACAGCCTTCCCTGAAGTACCTGCTTTCTCTCACATTCTGAATTGTAAATATCTCTTACACCCTCCGGTGTATGCAATAATCTGTTTTCCATGTATCCTCTATCCTCCATTTATCACTTTAGCGTGGTAAATTGCTAATTCGTTAACTTGCTACTATAATAAACTTCCATAATTATATAGTTAACTATGAAAGATGTCAAGCTGTTTCTTCCCTTTCTGCTAAATCCTGCTGGATGCCGGTTAAATAAGGCACCAGAATTCCCCCTTTTGGATGAATAATATAGTCCTCGGTCAATTCATCCAGTCGAAAGCTCTTTCTCCCCCCCTGCTCCATTCGCTCATAAAACTCTTTTAATTTCTCATACTTTAAATAATATAGAAGATTTCTATGGGAATAGTACAAAATTAAAAAAGCAATGCCCCCCTGACGCTCAAATTCCGTCATGAAAGCAAACTGGTGTTCATGTATATTCTGCATAGGAAACGTATCTGTAGTACATTCTTTTGCATCAAAACAAACCGGAATTCCCTGCACCGCCCCGATATAATCCACCGTACTTTTTTGTTCAAAATAGGCAAGAGTAATGTGTCTTGTTTCCTTATCTATAGAAATGGGCGTAATAGGAGTAGGAACCTTCTGAATCAATGCCAGCTTCCCTTCCCGATATTTTTCATTAGTTCTGTTAATCATTTCTTCTAGTGTGGAGCCTCGTAAGCCCCTGGAACTCCATGTTGCCATTTTTTCACCTGTACTTTTCCATAAGTTTAAATTCTTTTGGCGGTTCTGCCACAAATTTCTTTCCCGATAAATATGCCAGTTTTCCTTCCATCTTTGGAAATTCAATGCAGTACGCATGCAGTAACTGGGAGGAAATATGACATTGCTTTATATATTTATCATTGAGAGCCTTTTCACCATATTTCGTATCCCCTACAATGGGATGTCCCAAGGAAGCAAGATGAGCCCTAATTTGGTGAGTCCTTCCTGTAATTAACTCTACCTCCAGCAAAGTGGTATATTCTCCATTGGCAATGGGCCGATATTCCGTTTCAATTGGTTTTGCATCCTGTTTCTCTTTAGAATAAATTTCCACCTGATTCGTTTTTTCATTCTTCCAAAGGTATCCTTTTACCCTTGTTCTTTCTTTCACATTTCCTGCCACATAGCAAATGTAATATTTATGAAGTGTACGCTCCTTAAATAACCGGGACAATTCCTGCAATCCTAAAAGCGACTTTCCCGCTGCCACCAGCCCACTGGTATTTCTATCTATTCTGTTACAAATAGATGGTTTGAAGGTTTTCAGCGTTTCTTCTGTTACCTCACCTTTTTCTGCCAGATACTCTAAAATTGCATCATTCAAAGAATAATCCTGAGGGGTTGCTTTTTGCACCAGCATACCGCTTTCTTTATTTACCAAAAGAATATGTTCATCTTCATATATAATGGACAAAGTTTTTTTATTGTTACCTGTTTTATGTATCTGAGGAACTTTTACCGGCTCACTGAACTTTTCAAAGGTTTCGTCGCTCAAAAATATTTTTACAATATCTCCCACCTTTGTCTTTTCACTTCCATCTGCTTTCTTTCCGTTTAATGTTATGTTTTTCTTTCGAAGCATTTTGTAAATAAAACTTTTTGGTGCCTTATTCAGATACTTTCCCAGAAGTTTATCTAACCTCTGAGCTGCCTCATTTTCTTTTACAATAATTTCCTTCATATAGTCTGGTTCCTTTTAACTCTACTGTTTTACATTTTAAATAGAAATTGCCTTAATGACTTCCGCCATCTGCTGTTCTTGCTCTATTTTTCTATCTCCGCCCAGATTTTTCTGCATTTCCTGCAATCTTTCCAGATAATTTTCTTCATTTTTAAAGATTTTTACAGAAATTCCCTTGTATCCGTTTTTTTCAAGAGTTTCCTTTATATAGTTTGCAAAATATTTCTCATCCGTCTTTTCTTTTTCACTATATCCAACAATTGTCTTCCCCACTATGGCAACATGAAGAATCTCACCGATTTTATCATAAGCAGTAATCACAATATCATAGACAGAAGTTGTTTCTTCTATGATTTCTCTGATTTTTTCATATGTTTCCCTGCTGCCGGAATGATATTTGTAAAAAAGTACTGTTATGGTCAACTGTTTTGCTGCCGGCAAAACAGATACTACTGCCACCACCGTAAACAGATTTGCCTTGGTATGAGTAGTAACATAACCCAGAATAAAAATTGCTGCGGAAAGACACAACAAAATAACAGCCTTAATCGTTTCGATTTTTCTCTGTGACTTTAAGTAGCCATAGTTTCCCTTAGGTATTTTCTGCATGGTATTTTCCTTTCTGCTTTAATTCTTCTCTGTTCTTTCAGAAGGAGTAATCTGTAACAATTTTAAAATCAGCTCATGAGGTACTACTTTACAAAGTACCTCAAATGCCTGCATTGGCAATCCATAAACAGATGTTGTCTTTCCTGCCATAGCATCACGCATTGCTTTTTCTACCACCTTTACAGGATT
>JBGVOM010000013.1:0-2249 GCA_045126515.1 Lachnospiraceae bacterium
TCAGAATAACTCCTTTCTTGGGCGGTGGATTTTAGTTTTTGGCAACTCTATTATACCATATCCGGTGAGGAGTTATTTGTTTTTTAGTAACAAAAAATGCCGTATTTATGCGGCTCGTGGCGTTTCACAAACGCCTAATAAAGTAAAATAAGTAGGAGGAGAAAAAATAATGAATAATAGGGATGGAAGATTTATAACAGAATTGGATCAGTATCTTTTTGGTCAAGGAACACATTATGATATTTTTAAGAAACTTGGGGCACATATTATGGAAGTAGACGGTGTGAAAGGTGTATATTTTGCAGTGTGGGCACCGAATGCTGCCTATGTTAGTGTGGTAGGTGATTTCAATCAGTGGAATGGTTATGAAGGAATTATGACACGTTTAGAACCGCTGGGAATTTTTGAAACATTTCTACCTAATGTGAAATTAGGTGATTTATATAAGTTTCAGATAACTACAAAAAGTGGAGAGGTACTGTATAAGGCAGATCCATTTGCAAACTATGCAGAGCTGCGCCCGGGTACGGCATCCAGAGTAACAGATATCACCAATTATAAGTGGGGAGATAAAACATGGCTCAATAAAAGAAAGAAGTTTGATGCCAAGAAATCTCCTATGTCAGTGTATGAGGTTCATCCGGGTTCATGGAAGAAGCATCCGGCAAAGGAAGGAAACGAAGATGGATTTTACAATTATAAAGAACTGGCACATTCACTGGCAGAATATGTGACAGAGATGGGTTATACTCATGTAGAATTAATGGGAATTGCAGAACATCCGTATGATGGTTCTTGGGGATATCAGGTAACAGGATATTTTGCACCAACCTCCAGATATGGAACACCACAGGATTTTATGTATTTTGTGGACTATATGCACAAACATAATATTGGTGTTATTTTAGACTGGGTACCGGCACATTTTCCAAGAGATGCCCATGGTTTGGCTAATTTTGATGGTACACCGGTATTTGAGTATGCTGACCCAAGAAAAGGGGAGCATCCGGATTGGGGTACGAAGATTTTTGATTTTGGCAAAAATGAAGTAAGAAATTTCCTCATTGTAAATGCATTGTTCTGGATTGAACAGTTTCACGTGGATGGACTTCGTGTGGATGCGGTTGCATCTATGTTATATTTAGATTACGGAAAACAGTCAGGGCAGTGGGTACCGAATAAATTTGGCGGCAATAAGAATTTAGAGGCAATTGAGTTCTTTAAACATATGAATTCTGTAGTTTTAGGACGTAATGAAGGTGTGGCTATGATTGCAGAAGAATCCACAGCCTGGCCGAAGGTAACAGGAAAACCGGAAGATGATGGTCTTGGATTTACACATAAATGGAATATGGGATGGATGCATGATTTCCTGGATTATATGAAGCTGGACCCGTATTTTAGAAAGGATAACCATAATCGATTAACTTTTGCCATGACTTATCAGTATTCGGAAAATTATATTAATGTGTTATCCCATGATGAAGTCGTTCATTTGAAATGTGCCATGGTTAATAAAATGCCGGGAAAAGAGAAAGAGGAAAAGTATGCAAACTTACGTGCAGCCTATGCTTTCATGTATGGACACCCGGGCAAAAAGCTGTTGTTCATGGGACAGGAATTTGGTCAGGAACGTGAATGGAGCGAGGAAAGAGAATTAGACTGGAATTTAATCAGTGAAAATAAATTAAATTCAGGTATGCAGAATTACGTGAAAGAACTGCTGAAACTTTACAAGAGCAATCCTGCTATGTATGAAATGGATGATGAATTTGAGGGCTTTGAATGGGTAAATGCAGACGACTCTTATCATGGAGTTTACAGCTTTATCAGAAAGTCCAAAGATGGAAAGCGCAATCTACTGTTTGTATGTAATTTTACGCCTATGGAATGGAAAGATTACAGAGTGGGTGTGCCAAAAAAGAAGAAATATAGGATTCTGCTTAGCAGCAATGAGAAAAAATTTGGTGGAAACAGAGTGATTACAAATGATTCAGTGAATGCTTCCACAAAGGAGTGGGATAATAAGGATTATAGTATCTCATGTCCGCTAAAACCTTATGAAGCAATCGTATTTTCATTTTAATTAAACTGCTAATGTAAAAAAGAGGGGCTGTCGCACTAAGTGATTAGTGCGCAGCTTCTTTTTTTGTACAAAAAATAACTGCCAGACCTCGAAAGTATCTGGCAGTTGGTGTAAAATATTAGTATGCAACTACTTAATATATTACAAAAAGATTATACCCAAA
>JBGVOM010000014.1:0-29548 GCA_045126515.1 Lachnospiraceae bacterium
CGAAAACGAAGAATTACCATTTCAATAAGCAGCACTCCCACGGATCAGTCCGTGGGGGATTAAAAAATATGGAAAATAAAATGCCGGTAATTATGGAAAAATAATTGCCAAAATTTATGGAAAAGTACTTGCCATTTACAACCATTTACAAAAGCGTTAGTAATACTGGAAGTTCGTCCAGTAATTTTAACAGGTGTAGGCATCCTAAATATTTTTTTCATTTGAGTAAATTCCTTTCTTTTAAAAGATATTTGAATTATTGTGGAAACATTTTTATGCTAATTCCAGCAGTTTCTTTTTTCACAATCATATTATCATCAAGCAGATGATTTTTGATTTCTTCCATATCACTTGCAAGTGCATTGTAGGCTTCGTCTTGCTGTTCTTCACTAAAATTGTATGTGTTATTCTCAATATTTTCCTGTAACTGCTTGGCTTTTAGATAGGTACATAGCTTTTTGTTGATAGCTGGATGAGTAAAGGATACTTTTAAGGTAGCAGGGATGTAGTTTCCGTTTTCATCTTTTTCTGCTTCAAATTTCATGCCGACTTGTTCATCCAGTTTAAATAGCAGTGATAACACATCAGATATAGTTTCTATATCAAAATCCATAAAAATATTGATGCTGATACCCAATGCATTTGCAATCTTCAGTAACTGGTCTGGCTTAGGATTGCGAATACCATATTCATATTTCTTAATTGTAGCAGAGTTTATGCCGGATAGTTGACCGAGCATTTCTTGCGATATTCCACGCATATTGCGAAAATATTTAATCTTTTCCCCAGTAGTCATGAAAACAGCTCCTTTATGTTTTAATAAACCTATTCTATCACATTGGGACACATTTGTGTATAATAAATTAAAATAAATACTTGACAGACACAAATGTGTACTGCTATAATACGGATAAATGAGGACACAAAAGTGTACCGAAATGAAACAGGAAAGGAGAACTCAATATGGAGAATACGATGAAAATGTATATTACAGCAGAAGAGGCAGCAGAAATTCTCGGAGTATCAAGAGGATATGCTTACAAAATTATTCGTGGTCTTAATAATGAATTAAAGGAAAAAGGCTATCGTGTGATTTCGGGTAAAGTGCCTACAAAGTATTTCGAGGAGAAGTTTTATGGAATGGTAGTTGGTTAAGCAGAGAGGAGATGATGATATGCCAGCAACAAGAGATGGCAAGAAGTGGCGTAGCCAGTTCTACTATGAGGACTGGCAGGGGGTACGTCATAAAAAGAACAAAAGAGGCTTTAAGACAAAAGCAGAGGCAGAAGAGTGGGAGCGTAACTTCCGGCAACAGCAACAAAAGGATTTGGATATTAATTTTGAGAATTTTGTGGAAATCTATTTTGCTGACATGTAGAACCGATTGAGGGAAAGCACAATCAAGAACAAAAGATATGTGTTTGACCTTAAGGTTACACCATATTTCAAAAAGAAAAAGATGTGTGAGATAAAGACGGCTGATATTCGTGCATGGCAGAATGAACTGATTAAACAGGGATATGCACAGACGTATCTTAAAAGTATCAATAATCAGCTTGCTGCACTTTTCAATTATGCGGTCAGATATTATGACCTGAAAGATAATCCATGCAGAAAAGCAGGAAGTATTGGGAAGAGCAAAGCCGATGATATGGAATTCTGGACGAAGCAGGAGTTTAAAAGCTGAGGAGGCTGTTGAAAAGGCAAGAGCGGAAGGTATTGTGGTTCAGAGAGATAATGAAACATTAAGTGTAAGTAATCAGCAATTACGAGCGGAAAATACAAGCCTTGAAATAAAGAAGCTAGAACTGCGGACGGATAATCGTCATCTGGAACAGCAACAATGGCAATTGCGGACAGATAATAGCGAATTGGAGATGAAACAG
This sequence comes from Lachnospiraceae bacterium, assembly GCA_045126515.1. GTDB lineage: Bacteria > Bacillota > Clostridia > Lachnospirales > Lachnospiraceae > RUG11237. The sequence goes on from JBGVOM010000014.1 coordinate 1,887, forward strand.
AATGCTTTGCAGTCTGAGAACCAGCGATTGGAACAAGAACAGAATAAATTACAAGAGGATAATGAAAAGCTGGAGCAAAAGCAAGCTACGCTACAATCGGATAATCAGGTACTAAAACAAATGCAGGATCACGGAATGTTGTAAGTATAGTAGGGTAACTGCAGTGGGAAATGTAAAAACCTTTGATGCTATCCGAAGAGAGATGAAGGTAATTGATGAGCACCTTTGTCAGGTGCAGAGAGCGGATGAACTGGACTTGCAGGTGTTGGAGTCGCTTCGTGCGATAGTGGAGATATTAAACGGATTTTATGAAAAGGAGGAAGTGTAAAAAATGGGAAGTACAATTATCGGAATTGACCATGGATACAAAAATATGAAGAGTGCAAACGCTATGTTTGCTACAAGATTATCTCGTCTGGGCAGTAAGCCGGACGAGATGCAGATGGATGGAGTTGTAGAGTTTGAGGGAACTTATTACACAATATACGGAAGTCCCCTTGCTGCTGTCAATAATCATATTAAGAGCGAGAGTGAGGAGTATTATATTCTGACCTTGGCATCTTTGGGAGAGGAGTTTCGTGCAAGAGTCATTCAGCCGGGGCCAAATAAGATTCATGTGAGACTTGGCTGTGGACTTCCACAGAAATGGTATGACAGACAGAAAGAGTCTTTTAAGGCGATGCTTTGGGAGAACAAAGAACTGAGATTTTCCTACTGTGGCAATACCTACAATGTAGTCATTGATAATGTGACAGTTTATATGCAGGGATTTGCGGCATTGCCGGTACTGGAGTGTATCACTCAGAAATCAGAACATGTGGTGTTGGTGGATATCGGTGGAGAAACTGTTGATGAGATTGTCTGTGAAGGATTTCATCCACTTCTTGATAAGTGCAGGATTGATACCAGAGCAACGATAGCTCTTCTAAAGGATATTGATTCGGAGCTGCAGAGTGAATTTGGAGAAACCATCCCGGAGTAGGATATTATCAAATATATCTGCAGAGGAAGCAAGGATACAGCTCCTAATAATCCTTATGAAGAGATAATGCAGAGATGTCTTTGCAAATATGCGGATTATATCTTTACCAGACTTAAACAATGGGGTATCAACACCAACTACACCACAATTTGCTTCTTGGGTGGTGGAGGCAGGATTGTACAGTCTTTTGGCAACTATGGTAGCAATATTCATTTCTGTGATGATATGAAAATCAATGCAAAGGGATATGAATTCTTTGAAACAACATTAGCAATGAAACAGAGGTAGAACCATGAAAAAGGGTGACGATTTCTTTCGGGTTACATTTAATCGCAATTCGGAAGAGATACAAAAATTTGAGAGAAATATATCTGAATACACCAAGCGAAGCGGTATCAGCAGACCTGTACTGATTGCAGCTGTTTGCAATTATTTTATCGAAAATGGCATGGAATTGTCTGTAGTGGGTGGTAGGATTGCGGTAAAAGAAATTGCACCGCAGATGCAGAGTGTAGCAGACAATTCTTTGCCTATCGTAGCATACACAGAACCCGAAGCAGAACCGGAAAATGCACCGGCGATTTCTGCATCGGATTCTGATGAAATGCTACGAGCGATGGGCTTGATATGAATACTAAGGTATACCTCAGGTAATCCCACATCATGGAGATATGAAAGCGGGACTACCCAAGGTATACCTTTTCTAATTTCAAGCAAAAGCCCGGCAAGCAATATCATGCTTGCGCGAAATATCATTTGTCGGGCGCAAGAACAGCGAGAAGCTTTGACTCGAGCTGTTCCCATCGCAAGACCACTATCATCTGATGCAGGGGAATCCACTTTCCAGAGCGCTCAGATAGAAAAGAAAATCCCGGACCGGTATTTTCTTTTCATCATCGCACTTCTGTCAAGTATTTACGGTTGTGGCAGATGATAGGCAAGTTTCGCAAAATGGCAAGCCACTTTTGCACCGGACCAGCGGTGGCGCTGTTCCTAAACTTGCAAGGGAGTGCTACTCCCTTTGAACCTACGGCGAGAGTTTCACTCTCTGCACACTGGAGCATACAGATAGGATGGATGGAATTACAGAACGTCCACCGAAAGTTCTTCCATCCCATCTATCCTATCGGTTAGGGGCATCGCCCCTGCACCCCACCAAAAGGTTTCGCACCTTTTGGATTACCGCGAACGCAATCTACGAAAGGAGCAGAAAATTATGCGTAAAAGAAACAAAACCATATCTATCAGAGTATCGGAGCAGGAATATGAAGCAATACAGAAAAAGATACAGGAAACCAATCAGACACAGCAGTCCTTTATTCTAAATGCCATTGAAGGAGCTGCTATTTTGACAGCCAAGGATAGCAAGCTGCTAAAGGACATTAGCACGCAATTGGCGGATTTATTGAAGCAGATAAAAGGCATAGTGGTAAATATTAACCAGCTGGCGTATAAAGCTAATGCGTACGGAGAGATTCCTACGGAGCGACAGCTTAGGGAATATGGCACGCAGACAGAAGCATTACGAAAGGAGGCGGATAAGATATGGCGATTAATAAGACAATCAATAAGTCGACAAAGACACACGGAGCCATGAGAAACTGTATGGAATATGTCTTGCGTGAGAGCAAAATCAATCCTTCGTTGGTCTATGTAAGCGGACCATTTGAAGCAGAGGAAATCACTTACGATACTGTGTACCGTAGCTTCTTGGAGGAGAAGAAACTTTGGAACAAAGACTCCGGGAGAATGTATGCGCACAACATTATTTCATGGCATAAGGATGAGGAAATTACACCGGAGGAAGCCTATGAATTTGGCAAAGAATTTGTAGAGAATTGGTTTGAAGGATTCCAGACACTGATGGCAGTACATGTTGATCGTAACCATATCCATCTGCATATGATTACAAACACTGTCAGCTACATTGACGGTCACAAGTTCCACACTACTAAGGGCGAATTGGAGGAGATGAAACAGCTGACCAATCGAATGTGTGAGAGCAGAGGCTGGCATACACCGGAAAAAGGAAAGGACTACCACGGAAATAATCTGGCGATGGGATATGTCCGGGCTTGGAGTAAGACAAGTACCACATGCTCTTACATAATGCCAAGGAAAGCTATGTTGCCGCTTGTGCACTGGCATTATTGGAAGCTAAAGCTGATGCCTGCAGCCAGGATGATTTTATCCAGAATATGAAGCAAAAAGGCTGGCATGTGATATGGAAACCCAGCCGAAAAAATATCACATTTGTAAATGAGGAAGGCAAGAAGGTCAGGGATAGAAATATCCTCAAAACCTTTAACATCAATGTAACGAAGGGAGAATTGTTAGATGAATTTATTAGAAACAATGAACGTAGGAACGGAATCCTGCGAGGTGATGAAGAGGAGCGAATCAGAAGCGCAGCAGAAGATGCAGAACTTGCAGGATACTATCAGCAAGTGCAAGACGCTCTTGAAGGAACAGGCACAGGTGATAGCGCAGAAGGACTTGAAAATATCGCAGCTGGAGAAGTCGTGCGGGAGAAAGACGCAGCATACACGAGGCTCTTGCAACAAAAGGCAGAACAAAAGGAACGTCTGGAGCAGAAGATAGAAAGCGAGAGGAGCAGTTATCGGTATCTGAACAGCAGGCTAAGAGAAACAGAAGAAGAACTCGATAGGGAGCGAGGGAAGAGTTCGTGGGATAAGTTTTGGGAGAAGCATCATCTGCGACTTCCAAAAAAGAAATATAGAAGTTGCTATTACAACAGAAAGAGTTTTGTGGATTGTTTTACGGAAAAGATTCTATTTCCGTTGGGATGTGTCATATTTGCCGTGGTGGTGTTTGCAATTTTGATTCATTTTGATTTGATATGGTATATATCGTAAGATAGGTGGCTCTCTTTGGTAATTGACTTGCCGGAGAGAGTTTTTTATTGTGGAGATGGCGTTGGAAGTGCCAAATACGAAAAAAACGATTTTAAATTCAGTATATACAGAAAAATAATGAATATAATATTGACAAAAGTGAAAAAATCACTTATAGTGAAGAAAATGAAATAATGGAGGCGTATATTATGCTGATTAGATTTAATGTTAAAAATTTTTTGTCTTTTGATAGAAGAGAAGATGGAAAAACAGAAGAGTTTTCTATGATTTCAGGAAAGGTAAGAAACAAAAAAGAACATATCTATGATGATGGCAAGATGAAGTTATTAAAGTTTGCTGCCATATATGGGGCAAATGCTGCGGGTAAATCTAATTTGGTTAAAGCAATGGATTTTATGCGTCACACAGTTATAAATGGGTTACCGGATGGACATACTGAGCGTTATTGCAAAATAGAGCCTTCAAATCAAGATAAGGCTAGTTACTTCGAACTAGAAATATTATTAAATAATAAATATTATGCATATGGATTTGAAGTGATTTTGAGCCAAAGCAAATTTATTGCAGAATGGTTGGTTGAATTAAATACAGATAACTCAGAAAAAGTAATTTTCCAAAGAGATATTTTGACAGGGAAATATGAACTTGGAAAAGATTTACGGCATAAAGGTCTTTATGAGAAAATAGATGTCTATGCAAGCGATGTAAGTGACGATACATCGGTATTGTTTTTAAATTTAATGAACCAAAATAAGAAAAATTTATATAATGAATTTGATGATGCTGCCATAATAAGAGATGTGTTTTTGTGGATAAAAGAGCAATTTGATATTAATTATCCTGATCAACCTATTTCGGATTATTCATACTTGGCCAAGGCAAAGGATGTTCAGGAAGTCTGTAGAGTTATTTCTGCATTTGGAACCGGAATTACGGATTTTAAGATGGTAGATGTACCGGTAGAAAAGGTGCTTGGTGAGTTACCACAGAAATTGCAGAAAAAAATAATCTCAGATATTGAGCAGAAACAGGCAGAAATTAGAGGAAATAAAAAAATATCCGAAATCGCTCTAGTTATGAGAAGTAATACTAACTTTTTTATTATTACTCTTAGTGAAGAAGATGGAATAAAATGTCAGACAATAGAATTTTCTCACGGAGAAAAAGATGTACTATTTCAGTTGTCGGAAGAGTCAGATGGAACTGTACGTGTATTAGATTTATTAGAAATTTTGCTTGCGGGTGAAGGGAAAACCTATGTAATAGATGAACTTGATAGATGCTTGCATCCAAGTTTGACATATAAGTTTGTAGAAACATTTTTGCAAGTTGCCGAAGAAAGAAATATACAATTGATTGTAACAACACATGAATCAAGGCTTTTGGATTTTGAATTATTAAGAAGAGATGAAATCTGGTTTGTGAATAAGAATAAATTAGGAAAGTCGGATGTATATTCGCTGGAAGAGTATAATGCAAGGTTTGACCAAAAAATTGACAAAGCATATTTGGAAGGTCGATATGGCGGTGTTCCTATTTTTAGCACGGTTTTTCCTGTAAAGGAGGAGTAGTGCATGAGAGAAAAAAGAAGTTTTGCAGAAAGGACCAGAGTTCTTCCGAATGATGAAGTAAAGAAAAAATACTTTTTGGTATATGAGGGAAAAGATACAGAAGCCATTTATTTTGAAGCGGTTGACGTATTAAAAGAGCATATTTCAATTAACCCGTTGATAGAGGTTATCCCGGTTATTCGAAGCTATAGTGAAGACGGATGGAGTAATCCCAAGAAAATTCTTGATAGAATGATACAAAATATTGAAGAATTAAAAAGTGGTGAAGTGTTATATGAAACGCTCCTCAATTGGATAATGGACTATTTTCAGGATTATGGTATTTTGGCAAATAATCGACCGCTAGCAAAAAGTTATTGGACTACATTACAGCAAATATGTGAAGAAAAGCTAGAGGTATCTCTCGGGGAAAAGGTTGACAACCTTCAAATGGCATGTGAGATGATTTTTGATATATTGAAAGAAGAATCGAAACTTGAAAATATAGTTGCTGACATTCCAAGAATAATTAATAATAGCGTGTTAACGTACTCGGAAGAAATTGATAAAATATGTTTGATTGTGGACCGAGATAAGGATAGCTTTACATCTGCTCAGTATGATTATGTAATTGAGCAGTGTAAAAATAGAAATTACGGGATATATATTACAAATCCTTGTTTTGAATTCTGGCTGCTAATGCATTTTGATGATGTAATGGAATTAGACCCAGAGTTACTGCTGGAAAATCCTAAAGTATCTTCCGGAAGAAGATATTGTGAACAGGAGTTAAGAAAAAGAATTCCTAAATATAGTAAATCCAAATATGATGCAATTGGATTGGTAAGAAATGTGGAAAAAGCTATTCGAAACGAGAGCCTATATTGCGAGAATGAAAAAGAACTGAAAAATACGATAGGGAGTAATGTAGGAATGCTAATACGAGAAATGCAAAAATAGATATTGTTTTATGTTGGAAGGGAGGCTGATAAAACGAAAGGGATATGGGAATATATGAATGTGGCAACAAAAAAGCCGAAGCGGCAACTTCGACCTGTTGTTAATGACCATTAGAATATTTAAGCATTTCTAATTTATCATTTATCATTCGATAAATCAATCCCTAAACATGTGTTTGAAAATTAGTCCCAAACCAGGTCATTGTTTGTTCATATAGAGTAACTGGGTAGTACGAATAGTACTACTGTATTAAGTGTACCTTAAAGGAGGGAAAACAATGAAGTTGAAGGTATCAAAAGAAAATCAAAAAGGTTTGAATACAGAATTTGTAAATGTAGAAACGGGGAGACATATCTCATTAGAGCATGCTGTTTCTCAAATAAATAAAGGTAATAAAAGTTATGAAAATTACCAAGTTGTAAACAAGGCGAATGGCACAACTTATATTCGCTCAATTGCGGATGGCAGTAAAAAGAATAATATTGAATAGGGAGGTATTATAGATGCGAAAAGCTTTAATAGTTGGAATTGATGATTATACAAATTGTCCATTATATGGATGTTGTAATGATGCGGATGCGGTGAGTAATGAACTTATAAAAAATGGAGATGGTTCTCCAAACTTTGCAGTAAGAAAAGTTTTGAATGTACAAACAAAAGGAGAATTACGCAGATTGGTGGAGGAGTGTTTTTCAGGATGTGCAGATGTGGCGCTTTTCTATTATTCAGGACATGGACATGTTGATACAGTTGGTGGATATCTTGTAACACCGGATTATACAGTTGGAGACTATGGATTATCCTTGCAAGACGTGTTAACAATTGCAAATAAATCTCAGTGTAAGGATAAAGTCATAATTCTTGATAGCTGTTATTCGGGCACATTAGGTACAATTAGCACGTTAGGACAAAATACATCAATTATTGGAGAAGGTGTAACGATATTAACAGCTAGTCATTCAACAGAAACTTCTGTTGAAATAAATGGTCATGGGTTATTCACTTCGCTTTTATTAGAAGCACTTAAAGGTGGTGCTGCTGATGTGACGGGTCATATATCATTAGGCGGAATATATGCATATATTGACAAAGCTTTGGGACCATGGGAGCAGCGCCCTGTATTTAAAACGAATGTGACACGCTTTACATCCCTAAAAGATGTAGTTCCACAGATAGATATCTCAATAATTCGAAATATATGTACATATTTCGAAGAAGAAAATAGTGTTTTGCCACTTGATCCATCTTTTGAACCGACAAATACCCCAGAAGATAATCATGAATTGCTGGAACCATATGCGACTGAGCAGAATATGAAAATATTTGCGGAATTACAAAAATTAGAAGGTGTCGGATTAGTTGTACCTGTTGAGGAAGAGCATATGTATTTTGCAGCAATGAAGTCAAAAGGTTGTGAATTAACTTCTATCGGAAAACAGTATTGGCGATTGGTTAACAAAGGTGCTATTTAAGGGAGGAAATGAAAATGGCAAAAAGAAGAACTTTTATCAGCTTTGATTATGATCATGATAATGATTTGAAGAATCTATTGGTTGGACAGGCTAGAAACTCAGATTCTCCGTTTGAAATTACGGATATGTCAATTAAAGAAGCCATTGATTCTAATTGGAAAGCCAAAGCTCGCACACGTATTAAAGGTTGTGATGTAGTAGTCGTTATTTGTGGAAAGTATACAAATACGGCAACGGGAGTAAGTGCGGAATTAAAGATTGCACAGGAAGAGGGAATTCCGTACTTTTTACTCTATGGTAGAAGTACAGAGAATTGTGTTAAGCCAATTGGTGCAAAAAGTACAGACAAAATGTATAAATGGACATGGGATAATCTTAAGGCTTTGATAGGAGGAAGTCGATGATGAAAATCTTTATTTCACATAAAAAAGAAGATGAGTTGACGGCGTTAAAGGTTGTGAATACATTGACATCGGCAGGAGTAGATGCTTATTTAGATTTGTTGGATAATATTACTGCAGATGATGGCGAAAAATTGACTAAGCATATACGAGGGAAACTGCGCGAGTGTACAGATGTGATTGTTATTCTTTCAAGCAATACAAAAGAATCATGGTGGGTTCCGTTTGAAATTGGAATGGCAACTGAAAAGGATATGCCAATAGCAAATTATTTGATTAGTCAGGAAAGTTTACCGGATTATTTGACATACTGGCCACGCTTAAAGAGCCAAGAAGATGTTTTAAAGTATATTGAAATAAGAAACAAGGTTTCTAAGCAAATCATTTTAGAAAAGGCATTGAACCATGGTTACTACCAAAGAACAGATGGTGGAATGTCAGAAACACAGAAATTTTATCAGGAATTGAAGAAGCATTTATAGTATCAGACATGCATACAGGAGGAAATATGTTTAAGGATATCACATTAGGAAAATTCTCATATGATAAGGGGGGACAGATTTATTTGGCCCCAGGAGACAATATGGAATATGGATTAGAGTCATCTTCCTGTATGCATGAACTATTTCATGCGCATTTGGCATTAGCATCTAATGTAGGAATGCTAATGTATTTGATAGAACTTGAACTTAATAGTGAGCAAGAAGATTTGCAATATATGACAGATTTGATTAGAACAAGAGAAGCTTTATATGAGTGTACAAGAACTGTGCAGGAAGTTTATGCCAATAGTCTTGAATTGCTCTGGGTGGAAGAAAACTATGGAATAGAAGTGCGAAATCAGGTTTATGCAAAAAAAACTATTGATTATAAACAGTATTTGGATATTGCAAGGAGAAATTGGGACAATGTAGAAGAAACAATAGAAAATCGAAAAAAGCAAATTAACAAGCTGTGCGTTTCTGTTTTGGATATGGATATATTAGCAGAACAATTTTGGATATGGTTACAAGAGCCGACAAGTTTGAAAGAGATAATTGCAGATAGGCTAAACTATGTATTTACGAATCAAGAGTGTGTAAAGGATTCAAAGAAACTTAATCAAGATGAAATTATAGGGCTTGCAAAAAAGAAATTTAATTACCTTGCAGATAGATTAGAGGAAGGATTTCAATATAGTAAGAAGCATTTGAATCTAAATTTAACAGAGTTGTTATTGGAGAATGTAAAGGTCTTTGATTATTCAGAACTTGGAATCACAGAGGGAAAAAAATATGATTCAAAATGTGGAGCCGTATGTGTAGTTAATGTGTTGCATATCAGTGATGGCAGCGTGGAGACTTGTATAATCCAACATTTTATGGAGGAAGGCATATATGAAATTGTTGAATTAGATAAAGGTAAAATACATGAAATTTTAGAAGAAAAAAGATATGTAATAGTTCCGTGCGATGAGTTTTTATTTAATAAAAATGAGGCTAAGTGTGAGGAAATAAATGATAAGATAAAATTTGTATTACTTGATACTGTGAGAGATTTAAAAAAATGGATTCAGAATATTATGGAGTTTGAAGAAATATATATAGGCGATATTAATGATAAGAGTGAAGAAAATTTTTTCACGGTAATTTATTTTAGGAAAAGAAATTGTGATAAAGTGATATATATGTTTCCGACATTAAGCATAATTGCGAACAATATATTTGAAGAATTGCAAGTTGCAAAGCAGGTTAAGTATCCGAGAACTGGAATGGGATTTTATAATATTTTTTCTGCATTTAATGATTGGGGCAACATTTTAACTGTGTTGAAGGAAACAATATCATTTGTGACAAAAAGTAAAGGTAATATTATACATAATGACAATCCATGCTCTAAGTTATTGAATCCGGCAAAATTTGATATCGGAGATAACATTTTTAAAATTGTAGGTAAAAACTATTTTTATATTAATGCTGTATTACCAACCTTGCAAACGGAGGCAATGCCGTTTTGGATATTGATGGAATTTGAAAACGGAGAGAATAACGGGAATATTAAGTGTGAGACCAAAATAGTAGAAGATATGGAATCAGGAGAAGATAAGTTAGGGATTGTTTATTTTTACGATAAAAGCAGTGCGGAAAATTATTGTAAAAGGATGATAAAGGGAAATCCGGAATTAATAAATTATCAGGCTGTTGGAATGGATGAAGTGTTTTGGTTAGAGGTAAAAAAGATGTTACAAATGAAAAAAATAGGAATGATTCTTGTGCGAAAAAATGCAATTGAGGGAATTTGTAATGATGGAGAACAGTTCGAGTACTTGAGGTTATTGGAAATGAAAAAGAGATAAGGATTGATATAATGCTAAGTAATTATATCAAAAGTCAAAATGATAACGGTTGCACCGTGGTTGCAAAATTCCCCAAAATTCAAAATAATCCATGGAATAATTGGAATCTCTATACAACATATAGTATCAAAAGAAAAACCACCTTACAAAATACAGTACTAATTATAGAGTTCGAATAATAAACACAGCTTCAGAAACAGCGAAAACAAGCCGTTTCTGGAGCTTTTTTCTTTTCACTGATACCTATATGATACCTGTTTGTGCAGTACCGGACATATTCTGGAATACTGCAAAAGGTATTTAAGGTGTTTCTATTTCTTACAAATCTTTTTCTTTTCAAAATTTCCCATTTTATAAAATTCGTAATAATACTACGACTTTTATTTCGAAATTCGGAATATCTCTCGGTTTTAATCAGCTTTTTGATAATTTATCATTTTATGTGTGAGAGAAATCAACTGCAACTAAGTTGGGCAGTAACTCCTACTGTATATACCTTAAAAAGCATATATAGAAACAGATATTATGGTAAGGGAGCGTATTTTGTCCCCAAAGGGAGCCAGAGAGTGCATTCTCAATCGTTGGATTGGGAGGTAAGCTTTACAGAGAAGACATGAGAACATATTGTTTGCATTTTACCGGTGAAAGAGAGCAGATAGTTCCTAAAATTGATTTGGTGACTGCTTTATAATCTGATCATGGAAGTAGTGCAAAATTCTTTGGAGCAAAAAATAGTCCTACGAAGGCTACTTTTTATGAAAAGATCGTCCTGAGAAGTCGAGAAGGGAGTTTTGAAATGCGCTATCATATTTGTGGAAAGTAAATTTGAGATACATACCGGTACAGCCGGGGAAAGGAGGTGAACCACCTATGGAAAAGAAAATTTTTTACAATGTAGACGAGGTGGCAGAAATGCTGTCCATATCCCGTTCACACGGATACAAGATTATCCGCGAGTTAAACCGTGAGCTTCAGGAAAAGGGATACAGAACTATTACGGGTAAGGTTAGCTGTAAGTATTTTGACGAGAAGTTCTATGGTTTGCAGACAGCTTAAGGAAGGAGAGTGAAGCAAATGGCTGCTTACAAAGATGAAGAGAGAGGAACATGGTATGTTTCCTTTCACTACAATGATTGGACAGGCAAGAACAGAAGGAAGCTGAAAAGAGGTTTTAAGACCCGTAAGGAGGCACTGGAGTGGGAGCAGAAGTTCCGACTCCAGCAGGCAACCAGTCTGGATATGGATTTCGGTTCTTTTTACAGGATTTATGAGGATGATCTTAAGCCCAAGCTGAAACTGAATACCTGGAAGACGAAGGACACCATATTCCGCAACAGGATTTTACCTTATTTCAAGGATAAGAAGATGAATGAAATCAGTCCTGCTGACATTATCAAATGGCAGAATGCGATTATGAAGCTTAAAACACCGGATGGAAAACCATTTAAGCCCACTTATCTGAAAACCATTCAGTCGGAGCTTTCAGCACTTTTTAACCATGCCATAAGATTTTATAATCTGCCGGATAATCCCGTGAAGAAAGCTGGAACCATCGGAAAGGGAAAAGCGGATGAAATGGAATTCTGGACGGAAGAGGAATATCTGAAATTCATTGAACAGGTAAAAGATAAATCCGTATCCTATTATGCGTTTCAGGTGCTTTACTGGTGTGGTTTAAGAAGTGGAGAACTTCTTGCACTTACTGCAGCGGATATTGATGTGGAGGGCAAGGTAATACACATTAATAAATCCTACCAGAGAATTGACGGGGAGGATATCATCACCGATCCAAAGACACCGAAAAGTAGGCGGGATATTGTGATGCCGGATTTTCTGGCTGAGGAAATGAAAGAGTATCTTTCAAGCCTGTATGGTTTTACAAGGGACAACAGGATATTTATGATTACCAAATCTTATCTGCACAAGGAAATGACCAGAGGTGCAAAAAAGGCGGGTGTAAAGCGTATTACAATTCACGGATTAAGACATTCGCATATTTCATATCTGATTAACAGAGGTTTTTCGGCGGTTGCTATTGGGAACAGGGTAGGGCATGAAAGCCAGAGTATTACGTTTCATTACGCCCATATGTTTCCAACGGAGCAGCAGGAGATGGCTGCAGTACTTAACCGTGAATTTTGTGAAAGAACAGGCAGTTTGGAGAAAGGAGATGACGATATATGAGCAACATTCATAAATATCCTACCATAAGTTTCCGTATATCTGACAGGGACAGAAGAGAAATTGAAGCCAGGATAAAAGCAAGCGGGATGCTTAAGAAGGATTATTTTACCCGTTCCTGCATTTATAACAGGATATGCGTGGTGGGTAAGAAAGAAACAGTTTGCCGGCTGGTGGAATGCGTAAGGCAGATGCAGGAGGATATGCACATTCTGGCTGATGAACTATATAGGGATGGCCGGATAAAAGGAAAATGTTCTCCCGTGGATGGTAGAGAATATGATGAACTGGGTGAACTTGCATTTGATTATGTGGCAATGTTAAATGCGGTCATTGCAGTGCTTGACGGAGCAAAATATCTGTGGGAAAACACGGATGAAAAACAGCCCCATGCATAAACACAGGGCTGTAAGCCATAGGCAAAAGCAGAGCCTTTGCTATATGTACTTCGCAACTACAGTATAACAGAAGGCTCCGCAAATTTACACAATAATTTTAGCGGAGGAAAAACATGGAGGAACAGATACAACTTAAGATGATACAGCTGTCGCAGGTTGAAACACAGATGGTCAGATGGCTGTGGTATCCATTTATCCCATATGGAAAACTCACAATTATACAGGGTGATCCGGGAGACGGGAAATCAACTTTTATATTAAATATAGCCGCAATGCTGTCAAAAGGGCAGGGATTTGATACTGACATGGAGCAGGGAAATCCCGTAAATGTCATATACCAGACGGCAGAGGACGGACTTGCAGACACGGTAAAGCCAAGACTGGAGTCAGCCGGAGCGGACTGCACCAGAATATCCATCATAGATGAGAGCGAAAAGTCAGTATCCATGACGGATGACAGATTGGAGCAGGCAATCAGAAAGGAAAATGCAGGGCTTCTGATATTAGACCCGATACAGGCATATCTTGGCTGTGGTACGGATATGAACAGGGCAAATGAGGCAAGGGAAATGACCAAAAAGCTTGGTAGCATCGCAGAGAGGACAGGCTGTGCAATTGTTCTTATCGGTCACATGAATAAGGGCTCCGGTGCAAAGGCGGCATACAGAGGTATGGGTTCCATTGACTTTTATGCCGTGGCACGAAGTGTGTTGCTTGTGGGAAGAATTGAAGGTCAGCCAAACATGCGTGCCGTGGTGCAGATAAAAAATAACCTCTCGGCATTCGGACATTCCAAGGCATTTGAACTGACGGAGGAAGGTTTTCGGTGGATTGGAGATTATGAAATAACTGCTGACGAGATTCTTGGCGGCATAGCACCCAAAGCGTGCAAGCTTGACATGGCAAAGCAATTTCTTCAGGAGCTTGCACATTCCAAGAATCTGATAATGAGTAATGAGATTCTTGAACTGGCGGCGCAGGAAGGGATTTCAAAGAGAACGCTGGAAAACGCAAAAAAGGAGCTTGGAATTAAGGCAAAACGGATTAACGGGAGCTGGTATTGGGATCTGCACAAAGATTAATAAAGTAACACCGCAACATTGCAGAGTGTCAGACGTTGCATTCTTAGACTGCAAGGTTGCAAAATACAAAGACACTGCGATGTTGCGGTCTTAAACCGGAAAGGAAGGATTATTATGACAACATTTGAAAGACTGGGAATTGAATATAAAGAGATTGACGGGTTGCTGTATCCTGTTTTATCCGTAAGTGAGGAGACTGTTAAGCCGATTCATATAGGAAAATACGGACGAATGTGGATTGATTTTATAAAAACGGAACATCCGGGCAGATACAGAAATCTTGTGAGGTTCGGACGACTGTGGAATAAGGCAGCGGAGATTGATGAGGAGGCACATGAGCTGTTGGAGACAATCGAAAATAAGTGGTTGAACAGTCATAAGCCAAAGAACAGGCAATCGTTTTGGGAGATGTACCAGTTGCGGACACAGGCGAGGATGATGGCAGAGGAGGCTGTACTGCACCAGATGATAAGGCAGTATCATTAAACGTCGGAATATCCGTTATAAAAGGTGTGACAAAAGGGAGTCAAAATGCAAAAGGTGAGTCAAAAAGTGGAGTCAGAATCCAAAAGGTGCTCCACAAAGTGACGCACCTGTGCTCAGAGTATTTTTATGAGGTGCGTCACATTTTGACTCACCTTTTGAAAAAGTGCGTCACTTTTTGACACAACTATATGGAGATATGCAGATATATATTACCCTCGGAGAGCCCCCGATGTTTTGGCTTGCCAAAACTGCTAGGGGGTTATCATCTGTGGCGGAGCAAAGATGATAACAACATCTCCGGGAGAAGTTACAGATAAGGAGGAGTTGCATGGGAGGTATTTCTTATGTCGCTCATGTGAGCAATGGGAAAAGTGCAATTACCACGAAACGAAAACTGGAAGGAGTGGCAAAGCACAATCTCAGGAAATATAAATCCGACGAGTACAGTGCAGAAAATATTATGCTGCTGTACGGAACGGAAAATCTGGTGAAGGATGTCAAAAAGGTATATCATGATGAATTCGACAGGGTGCTGAAGGAATACAATGACAAACAGACCAGAAAAGACAGAAAGATTTCAGATTATTATGAATATGTATCCGAGAAATCGCAGGATATGGCAGTGGAGATTATCTTTCAGGTGGGAGACATGAAGTATTGGCAGGAACATGGGGACAACAAGGTTTTTATGAAACGAATCTTCAAATTATTGTTGGATGAGTTACAGGTCAGGATGCCAGATTTTAAGGTGGCAAATGCAGTCATCCATTTTGATGAAGAAAGTCCACATATGCATGTGGTCGGTGTGCCTGTTGCGGAGGGGTTTAAGAAGAGTCTGCGTAAACAGGTGTCAAAACGCTCTGTGTTTACACCATATACGCTGTCAAAGGTTCTTCAGGGAGATTTGCGTGAATTTATTAATCAGAAAGTATCGATTGTTTTCGGAGAACAGATAAGAGAGAAATCGAAAGGTAGAAATCACGATCTGACTGTTGCAGAGTACAAGGTTGCAAAGGAAACGGAGAAATTGGAACTTCTGGGAGATGATATTGACAGGAATGAAAAGAGTCTTGCCGATATAAAGAGTTCGATAGAGCTTCAGAGTGCAATCCTTGATTATACGAAGGATGAGTTGGAGGAAAAACAGCATCAGGCAGACAGGGCGGTAAAGGTTCTGGAACAGATGAAGCGGTTTGTTGGAATGTTTCATCTGCTTGCACCCACTATAGAAGAATATGCAACTGCAGTGGAAAGGGACGGCAGACTTGATGCAGGTAACAGTTTCAGGGGAATACTTTATGAACTTGGGAAGCTGTTAGAGAGGTTTAAGGAACTGGTAAAGGAAGGATTGTGTTGGTTCCCGAGACTGATGAGATGGAAAACTTCCGTTGGGGAGGTTGCACCTGTATTTCGGGATACGGATAACGGGTACAGCTATTCCATATGTGGATATATGAATGTGGAAACGAAGGTGCAGTATTCAAAGGAAGCATTACAGTGTGAGATAAGTGCAGAAGTGCGTGTAGGAACCATGGAAACGCTGGATGCCAATATAGAGGCTATGGAAAGAGATTTGGCTGAGATATTGAGGCTTAGCGGAGAACAGGAAAGGCTGTGGAAAGCGTATGAGGATTGGAAGGGGAGGTAGATAGGAGACGTGGGGATGAGAAACTCTGCTTATCGGAGAACTCATCCCCTTTTAGACGACTTTTATACGGCATTGATTCAGCCAGGAGTCTGCTCGAAACGGGCTCAAAATGGATTTTGGTTAGCCAAACTAATAATAAAGTGTGAGAACTCATAAATAATTATCAAAAAATACTTGCCTTATTGATTATGATATGATAATATATAAAACGAACATATGTTTTATTTCGGAGGGTGCAATGAAGATTAGTTATAAGAAATTATGGAAACTGTTGATAGACAGAGATATGATGAAAAAAGATCTTGCCGAAAAGGCAGGAATAAGCAATGCATCCATTGCTAAACTTGGACGAAATGAGAATGTCAATACGGATATTCTGCTTAAGATATGTGTCGCACTTGAATGTGATGTGGCAGATATTCTGGAAATTGTTCCTGACGAATCGGAGTGAGTGAAGTGGACAGACTGACTAAAGAACAACGTCATAAAAATATGAAGAATATTAAGTCGAAGGATACCTCCATAGAGTTGAAGCTTCGAAAGGAATTATGGAAACGTGGATACCGGTATAGAAAGAATTATGCAGGATTGCCCGGTAAGCCGGATATTGTACTTACTAAATATAAAATAGTCATTTTCTGTGACAGTGAATTCTTTCACGGAAAAGACTGGGAAGTGCTGAAACCACAATTGGAAAAAGGAAAAAACGCAGAGTTTTGGATTGACAAGATATCAAAAAATCAACAGCGCGATGATGATATAAACAAGCAGCTTCAGTTTTTGGGATGGACCGTTATACGCTTCTGGGGAAAGGATATTATGAAGAACTCGGAAGAGTGTGTACGGGTAATAGAAGAAGCTATATTTGAACAGAAATATGATGATTACGATATTGAAACAGAGGAGATTTTGCATGTATAAATCAATAGACTTATTTGCCGGTATAGGTGGAATTAGAAAAGGTTTTGACAGAGCATTTGGAAAGAAGATTAAGACGGTGTTTGTAAGCGAATGGGATGAATTTGCACAGAAGACTTACAAAATGAATTACCATGATAAATTTGATATTGCTGGTGACATTACTCAAATAGATGAAAAAGAAATTCCTCAATTTGATATCTGTCTTGCTGGATTCCCTTGTCAGGCATTTTCGCTTGCCGGAAAGCGTATGGGCTTTGATGATGATTACAAGGGCTTATGTAGAGGAACCTTGTTCCAGGATGTTGTAAGGATATGTGATTTTCATAAACCTAAAGTAATTTTTTGTGAAAATGTAAAGGGTCTTACCATCCATGACAGGGGAAGGACTTTTATGGTTATCAAGAAAGCTTTTGAACAAATAGGTTACACCGTGTATGACAAGGTACTGAATAGTAAGGATTTTGGTGTTCCTCAGAATAGAGAACGTATATACATTGTCGCATTCCGAAATGATATCGACAGTAGCGGGTTTAAGTTTCCTGAACCTACAAATCCGGATACCTGTATCAGGGACATTATGGAAGAGAATGAGGTTAGTGTGAAGTATTATCTTTCAACGGTATATATTGATACCTTAAAAAAGCATAAAGCACGTCACGAAGCGAAGGGTAACGGTTTCGGATATGAGATAAGAGATCTTGACGGTAAGGCAGGTGCGATTGTATGTGGGGGAATGGGGCGTGAAAGAAATTTGATTATTGATAAGCGACTGACCGATTTTACACCTGTTACACACATAAAGGGGGAAGTCAACAGAGAGGGAATCAGAAAGATGACACCAAGAGAGTGGGCAAGGTTGCAGGGATTCCCGGATGATTTTAAGCTTGAATTGGCAGACACACATTTGTACAAGCAGTTAGGAAACAGTGTAACGGTTAATGTTATTGAGGCAATAGCCAAAGAGATAAGGAAGGTGTTAGAGAATGGCAAATAAAGATGGAAGAATGTCGGGAAACAAGGGCGAATGGTCAGAATTATATGCATTTATGAAGCTTCTCAGTCAGGGCAGAGTATATGCGGCAAATGAGAAGGTTGAAAAAATTGATGAAGTATATTATCCGATTCTGAAGATTATGAGAGAAGAAACAAAGGGTGAAGTTGTTGATTATGTGATTCAGGATAATCAAATCAGCGTTGAAATCCAGTCTAATAAAATTATATCTGTTGACAGAACTGAAATGGAGAATCAGGCAAATCAGCTGTTAAAAGAAATAGCCAGTCATAGCGGAAGCTTTGAATTAGAGGAAATCGCTAATTTTGCAAATGGCATAAAAGTTACAAAGATAAAGGCTCCGTCTACTGATACAACGGATATTTCCATGCAAATCGAGGACATACATACGAACTTTATTCGAAATGTGGGATTTTCCATTAAGTCAGAGGTTGGCAATCCGCCTACATTACTGAATGCAGGACTTACAACGAACTTTATTTATAAAGTTACGGGAATATCAATGGAACAGGCGAAAGAAATTAACGCAATCGAGACCAGAACCAAGATTAAGGACAAAATGTCAAAAATAGCTGAGTTTGGCGGCAAAATTCAGTATTGCGGAATGAACCATGACGGATTCAAGAGAAATCTGATAATGGTAGACAGCAGTATGCCAGAAATTATCGGAAATATGTTGTTATATTTCTATACAGAGGATGTAAAGGACTGTGACAATCTTGTAGATATGCTTGGAGAAAGAGATCCTCTGGGATATGGCGATCCAATGATGTATACGTATAAATTCAAAAAATTCCTGTGTTCCTGTGCATTGGGTATGAAACCGGCAAAGCCTTGGGATGGATTGGATGAAGCAAACGGTGGCTATATTATTGTAAAGGCAGACGGAGAGATACTTGCTTATCACATATACAACAGAAACTTTTTTGAGCAGTATTTGTTGGATAATACATATCTTGAAAGAGCATCTACAAGCAGGCATGAATATATGAGTTTGTACGAGGAAAATGGAGAGATGTTTATTAAGTTGAATTTGCAGATAAGGTTTAGATAAGCGATAAAAATACAATATTACAATGATAGCAGAAAACTACTAGCATAGTGGGATAAAGGAGCAATTTACATGGAAGAGAATTTTGTTAAATTGATTAAAAGAATCAGTGAAGATTATGAAGATAATAAGTATATGAACTATATTAAATATATTCAGTTTCCAAAGTACAAAAATTTGACAGATGGTTCTAGGATTGAATTTAGTTTTCCCTTAACTATGCTTGTTGGAAAAAATGGTACGGGAAAGAGTTCTGTATTACAAGCTATATACGGTTGCCCGCAGAATAAAAGTACAGGGGACTATTGGTTTTCAACTGACGTTGATCCAATAGAGGATGGAAAAAACAAGTATTTTTATGGATATCAAAAAAATTCCGAAACTGGAATAAAGGAAGTTATAAAGAAAAGACAGCATAGCGTAAAATCACCAGATTATTGGGAAACTGACGCATTAGATGTCAAAGTGGGGATGAAACCAGATGATATTATGGACAAGGAAACCCGAAATAATCCAGTAGAAAAGAATGTTGTATATTTTGATTTTAGAGGTGAATTGAGTGCGTTTGATAAATATTTTCACTTTTATAAATCTAAGACGGATCATAAAGTGAGAATGTTTGAACAAAAAAACAAAGAATCAAAAGAATATGTGAAAAGACAGTCAAAACTATTAAATAGGGCTTTGAAGGGAGAAAATGTCGCTTATTTTAATCATCCTGAAAATATTTTGCATGATGATTTAGAAGTGATTGATATGAAAAATGGAAGAGAAAAGATAGAAGCCATAAATTTTATTTTAGGGAAGGAATATATCGAAATAAGAAGAATATATCACAGAATATATCAATCGTGGGGGAACTCCATTTTGTTACAAACAAAAAATGGTCTTCAATATTCAGAAGCAAATGCAGGTAGCGGAGAAAATGCAATAATTAATATGGTTTGTGCAATAATGGATGCAAAACGAGATTCACTAATATTATTGGATGAGCCAGAAGTATCACTTCATCCTAGTGCACAAATCAAATTAAAAATATTTCTGTTGAATATGACTATGAAGAAACATCATCAAATTATTATTTCGACTCATTCAATGATGTTGATAGAAGAGATGCCCAGAAAAGCGATAAAATTGTTTGAAGTGAATGATGACGGAACAACGGATATAGTAAACGATGTGTATTATCAAGAAGCATTTTATAATATTAAAGAAAAAATTGATAGAAAGAATTTGATTTTATGTGAGGATGTATCGGCTCAAATTTTTATTCAAAAAATACTTGTTGATTTAAAAAAAGAAGATTTTTTTTCAGTGGAATACAGACATGGCGGAGCGGAGACTTTAGTTACAAAACATTTGCCTATATTAGCTTTAGATGAAATGTATGACAAGGTTTTTATCATTCTTGATGGAGATAAAAGACCAGATAAATTGGTTAATTATTCACAAATACCAGCAGGTGAAATAGAAGATGTTGAGAGTTTGGAAAAATACATTAGAGGATTAACCTCTTCAAATTCTACAATAAATGCATTGGTTGATGGTGGGAAAAATGGTGCAGTTAATAGTCAAAAGAAGGAGGTGTATCAAAAATATCTTAAGTATGCAGAAACACATTTATATTATATGCCAGGGAATTGTATACCTGAAGCAATCGTGTTGCAATATGAGGGAATAGATGAGATATATGGCAATACAATTATAAAACCAGTTGACAATTTTAATGCAAAGCAGTCTGTAGAGAATATATGTCAAGCTATTTTTTCAGAAAATGCCTGTATGGAACCAACAATGGTAATGTTAACTAAGATGTGGATTGAAGCGGGAAGTGAAAAAGCTAAATATTATAATGAAATGTGCAATATGTTGAAAGAGATATATAATTATTGCAACGGTAGATAGGATGGGAGGCACATATGTTTAAATTTGTATATGAAATAGCTATAGCTCCATTGTGATTACTAATAGAATGGTATTATGAATGAATCGTTTTATGGGTAATAGATTGTATTACATACATAAAAGCATATGATAATGTTGGAAATATGTATCGCGGAGATTTTATTTTGGGAAGCATAATGAGGGTGTTATGTCACTGGATAATTCGAATATTTAATTTGGGGGGCATGTGGGTTGTTACATATATGGTGATATGGAATAATGACCGCAAGAAATTGTTAATGGCAAAAGTACAAAACGAGGACAGTAAATCAAGTAGAAATGGCTAATTATTGATGGCGTATCAAAAGGTAAAACGTAAGTAGAAGTTACAGGTATGATGTTTTGGAGAATTGAATGAATTATGGCAAATAAACGGAGAGATGATTTCAGTAAACAAACTGTAGAAATATTGGCAAAACGAGTTACATATTGTTGTTCAAATCCTGAGTGTAGAAAGGCAACGATAGGACCAAATGCTAATAAAAATAAAACTACAAGTATAGGTGTTGCAGCACATATAAAAGCAGCGGCTCCAGGGGGACCAAGATATGATGCTAATATGACTTCAGAAGAGAGAAGTGATATTACTAATGGTATTTGGTTGTGTCAGTCATGCTCTAAACTTATTGATGCAGATCCTGACAGATATCCAATTGATTTATTACAAGAATGGAAAAAGATTGCAGAGCAAACATCACAAAGAGCAATTGAAAGTGATGGTACTTTTAATGCGGACTCTATTTTTTCAGTAGCGGTAGAGGATAGGTTGGTTGATGAGTTGGAAATAAATAAAGATACAGAGTCTACGATATTGACGCGTAAAATGAAAGACGGAGAATTTGATACAATTTCAATTCTAAATGCCAAGCAAGCAAAAATGCACGCGTTAAGTGTTGTTAAGGTGCTTAAGACAACTCAAGCTGGAAAAATTGTGTTAAATCAAATTTATTCTGATGTAAAGACAACGGTAATGAATAATATTTATATGAAAAAAACATATGGGGATTTGTTGAAGGAAGATATGTCGCTAATAAATGATGAAATGAACAAAATACTGGATAAGTATAAAGATAAGCCGTGTATTGATTTGCAATTTTTGATGGGACTGTTATACATTGCTACATCTAATTGTGCAATGCTTTGGAAGTATGGGGGTGAAGTAGATGAAATTGATAATTAGTAGAATAAATGAGTGGTTTGATACGGATTATCCAGAGTTGGATGTATATTACGTTTGTGCGAAGTTGTTAGAAAAATTAAGTAGAAACAGAATTCGAGGAGTTGTTTATGATAAGTTATCTCTTATCGGTATTGTAACACCGAATAGAAGTATGGAAATGATGCAAACAATAGACAAATCAGTAATTTATATGGTTTCAAGAGGATTGATAGAAAAGAGAAAGGTATCTGATTTCAGAACTGATTTATTTATTACAGATTTAGGGCTTGAAGCTTTACGGAAAATAGAGGAGAAACAAAATGAGATTAAATAGAATTATTGTGTCGGGTGATATTGGCTGTGAATACGAGTTTGGAGATGTTAATGTTCTTCTCGGTGATAATAACTCAGGCAAATCGACTCTAATGAAATTAATATTGTTTTCGTTGGGGGCACCGATTAATTCGTTTATTGATGAGATAAGTCAAAAAAAGTTGTGTAATAATGTCACTTTGGAAGTGACACTTAAAAATGGTAGAAGCATCAGAATTATTAGAAAGTTGCCTACTTCGGAGGCATTTTTGGTAACTCCAGTAAAAAATGAAGAAGAGATTGTAAATGATGAAATTACAGTATATAATGCGGAAGAATTTTCAGATTTTTTACTTGAAAGTGAGGGATATAGTACAGAGAAAATTGCGTATACAAAAGATAAAATGGCAAGTTTTAGATTTTATTTTCTGCTTCGTGCATTATATGTTGACCAGGATACATCTGCACACAGTATTTTATCTGATTTGAATATGGGACAAGAGTATTTTACAAGTCAACCGATTATAAAGAAATCAATAGTTGAAAAAATGCTTGGAAAAGATAATAGCGAACTACAGAGAATACGAATTGCCATTCAAGAGTTAAATAAAGAGAATACAACATTAACAGCGGAAGTGAGCTTTTTAAAAGAGCAAAATGAAAAGCTGGAAAATGCATACAATTATGAGTGGAAAAAATTAGATGCAGAACTATTAAAAATTTCAGAGGAAAAAGAATTGTTAGCGGATGCTGAATATGAACAGCTGTCGAAGGTAAGAACTATTAATAATAGTCAGAGTTCTTCGGAACTTGTTTTAAAGCAAAAAGTATTGAAAGAGAAAATCGAAAATGATCAGATTTTAAAATTAGAGATTTCTGATTTAGAAAATATACTTAAATCGCTTAATGAAGATGTAGTTGCACTTAATTTTAAAATTGCTGCCAAGGATATATTAGAAGAATTGCCAATTCTATATTGTCCAAATTGTTTGTCGGAATTATCACAGGATACAGTTGCTCGCGGTTTGTGTGAAAATTGTCATAAAAAAACCACAGAGGAGAAAATATTAAACAATGCAACATTAAAGAAGACTTTGAACGATTCTATTTTAGAAGCACAAGAATTGCTTGTTGTGAAAAGAAATGTGTTACATCAGAACAAAGCTGAAATTGATAGACTGGAAAAAGAAATACAAAAAGAGAGAAAACGACTGTTTTCAGAAAGCCAGGTTGAACGCAATTTGATACAGGAATCTATAAATGATATAAAGCAGCGCTTGGAATATCTGATTGAAAAAGAGAGCGTACTAAAACAATATAGAAAATCTAAGATTGATTTAGAAATGGCAAAAGAAAGGAAAAAGGCTATATCTGAAAGTTTGAAAGAAAACAGAGAGATGTTGTTAACTGCTGATACCAAAGCAACTACCGCAATGCTTCATTATGATTCATTCAAGATAACGTTTTCTGAGTATTTAAAAACATTGTTTACAGAAATTGATAAATGCTCTTTGGATGAAAATTATATGCCTCTTATTGATGATAATAAGATGACTATGGTTTCATCTGCGAGTTTAAAGGTGGCTATTCGAATTACTTATATTTTGGCGTTGCTTAATTCGAATTGCGGAGAAGATGGTACGCATGTTGGATTTTTATTACTGGATTCTCCTAAAGATAAGGACTTGGATGACTATCGCTTTGAAAAATATCTTGGAATTATTGGTAAGTGTTGCAAGGGACAAATATTAATTACTGGAAGTGTAAGTGATAGAGAGATTTATAAAAAGGAACTTGTTAATGCCAAGTTTTTTGAGGAACTTACCACGGAAAAGAAACTTTTAAGATAAGTTTTATATCTGTTAGATTTGACATATTTAGTTTCTCCTTGCTGATTTCCTATATCAGAGTCAAAATGCTAGTAGGTACATTGATACTCATTCATGATACCCGAATGATACCTGAAATTTTGAAAACTGAAAATAATAAAGAGAAATAGACGAGAAGACGCTGTTTCTGAAAGCAAAAATCGACTCAAACACGGGAAATAACTTAACCTGTAGGGAGTTTGAGTAGTAACAAGTGGCTTGCACACCAATTTATAACTATCCCACAAATTTATTGAGAATTTGTGGGATTTTTGATACTATAAAAGAGATATTTGAATTTACAAATCCGGAAATATTGAAACTGCCGCTAGAGGATATTTATCGTGGAGGTAATTCTAAATCAAGGAATCCGCATATGCAGACAATGCTAAGATTAGTTGGTTTTGGTGATGATACAGGTTCGGGATTTCCTGCAATTCTTGATACATGGGCTAAAGAAGGATGGTTAAATCTGATAATGAAACATCAAATACAAACTCAGAATCAGCAGAAAAAATAGCAAAATTATCAAATTTTGATGGTTTCAATTTGTCAGATAGACAAAAGCAGATTCTTCTCAGTATGGATGAAGATATAGAATATAGCACAGAACAGGTGGCAAAAAAATCGGTTTAAAAGGACCAAGAACACGGCAGTTGTTAAATGAATTAGTTGATATGGAACTTTTAACATGTACTGCCTCAATAAAAAATAGAGGATACATCAAGCATAAGCATTAACCGGAACATTATGAAGGGATAGTGTAAATTAGCACCATAGGATTTGATCCTAAATGATACTGGGAATAAATTTAAGTGAATGGAAATGGTTTAGTGCTGCCAGTACATTTAGAAATTACAAAAGAAGCGAAAAAGCAAATTAATCAGAATTTGGGTTTGCAAATTGCTGGAAGATACCAGAAAAAATGTAAAAAAAACTGTTAATATTGCGAGGGTTTATTCGAACTTTGAAGTGCGACGAAAGATTGTTGGAGAAGAGCAAAATGGAGAAAACAGGGCTCATTATGGAAAATATATCATGAAAGAATTATCGGAATATTTGACAAAGAATTTTGGAAAAGGTTTTTCCGTTACCAATTTGAAACAAATGCGTCAGTTTTATTGTGTTTATTCTCAGGCTCAAATTGGTCAGACACTGTCTGACCAATTCAGAAACCTGCCAACAGCAAGTATAGACCGTAAGTTTTATCTTAGTTGGTCATATTTTCTTAAATTAATGCGTATAGGAGAATCAGTGTAAATAATCAAGAATAAAATCTGATAAAAGGAGTGGCACCGAATGATTGATATATATACAGAGAAAAAAGAGTCAAAAGATTGGATTCTTCAAAATGATTTGTATTTCAATCTGAATACAGGTAATGAAGAAATGTCTGAAAATGAAATAAAGCTCATTCAGCAAGTGGATGAGGCAAAATTGACACCAGATAAACATATTGAAACAAAGTATGGATTGGGTACAATCCGTAATTTGTCATCTGGATGCAAGACATTACTCAATATTGTAAAGCATCCTGATAAGGTGGTGTGCGTAGAAGAATGTGGTCCAAATGTATTAAAATTTGTATTTGCGATGGATAATATAAAGATATATATGTCACGCCCTACACTTGCAGAGATTCCAGATGATGTAGAAATCAGATTTAATGATACAGATATAGTAACTGGTAATTCAGGATACAATGCATGGTGGAGTAAAGAGTATGAAAGGAGAGAAGCAGATGATCTATAAGAATATTACATTTAAAGCAGATCCATTTTCATACGATTTAGTGTTTGATGATAGAATAACTCTCGTTGGTGGAGATAGTGGCACAGGTAAAACAGTTCTGTATGAAATATTAGAAGATTTAAGACTTACCGACCAATATAAAACAATTAAACTGTTTAATTACAAATCAGATAATCTTTTAGAGGCAGTTAAATAGTGTAGGGACAATTTTATCGTGATTGATAATGCGGATATTTTGATTAATGATGAAATCAGAAGATTCATTAATTTTGAATTTTCTAATCAATATATGCTTTTTTTGAGAAATTGTGATGGACTCAATGTATCGGATAAGAGCTTTAAAGTGTTGAAACTTGAAGATAACAGGATAACACTGGAAGAGGAGTTGTGATATGAAATATTTATGGACAGAAGATACAGGTGCAGGACTTCACTTCTGGAAATTGCTTAATCAACTTTTCTTTGAAAATGCATTTGTAGTTGAAAGTAAAGAAAGCAATCAGGGAATTTTGGATGCATTGTTAAGTCTAGAAATTAAAGCAGATGACAAGTATTATATTGCATTTGATTATGTGGTTGATAATCAGGATATTCGAAATAAGTATCGTATGCTGAAATCAATAGCAGAGAAGTCAGAAGGTACTGGTGCAGCGGCAACAGGAAAAACTACTTCTTTTTCAATTATGAGTGAGTGTATGGCAGTGAATTCGGATATCGTTTGCATTAATTATCAGGATTATCATAAGGATATTAAGAAACTTATTGCTGGTGAAACAGGGAAACTTAAGAAGGAATTGTTTATCGTGGTTCGGATGTGGAACACCAGCTGCTTTATGTAATGGGTGATATGAAAAATGACACGAGGACACACCATATTCATGTTGTGAAATGGAACGGAACTAAGTGGAAGAATTACATTTATTTCAGGGATTATCTTAATTCTAATGAGAATGTGGCTTTACAGTATCAGCGGCTAAAGGAAGAACTGGAAAGAAAGTATGCAGACGATAGAATAGCTTATACCAGTGGAAAACAGGATATGATAGATAATATCTTGAATCGTAAATAAATATATCTTGAATCGTAAATAAATTGTTGACATGAGTAACTATAAGTGGTACATTAACTAAAAATAGGTAATTGATAAATGATTTTATCAGTTCCTGTGGATAACTCTCCCCTATATAAGGAGAGAAAAACGGTCAGTATTCAGAATTGTTTCTGAATTGACATAGATCATCAGATTTTGGGCATACCTGAATAAGCCCAAAT
>JBGVOM010000015.1:0-16344 GCA_045126515.1 Lachnospiraceae bacterium
TTTGGTGCTTTGTGGACCGTCAGGCTGTGGAAAATCTACTCTTTTAAGACATCTTAAAACCTGTTTAAAGCCTTATGGTATATTATCGGGCGAAATTCTTTTTGATGGAAAAGCTCTTGATGATGTAGATGAACGAACACAAGCACAGAAAATCGGCTTTGTTATGCAGTCGCCAGAAAATCAGGTTGTAACCGATAAGGTGTGGCACGAGCTTGCCTTTGGTCTTGAAAGCCTTGGATATGATACATCAACCATACGCAGACGAGTTGCCGAGGTAGCGTCATTTTTTGGCATTGAAAAATGGTTTTATAAAGATGTAAACGAGCTGTCTGGTGGACAAAAACAGCTTTTAAGCCTTGCCTCAGTTATGGCTATGCAACCAAGTGTGTTGGTGCTTGATGAGCCAACAGCACAGTTAGACCCCATTGTGGCAACTGATTTTCTTGCACTTTTAGGAAGAATAAACCGAGAGCTTGGCACAACAGTAATACTAACAGAGCATCGTCTTGAAGAAGCCTTTGTGTATGCAACAAGGGTTGTTGTTATGGAAAAGGGAAAAATAATCTGTGACGATATTCCCGAAAAAGTAGGACTTACTCTTAAAGAAAAAGAAAACTCAATGTTTCTTGCAATGCCATCTGCTATGCGTGTGTGGGCAGGAGTTGAAACAGATTTAAACTGTCCTATTACTGTGCGTGATGGCAGTGATTTTCTAAGTCTCAGAAATAAAGAAAAGCCCCTGAGGGAGCTTTATAAAAAGGACGATATAGCTCAAAGCGAAGAAGTAGCCTTGAGTATTGATAATATCTGGTTCAGATATGAAAAGGATTCACCCGATGTGATGAAAGGCTTTTCACTTGAACTGAAAAAAGGCGATTTTTACGCACTGCTTGGTGGTAACGGTACAGGAAAAAGTACCACGCTAAAGGTAATTTCAAATATTTTGACAGCATATAGAGGAGATGTAAAGGTAAACGGAAGGCTTGCACATCTTCCACAGAATCCTCAGACACTTTTTGTGAAACGCACTGTTCGAGAAGACTTGTATGAGGTGTTCAAAGGTGCTAAAATGTCAAAGGAAGAAAAGGACGAACAGGTTGCCAGAGTTGTGAAATTATGCGAGCTTTCTTCGTTTATAGATCGTCACCCGTATGATATTTCTGGTGGTGAGCAACAGCGAACAGCCCTTGCAAAGGTGTTGCTTATTTCTCCGGATGTGTTGCTTTTAGATGAACCGACAAAAGGCTTTGATGCGGAATTTAAAGTCAGCTTTGCAAATATTCTCAAAAAGCTATTAAGGCAAGGTGTAACCATTCTTATGGTAAGTCACGATGTAGCTTTTTGTGCTGAGTATGCTCATCATTGTGGTATGTTTTTTGACGGAAACATTGTCGCAGAAGGCACACCAAGAGAGTTTTTCTCAGGCAACAGCTTTTATACAACTCCTGCAAATCGCATGGCAAGGCACCTTATACCTGATGCTGTAACAGTCGAGGATATTACATATTGCTGTGGTGCAGAAATAAAAAAAGAGGTTGCAGATGATGAAGCAATAACACCACTTCCAGAGGTTTCAAAAAGAAGTGTTAGCTTTAAGCCAAAACCACTTTCACTGTGGCGAAAGCTGACAGCCTGTGCTTCAATGCTTGTTGCTTTTGCAGTATTTCTGTATGCAACAGGAGTAACAGAACTTTCTTCAATAGTAACTTCATCAGGTATAAGCGAACAAGGATTTGACCAGCTAAAGCTATATGTAGTTTTGCTTGTGGCTTTATCTGTTTTTATACTGTCAATCGGTAGAAGAAGTGAACCACCAATTATGTTGCAAACTGATAAACAACATCGAAAGCTAAACAAACGAACTATTATTGCTTCAGCTCTTATTTTGATTTTTATACCACTCACAATTTTTACCGGAGTTTTCTATCTTGATAACGATTACTACAGTATTGTAGCATTGCTTGTGTTAATTGAATGTATGCTACCATTTGTGCTTGTTTTCGAGGGTAGAAAGCCAAAGGCACGAGAGCTTGTTACAATAGCTGTTTTATGTGCTATTGGTATAGCAGGACGAAGTCTGTTCTTTATGTTGCCACAGTTCAAGCCTGTGCTTGCTCTCACAATTATTGCAGGTGTAGCTTTAGGTGGAGAAACAGGCTTTTTAGTTGGTGCAGTTACAATGCTTACATCAAATATGCTGTTTTCACAAGGCCCGTGGACACCTTGGCAGATGTTTGCAATGGGTATAATCGGATTCTTAGCAGGTGTGCTGTTCAAAAAAGGTTGGCTAAGAAGAACCAGAATTTCACTTGCTGTTTTTGGTGCATTATCAGCAACTGCGATTTATGGTGGTATAATGAATACATCATCAGCATTAATGTTTTCACCACAGTCAATAAATTTTAAAATGCTACTTGCTTATTATATTACAGGCTTGCCTATGGACTTAATACACGGATTTTCAACTGCGTTGTTCCTTTTGCTTGTAGCAGAGCCTATGCTTGAAAAGCTAGACCGAATAAAGGTAAAATATGATTTGATTCAATAACAGGTGCTTTCTACGAAAAAATGGTTATAAATATTTTAGAAATCATGAGTATTAAGTAAGCGTCAATTCAGGCACGCATAGAAAGCCCCTCAACAGAAGTAATTTCGTGAATTGCTTTTGCTGAGGGGTTCTATGCGTGCTTGAATTAACGTTTACACACTTACTGTGATTTTAAGCTATATGTTCTTTTAAACTCTTCAATAAAGTTGTCAAAATATTCTTTTACACAACTAGAAATTTCTACATATATTTTATTTTCTTCAGGAAATGTATGTATAGCAAAATGACTTTCTGCTAAAAGCCATAAACCAGTATAGCCTTGTTGTGGAAAAAAATGCTCTACCTTTTTTATAATGGTAAATCCACTTCTTGTCAGCATATTTTCCAAATCTATTATTAAAGCCTTTTCTTCGGTATATTCTATCCAAGTATTATAATTGTACATAACTGCTTTCATTTTGTTTACCTAACCTTTACCAATTTTGTACGTCTTCATTATAATATGTGATAAGACTCGGTTTGAACATATCATTTTCTTCTATTTGCTCTAAGTCTATAATTTCATCAGTTCCAAAAGCAAACAAAGACTCTATGTTTGCTGAATTTAAAAACTGTGTTTCCACCTCTAGGTCTTTTCTTTCGTTATTACTGTTAAACGCCAGATTAAATCCCCAATCACCAAAGGATGGTACTTGTAAATGATAAGGTATCACAGTATTAAATTGGCTTTGTATAGTCTTATTTATACACCAAAATGATTTTTTAGCATAGTATGGACTAGTTGATTGACAAACCATAACACCCTTGTCAGTTAAATTAGCCTTTATATAATTATAAAAAACGTTGGTATATAATTTATTTAAGCTTTCATTATTGGGATCTGGAAAATCAATAATTATTACATCGAATTTGTCTTTATTTTCTTTGACATACAGATATCCGTCTTTATTAAGTACGGTTACTTTTTTATTTTTTAAAGAATTTTTATTCAAAGTGGATATTTGATTATCGTTGGCACACAAATCCGTCATTTCCTTATCTATATCTACTAATATGATTTCTTCCACATCGGTGTATTTTAAGATTTCTCTTACAGCTAAACCATCTCCACCACCTAAAACCAAGACTCTGCTGTGATTTTCAGCATACATCATAGGAATATGTACTAAAGCTTCGTGGTACCTGTATTCATCGGCAGAGCTGAATTGCAAATTACCATCTAAAAATAATCTTAAATCATCTTTGTGCTTTGTCATTACTATTTTTTGATATGTAGTCTGCTTAGATAAAATAACATCATCTCTATACAAGCCCTCTTCTATAGTATCGGTGATTAAATCGCCGATACATAAAAAAGATAATATTAAACTTAATAATATTGCACAAATTGCTTTAACCAGCTTATAGTTAAAAATAAAATTTTTGTACTTTAAAACAATAATCAAAGCAACTACTATGTTTATTGTACCCACTAAAAATGCAGTAGTAATAAATCCTAATTTAGGAAATAGCAATATTGGGAATAATATAGAGCCGATTAATCCTCCGATATAATCAAAAGTAAAAATATTCGCAAGATTTTTTCTAACATTACTCTCATTATTTTCTATGATTCTTGTTAGAATTGGTATCTCTAATCCTACGAATATTCCTATTAATATAATTAATATATACATTATCAGTATATAAATATCTGTATATATATTTACTAAAAATAAAATTAAACTTGAAAATCCACCTAGTATTCCAATGCTCATTTCTATAAAAATAAATTTATCAAACAATTTATTTTTTATGTACTTGGATATATATGAGCCAATTCCCATTGCACTCATATATAATCCAATCGTAATAGAAAATTGCAGTACACTATCACCTTGTAAATATGAACTTATACTACTTATAAGTAATTCGTAGATAATAGAACATATTGATATTAATAGTGTTGTTGCTAACAATAGCTTACCATCAAATTCTGTGGTTTTATTTTTCATTTTAGAGTACACCACTCATAATAATACCAACTGCAATAAAGAATCCACTTAACATTATTCCAACTGCTTTATTATGATTATCAACCTCTTCGGTTAATTTAAAATATTTTCTATACTGAAATTCAATTATTTTATATCCTATCAAACAAAAAATAATTCCTATTGCAACATAAATAACTATTTCTAGTAGCTTAAACCAAATTGTATCCATATTTTTTCATCCTCTCTACTTATTAAATTTTTATAAAATTACTGTTCTTACTATGATTGCTACTGCTATAAACAGACCAGCCATCATAAAACCAGCACCTACGTTTTTTTCTTCTAATTCCTTGTTAAAATCATAAGGTACTGCTAGGTCGAATATAAACACACTAACTAACATTAAAATCAGACCTAATCCTCCGTATAATAATGTTTCTAGTACCTCTGCCAATAATGCTTGCATATTTTTTCTCCTCTCTTTATATTATTTACCCGAGCTTGTTCCGCCACCACTTGAACGTCTACTGTTTACGCTGTCTTGTCTTGCAGAACGGCTATAAGTTGAATATGTACTACTTTCGTTTGTACTTCTATATGTATTATAATAATGTGAATGGCGTTTTCTATGATAAGTTGAGCCATTACTATTATTTACATAAGCTTTGTCTGAAACCTGCACATATATATCCTGATCTTCCATGTATACATATGCAAATTCTTTTTTTGTATGTAATCCAATACCATCTTCTTCTGTATTTGGATCAGAATCTATAGTATCTGTTATTCCTTCTGGAACACCGTCTATTATATCCTTAACTGTTTCGTCTATAGTTGAATAATACGATTTATAAACCTTTGCCGTCTTGCTGTTTGAATCATTTGTAACAGATGTTACATACGTATATGTTGATTGCTTGTCAAGATATTTTTCTATTGACTTATTTACAAATATAGCAGAACAAGATGGCACTATTATCGTCAGAATTGAAGGTAGAAAAAAAATCAGACAAAGAAAAACGACTAGTGATTTTCCGTTAGTTGAATTACTACTACTACTTTGATAGCTATTGTAATTATTCTGATATCCATTATAATTTCCTTGATATCCATTGTAGTTACCCTGATAAGTATTATAGTTACCCTGATAGCTATTGTAATTCATCGAAGCCATTTCTCCGGTAATTTTGACTCTAGAATTATCAATATATTCTCCTATACTCTTTTCGATTTCTCTGCCCCAAAATTCAACCGAAATTACATATTGCTCATTCTTTGTGGCGTAGTCAATGTAGCTACATTTTTCACGAATATCTACATCTGCATTACCAAAATAATCTTTTACAGTTGCTACACCTTTTTCGTATAATTCATATTCCATATTGTTTACCGAAAATGAAAGTGAGTTTGTATTTACATTGCCATAGTAGGGTGAGTATATTGAATATTCTATTTGTCCTTGTTCATTTTTTTCTACACATAGCCATAAGCGTTGATTTGAATCATTTTTAATTTCGTATTCTTGCCAAATCCAAGAATCCTCTTGATATTCTACCATATTGACAACTACATATCTTGTATTATCAATATATAGAACCTGATTTTTTTGTAATTTTTCTCCCATTTTACCACCTTTTTATAATTTAAATTTAATATTTGATAGCTGATTGGCGAAGCATTCTGCCTAAGCTTATCTCAGTTTCATCATACCACTTTTCTACAGATAAAAAGATTTTGTTATTTCGCTTACTTTGGTATTCATAGTAACTTACTTCTTCGTATAGTCTAACATCGGTTATACCGTAATAGGATTCGACTATTCCAGTACCTTTCTCATATAATTCATAGCTATTCCCTTGAAAGATTATATTCATATTCAGGTCAATTGTTGCGTTTTCTAAAATTTCATATAATATAGCTTTAGATGATAGCTCAACATTCAGATAAACAATTTTATAATCATCTAAACGTCTTAATGAATATTCAATCCAATACGAAGATTTTTCTCTGAATTTTGTAATACTCAAAACCTCGTATTTTACTTTTTCTATTAATATCTCTTGCTTGTATTTTAAT
The DNA here is from genome assembly GCA_045126515.1 of Lachnospiraceae bacterium. Lineage (GTDB taxonomy): Bacteria > Bacillota > Clostridia > Lachnospirales > Lachnospiraceae > RUG11237. The sequence continues at coordinate 6,601 of JBGVOM010000015.1, forward strand.
TCCAATAAACTCATTTGATTACCTACTAAAAATATGATTTTATTTATTTTTAGTATACTATTGAATTAAAAAAATAGCAATATTTTGAAGAAAAATTGAGCCTGAAATTATTTCAAAAGTTCAGCATGTAAGGACGTAACAACCTATCTTCCTTGCTCAGAGCAGATATCTGAATATTGTAAATCAAGAACCCCTCAGCAGAAGTAATCTTGTAAATTACTTTTGCTGAGGGGTTCTATGCGTGCTTGAATTGACGCTTACAAATCATCGTACTCAGCCTTTATCTTTTCATATAGCAGTGCACTATAATCTACATTACCCAAAACAACCACCTCCTTTCAAATAGAAATAGCCGCTTGATTTCTTTTCGAAACATAAGCGGCTATGTAATGATATTTGATTTAATAATAAAATTAGACTTTATACCAATTCAATGTTTAATTCTTCATAAGGAAAAGTAACACTATGATTTATTCCTGCATAAATTCTCCCACTCGAGTTTCCAAAAGAGCCAATAACTCTTAAACAATTTTGTATTATCCAAATATTATCCCAAAAGCACTCGGGAACTTCTTCAGGAATGTCATATGTATTATTACAATACTTTTTATAATCATAATATATGTTAATTGCATTTAAACCGTCAGTACCTCTTTTATCTCCACTACGATACGACATATCTTTATACTTTACATTGAGAGTAACAATATAGGTTGTCTGCTTTTCTTTTTCCCACTCGTCTCCAATTTTTAGTTTTTTTCCGAATAACTTATCCATAAGAGTCTCTATCGTATCGAAAATTTCAGGATGATATTTAACTTTTGAGTAACTTAACATATCTTCTCTTGTTGCTATTAAAAACATTTCTATCTCTGCATTATCATGATAAAGTTTTTTTGCAAGATGATTAATAGCTTGTAAGTATGGGCAATACATATTTTTATATGCATAATTATCAAATTTGCATTTCTTATATTCATATGCACAGTATTTGCAATCTTTATCATTGCGAGGAATATAGAATTGCTTCCCTTTATAAATTAACTGTTGACTACTTGGCTTAATTTCTAATCCATATTTTGACAAGTGTCTGCTTATTGGAGAATCATGTTCCAAAAGAACATCTACGGGTACTAATCCTGCTTGTTTTAAATAGTCAAAATTATCAGTTGTTGTAGAAACGATTTTTCCAACAAACTCTATATTATTAGCAACATCAAATTCGTCTAATTTAAATCCAGTTTGTTCACAGAACATCGAAACGTAATCTAGTTCGATTCCCGTTTGTTCACATAATAACGAAACACTATCTTGATTAGGAGTCCGAAAAAGTTCTTTAAGTATATTACACATTTGCTTGTCTGAAATATTATATAATTCCATAAATTGTCGTGTGAGTGTTTCATAGTTCCAAAGGTTTATTAGCATAATCATTCACCTAACCTAATACAAAATTTGCTCAGTTTTTCCGAGTTGTTATTTTGTTATTATATCACAATTTAGTATTGTTTTCTACCTTTAGGTCAATGATATGTAAGCGTCAACTCAAGCACGCCTACCCATCCTTCTTTTAATGGGATATAATTCTCATTGAAAGGAGGATTTTTAATATGGCAACAAGAAGAACAAAAGAAGAAAAGTTAAAATTAATAGCTGATTATGAAGCAAGTGGTCTATCTATGACAGAGTGGTGTACTACCAACAGTATATCAAAATCAACATTTGTAGGCTGGATTTGTAATACAAAGGCTGATGTTATAACGCCTAAAAGTAAAGCAAAATTTGTAGAGGTTACACCACCAACAGGATTACAGGAACAACCGGAACCACAAGCAAGAAATACTGCTGACATTACAGTTGAATATAAAGCCTTTAAGATTACAATTCCTGCAAATGTTGATATACGAACATTGGAAAACATTTTAAAGGTGGTGCTACAGGCTAGGGCTTGTTTGAAAAATCAAAAGCATTGTTTATATTCCTGGAAATCCTCACCAAATACTTCTATTAGTTTTTCAGTGTTGATACCATCTCTTTTGCAATAATTATTTCATCCTCCGAAACATTCACTTCATCCCAACTTCTACTTTTATATAACGCAAATAAAGTTTTTAATCCATCATCCATTACAACAACCTCCTAAAGTCCAGTAATTTGTCTGATAGGTTACTTTCTTGACAGCAGAACTACACTCTCGACAGTTGTTTCAGTTTCCAAGGGAAGTTCTTTCACTTCCTCGCCATCAACAGGCACAGGGAAATTGAATACGATCTTCTTTATCCAGCTTCCGTCTTTCCTTTTCTCCGGGAACATTTCAATTCGCTCGATAAAGGCTTTCATAAACTCTTTCTGTTCCGCTTCCGTTGCGGAATGGTAGACTTCATCAAATGCCAGTAAGAGCCGATAGATATTGTCGCCGGAGATTTTCTCCTGCTGAATGCTGCGGATTTGGCTTTGCAATTCCCCAATCTGAACTTCGATATCCTCTATGGTATCATACTGCTCATCATAGCGGCGCTGCAAGTCCAAAATCTTTCTGTCATAGTGGGCATCGTTGATGTCCAAGGTGTCCATCTGACGCTCCAAGCGGCTTTTTGTTCCAAAGGCTTGCTTTAACTGACCTTGCAGAACGGCGATCTGCTTTTCCATATCCTCTGTATCAACTGCCGAGCCGATTTTCGCCTGAATCGCTTCTACAAACCGAGGATTGTTGACCATAGCGGATATAATCTTTGCCACAAACTTATTGATTTCCGTCTGCTCGATATTCAGTCGGAAGCTGCACTCATGCCCGGTTGGTGTTACTGTGTTTTTACAGTAGTAATAATATCTTGTTTTCTTGTCCTTGCTGTGAGCCTTGGCGATATTGCCATACATACTCTTTCCGCAGCATGGACATTTCAGAATACCGGACAGGATATGTGCGTGATCTGGATTATTGACCTTTTCCCGCTTAAAGGAATTGATCTTGCGCTTTTCCTGTGCCAAATACCAATCTTCTTCCGAAACGATTGCTTCGTGTTGCCCATCATAAATAGGGAACTCTGACTGCTCAACCACGTGCATCTCGTTTCTTGTACCTTGCTTCTTTTCCGTCCTGCGTCTGCCATAGGCTATCTTACCCATGTAAACAGGATTGTCCAGTACGTCCTGCACGAAGCTCCTTGAAAATCCGGGAATGGTATTGTTCTGCCGCAGCTTCTTGACAAAGCCATTGCGATTCAGGTATTTTGCAACTCCAGCAACCCCCTCGTTGGTGTGAATATAACGGTCATAAATAACACGGATTACTTCCACTTCATCCTCGGCAATAACAAGATCGCCGTTTTCCAGACTATATCCATAAGGGGCAAATCCGCCGTTCCACTTGCCCTCACGAGCCTTTTGCTCCCGTCCTGCCATTGTTTGGGTGCGGATATTCTCTCGCTCGATTTCTGCCACCGCAGACAGCACGGAAATCATCAGTTTTCCGGCGTCCTTAGAGCTGTCAATGCCATCCTCCACGCAGATCAGATTGACACCGAAATCCTGCATGAGCTGCAAAGAGTTCAGAACATCCGCTGCATTTCTGCCAAATCGGGAAAGCTTAAAGACCAGCACATAGGAAACGCCGTCTTTGCAGTCCTGAATGTCATTCAGCATCCGTTGAAAATCCTGCCGTCCTTGGATGTTCTTTCCGGAAAAGCCCTCGTCAGAATACTCCCCCGCAATAACCATATCTTCGTATGCCGCATACTTCCGCAGTTTGTCACGCTGGGCATCCAAGCTGTACCCGTCAACCTGCATAGAGGTGGACACTCTTGTATAAAGATAGCATTTAGTTTGTTTCTTTTTCAGAATCGCCACCTCCCTCATCCATTTCTTTTACCATAAGTCCCTCGTTGCGGATATAATACTCCAAAAGCCACAGCACATAATCCGGTGCATGGCGGTTATCCAATTCCCACTCGGTCATAGTCCGGTAAGGGATATGGACGAGCTTGCAAAAATCTTTCCGGTTCAGTCCTGTACTTTCCCGCAACTTGATAATTCTGTTCTTACAATCCATCTGTCTTTTCTCCATTAAAAACAAAAATACACGTTGCGTAATCATTATAGCATAGCTACACCGAATACGCAACGTGTAAATTGTAAATTTTTACGCAGCCTTATTCGTCAAAGGCTGCGCTTGATTTCTTTCCTCGGAATGCTCTACTTTCTGCTGGGCATCCTGTTCCAATTTATCCAAAACCTGATGTCCGTATTTCTGGAGCATCTGGCTCATAACATCCACACAGCGGACAAATGCCGCATTATACTTTGCATCCTCATAATATTTCTTCAATAGGCAGTTACCTCCATCAAATTTCCATGTCCTGTCCACGCTTGCGGGCAGGTGCTTTGTGTTCCTGTGTTTCCTTTCCTCTGGCGAGGATAGAATTGATAAAAGCCCAAACCTTTTCGGATGCAACTTCCAGTGCATCAAGGAAAGGCTGGGCTTTCTGTTTCAATTCCTGATATTTTTTATTTGCTTCTTCACATCGCTGCTTCCAAATGGATGCAGACTTTTGAGCCGATTCCAGTTTCCCTTTCAATCGCTCATTCTCTGCATTGATGATAATGCCATTGGTGGCATAGCGTTTCAGCGTGTCACATTCATCCGGTGTCAGCGTGATATTGTTTCCGAATTTAACTTTCTTACCCATCGCTTCAATATCCTGCACCGTCAGAGCAACGGTCTTTACTGCCTTGGTTTCCTTTTGCAGAGCTTCCAGTTTCTTTTTCTGTTTCTCTGTGGCAGCCTTGGCATCCTCCAAACTTTGTTCTGCCTGTGCCACCTGTCCGGTCACAGCTTCCAAACGCTGCTGCTCTGCCTGCACCTTAAACTGTGTCACCGTCAGATGTTCTTCAGTGCTGCCACGTTCTCCACGCTCCACATCGTCATATCCGGCTGCACGCATGAACTGAAAGAAGTCATCCTGCAACACACTGTAGGATGACTTCAATATCTTTTTTCCTTTTGCGTTAATCATGGGATTACCGTTTTCGTCAAGCACCGGCTTGCAGTCCCATTTCTTACTTCGACTGACCTGCGTGATCGTTTCCTTTACGGTTCCCCGGAGGGCTTCATCCTTACACCGCTTCGACCAAAGGATCTGCTTTTCCACCACAGGGATATAAACCACATGAAGATGGTAGTGGTACACATCCTCGCCCAGCGCTTCGGACATTGCCTGGTTGCGTTCATCGGCGTGCATCACAGCGGAGAGGATATACTGTTCACCGCCCACGATCTCCACAGCGGCTTTATAGGCATCGGCATAAAACTGTTTTGCAAATTCATAGCCGCCGTGGTTATAGAAGTAAGCGGAGTTCACATCAAAAACTAACTCGCCGTATTTAACTGCGTCCGGTTTCAGACCTCTGGTAGAGATGATCTTGTCCTGCTCCATCTGCTCAAACATTTTTACATAATCATCGGTAGGAGCTTTGAAATGGACATTCAGGGTCGTGCGTTCCGGCACAATGTCCTGATTGCTGTAGCTGTCCTTTTCACGCTCATTGTGTTCCTGCATTTTTGCTACATCGTCCGGAGTTTCCAAGTCCTGATTCCGGGCTACGGTGCGGTCTATTCCATCATTTCTTGCCATAGATTTTTTGTCCTTTCTTTGAGATTTGCAGACAGCGGGGAGCTACGGAGAGGCACTTTTTCAAAGTGTAATAACCCACTATAACACTTTCATCCATACTGGCTGCAAAGTGCCGTGGGCTCTCCGAGGGCTCTCCCGAGGGGGAGTGCGGTCGCTGCGGCGACCTCTGCTGACCAAGGCGAAAATGTCTGCAACTTTTCTTATGGTCAGCCCGTCTGCATGAAGCTGTTCCGGCGAACTTCCTCTTGCAGACGGTGGCAGCGAAAACCGTATCTTTCACTGCCATCCATAGGCAGCACTGCGGTGCGCCTATGGGGACGGGAGAAGCGAGGGGCTGCTGCCGGGGCATCATTTCTCCCGTCTTTGCTGCCATACGATGTCGTATCCCAGCACATCGGCAAGCTCCAATACTTCCTTGTATCGGATGCTTTCCCGCTGTAATTTTGCGGACAGGTTGGAAACGCTGTCGCTCCAACCGTATTCGTCCGAGAGCAGGTCAACAACTTCCTGCATGGTCATCCCAGCACGGATGATCTGTGCCTTTATTTCGTTGCGTACATTCATATTGAAAAATCCTCCATATTTTTGATTTGTGGTTTGGTGCAAAGGCTACTCTCCAAAGCGGAGCAGATGCACCGAACAGTAAAAAATCTGCTTTCTCCTAAATCGTTTTAATTTTATGGGTGCGATACTCTGTCCATATAGGCATATATCCCACTTTACTGTTCCATGCGGTTTGGTCTGGAACAGTGAAAACACCTACTGTTCCGTGAACCGGGTGCATGGTTTGGAGAAGCACGATTTGGTGAAATGGTTTCGTTCTGCGGTCAAGAACTTTGCTGTTTTCATTACCATTGATTTTCAATGCCCGAAAACAGCTCAATTCTGACCGCTGATTGTTCCTATAAAAAAGAAAAACGGGCAAAACACTGCGTACATACATACAGAAAATGAAAGACAGGAATCAGTCCTGCCATTCCTCCGGTACGTACGTACATGGCGAAACGTCGTAAAACCCGTTTATATTAGGTCGTGCCACAGCTTCCACGCCCATAAACCCCCATACCCGCCGTCCGGCAGAATTAGTGATGTTGTTGCAATGCTCCAAATTAAATTTCTTCGCATTGGCAACCATGGCATCGCTGAAGCTGCGGGCTTTCAGAGGGGCAAGGGAGTTTTCCTCGCACCACAGGCGATAGATAGCGTAGAAGTCCTTGGAACTGATGGAAGCATCCGCTTTGCGCCGGATATACCCCTCGGAATCCATGAAGTCAAAAATATTGTTATTGTCACGCTTGACCGCTTCCCGGTTTGCACGGATGCGGTCACTCTCCGTAAACTTAAAGTTGTTGGCAGCGAGCCGCTGTAAGCCTTCAAACGCCCAAAGGAAAATCCCCTCGGCTTCGGCTTTCATTTTCTCTGCAAGGTCGGGATCATCGGCTCTGCCTACGGGTTTTTCCTTGGTAGTCAACACAAGCTGTCTGCGGTAAAACCCATCGCTGCGGTCATACAGGGCTTGCAGATCGCCGTTGCTGAATGCCAGTAATCGGCAGAACATCCAGCCCTGATAACTCTGTTTGTTCTTTCGCTCCAAATCCATTCTGCCTTGCGCTGTCACAATGGATTTTACATAGTTGGTCTGACGCAGAGCTTCCATGCACATATCATCATCCACACACAGCAGGATGTGTTCCAGATCAGCACGGGCGAAGCGGTCTTTAGAAATCTTACCGATACTGCCGTCTTTCATATTCGTACCGAATATAGCAGAAAGCACCGAACCGATTTGAGATTTGCCCTCGCCGCCGTTGCCCTTAATCACCATCATGCGCTGTCCCTTGTTGGAGGGAATCAGGCAATAGCCGATAAATTCCTGCAAGGTGGGGATGTCCTCCGGGTACAGCAGACCGTCCAGAAAGTTCAGCCACAGGGCAGGCGCAGAAGCATCTGGATTGTAGGAAACAGGCAAGCGGCTCTGTACGATTTCCTGTTTCCCCTCGATAAATCTTCCATCCAGCATAAGTGTTCCGTTGGCAACATGGAGGCGGTCAGGCTGGGGAGGAAGATCCTCAACCATTGCTTCCAGTTTCAGCAATTCCATGATGTTTTTGATCTTCTGCGGTACGCTGCTGATGGTGTAGCTTTTCAGCTTTTCGTAGACCTCTCCCCGCAGGACAATATCATCCGTTACCCGTCCATTGGGCGTAAAGAAAGCTCTGTTTGCAAAGATGATTCTGCGCTCTTGCAGAAATTCTTCACAAAACAGAGCTTCGTTGATGTTCTGCCCCTCAAACCAGACAGGCAAGTTCATATCAGGCATTTTCCGTTTCTTCGCCATGGTGCGCCACCTCCTTTTTCTTTCGTGCGGTGTACTCTTGCAGAAAAGCAATTTTGCCATCTTGCATCAGCTTGTCCACCAATGCCACCCGTTCTTCCAGATCACCCACGGTAAGCACATCTGCCATATATTCGATATGGCAGTGCATCTGGCAGGCTTCCACAAAACGGTCATCATAAGGCTCGTCCGGTGTTTTGGGTGCATACAGCACTTTCCAATTCTCCAACAGATGCAGATAATCCGTCAGCACACGGAAGCAAAGCATTTCATCCTCCCGGAACTGTCGGATATGGGGGCGCTTTGGCTTGACCATAGCTGCGGCAGTGGGTGGTTTCGGGTCAAGCCCGAAGTCCGCAGCCAACTTTTGTGCCGCTTGCAAACTCGTCAGATTGAACAGCCTTGCCACAAGGTCAATTACATCCCCCTTGGCTCCGCAGCCGAAGCAGAAGAAATAATCTTCATTCAGCTTCAGGCTCGGATGCCTGTCATTGTGGAACGGGCAGCAAGCCATGCCGTTGCGGTTGACTTTCAGCCCGTAGTGTTCGGCGGCTTGCTTTACGCTGATTGCCGCCTTGATGTTTTCATAGATTGTCATAGAAAAACCTCCGTTCATAATAGTCTGGAAAGCACGAAGCACCCGCCGTGATTGGCAGGTGCTTCGCCCTTTCTACTATGGTTATGACGGATTTGGAAAAAAGCAGGCTAAAAGCAGGACAACCCCGTTTCAAAAAACAGGACAACTTATCTGATGATGTAGATTCCTTCACATTTGCATGGTATAATTAGAAAAGTGAAAAAACAGGACAGGAGGGCAAGCATGAATCAAGAACTTATGACATTGGATTTTTGGCAGGATACGGTCATATATGAGGGAAAAACATTTCCTATCGGTACTCTTGCCTGTGATGCGCTGAATGTTCCTGCGGATACCATTTCTAAAATGAACGAGCAATGCGAGAAAATCAATCTTATGCTTGGGGCGATGAATGCGAAACAGGATGCTTCGGCACTCTTTCCTATGGTAAGGGAAGCTGCTCTGGCAATGCTGGATATTCTCAGTAAAACGCCGCCATTCTCCTATATGGATGTTCCAAAACACAGAGAACGGATAGAAAGGGTCTTTACTACGGATTGTGCGTTGAGCCATTTAGAGTGTGTCCAAAAAGCGAACAGCGGCACAATGCAGCTTGAAGACCTCGTAAAATATGAAGATGCAGTACTACTTGAACGTTATACTGCGGTTTTCGGGCATCTGGCATTCTCTCTCGGAGAATACCAAAAGGCAATGCTTGATTTTGCGGAAAAGTCGGATAGCAATGAAGCAGACCGCACCGCAGAGGGCTTTGCAAAGATGTTCGGCAGCTATTTCCCGCCGGAGTTCTCCATCACGGAGGGCAATGCCTGGATGTCTGTGTCCAATCAGTCTGTTCAGTATGTATCCACCATCCGTCCCGGTGAGGATGTGGCAAAACTGGTCAAGCGGATGCACTATGTTTCCTTTGTGGGGATGTTCCGGTCTGATCTCTTTGAGGGCTTATGTGTCGGTCATGCACCGAAGAAATGCAAAATCTGTGGCAAATGGTTTTTGACCACCAATGCAAGGCACACAAAATACTGCGGCGGTTATGCACCGGAGGACAAGCTGCACCGCACCTGTCGGCAGATTGGCAATCTGAAAGGCAGAACGCAGCGAGAACTTGCGGACGATCACCCAATAAAACAGGTATATGTAACCCGGCTGAATACCATAAACCGATATATCAAGCGAGGTACGCT
>JBGVOM010000016.1:0-2320 GCA_045126515.1 Lachnospiraceae bacterium
AATTCTGCGGGATCTACTTTCAAAGCATCAGCTATGCTAAAGAATACATCCAAAGAAAAACTGTGTGCCATGCCGGGTGCTTCAATGCAGCTTAGAAGAGAACGGCTGATCCCTGCTTCTTCAGCTAATTGTTCTTGGGACATTCCACGGAGCTTTCTCAGTGTAGCGATTGCAATACCAATTTGAATAAATCTATCCCTATTCTTAAAGGAAACATCTTTGCCCATATCATTCACCCTTTGCAGCAAGATTTCCTCTTTATTATACTTTTTCTAATTTTCACTTTCTGTTTGCTGCAGTAAGCGCTTGACTGTTTTAGTAAGCAATACTATAATTTCCGTAAGCGGATGAATTTATTTATGTGCAAAAGCGGGTGATAGTCAGCAATGAACACATATACAGTTTCGTTCTTTGGTCATCGGATCATTGAAGAACCTCTTCTTATAGAAAAGCGGCTTGAAATACTGATTCGTAAGTTGCTGAGAGGAAAAGAGTATATTGAATTTTTAGCCGGACGGGACGGAGAATTTGATCAACTTGTTTCCTCTGTTGTTCGGCGGTGCAAGAGAGATTATCGAAGCGACAACAGCGCCCATGTTTTGGTGCTGCCCTATTCCACAGCAGAGTTCCGAGATAATGAAGATTCTTTCCGGGAGTATTATGATGAAATTGAAATCTGCGAAACTGCCGCTGTCGGTCATTTCAAAAATGCCCATCAAGCTAGAAACCGAGAAATGGTTAACCGATCCCATTTGGTTGTTTTCTGCGTTCAGCGTGAAAGCGGCGGCGCATGGCAGACTATGAAATACGCCCGAAGACAAGGTGTCCCCCTAGTCAATATTCAAAAATGGCAGCAAGATTGACTTGCTGATTCATTACATCGGATCGAGCAACAAATAGGAAAATGTTGTATTTGCAACCCGTAGGTGCTAAAATAAGTAGGCAAGTCCCTGAAAAGAGAGGAACAGACTATGGCAAGAAAGTCAACAAAAGAAAATAAGAATATCTACCAGCGCACCTGAAGTGACCCCAAAAAGTTAGACAAATATTTCTAACTCAAATTGTTTAAGCTGCCGAAAGGGCTTGCTGTCTGTGTAATGCAGGTGGCAAGCCCTTTAGTTTTGCCTTGATTCGTCTGTTGTTGTAATAGTCCAGGTATTCAACAAGTTCTTGCTTGAAATGATCCATCGATTCAAACTCTTGTAGATATAGTAATTCACTTTTCAGCAGACCGAAAAAATTCTCCATTACCGCATTGTCCAGGCAGTTACCTTTATTACTCATACTCTGTTGTACGCCCTTTTCTTGCAGCATTCGCTGGTAGTGCTTGTGTTGGTATTGCCATCCCTGATCCGAGTGCAGCAGAAGGTTCTTTGGATCAGATAGTTTGGCAAATGCTTTTTCAAGCATTGTTGTCACCATCGACAGAACCGGTCTTTCGGATATTGTATAGCTGACAATATCTCTACTGTGTAAATCTAATATCGGTGATAGATATAGTTTTTCTCCGAATAGATGAAACTCTGTTACGTCCGTTACCCACTTTTGATTAGGCCTGTCAGCATAGAAATTACGTCCAAGGAGGTTGGGGGCAACTTTCCCTACCTCTCCCTTGTAAGAATGGTATTTCTTCATTCTAACACGGCAAACGATACCCATTTCCTTCATCAAACGTTGTACCGTTTTGTGATTAAGCAAGATATTTCGCTTGCGAAGTTCAGTTGTAATACGGCGATATCCGTATCTTCCTTTATTTTCGTGATATATTGCCGTTATTTCTTCCTTTGTTGACTCATATTTATCTGGATTTTTACTTTGCTTAAGATGGTAGTAGAATGTGGCACGAGGGAGCTGAGCAATCTCCAGCAGCATTGCCAGAGGATATTCTAGCCTTAGTTCCCGGATCGCCGTCACTTTTTCTTGTTGCGTTGCTCCCTTTCCGAAACTAAGGCTTGCAATTTTTTTAGGTATGCAAGCTCCGCCTTTAGCCGCTGGTTCTCTGCCAGCAGATCCTCCTCCACGGCCTTCGGTAGATTGCGAGGACGTCCGGTGCTAGCACGCCCACGACGCTCAATAAACAAGCCTTCCGGACCCTCTGTAAGATATATCCGTTCCCATGAAAGGATCCTGCTATTGGCTACACCGAATCTTTCCCCTGCTTCTCGATAACTAAGTTTTTCTCTTCGCAGGGTTTCGACAACCATCTGCTTAAACTCTCCGGTATATCGTTTGTTAGGTACACCTTTTGGCATAAGAAAAACACCCCATTTCTTAGTACAAGTATTATATCATACTTGTCTAACAAATGGGGTGCAGTTCA
>JBGVOM010000017.1:0-2164 GCA_045126515.1 Lachnospiraceae bacterium
TTACTATACTCACTATTTGCGATATCCATTCCCTGTATGCTGTATATAGCAGCAATATATGCATGGATTAAATTCGCAGACAACACCTTTTTCGTCAGAAGGCTCTGCTTCTCATTGTAACTTCTTGCAGTGATATTAAGACTTTTACAAATTTTCAGCACTTCTTCCTTATAATTCAGAATAAGATACTGTTCAATAACCTGTCTATAATTCATAATAAATTTTTCATCTGGAACACTACAGATATTATTTACACAGCCTGCTAAAACATCTTCATCATCACTTTCAACATAAAGTTCTGCATCTTCAATCCCCGATGCTTTAATGATTTCCTTTAAAAACGTAGAATCAAAACCACTCCATGAAAAAGCCATTACTGCATCACCTCCTTATCCATCCAGTTATCTCCCCGATATGTATCAATAGAATCAAGCATTCTTTCAACATAATCAAGTTCTTTCTTAGATGCACCTTTTCCTCCTGCATACCATATATTTGATCTACCAAATCCAAATTCCTGATATTTTGAAGAACTTGCCGGCACAAACCATTTGCTTCCTCTATGACGTTCTGTGTACGGAAGTAGGATACAATTCTCCTTCGGTGCCTCAAATTGATACTGCTGTTCGTACTCTTCTCCAAACGACATAAAATGTGGATAGCGGTATACTGTTGCATTTTTATAAAATCCCACAACCCTCATTGTCTTAGCACCTGATGCTTTTGATACAAATACCACCTGAACATCATTCACCACCTCTTCCGTTTTCAGAAGTTCACAGCCGCATATCTTTTCTATATGAAGTTGTCCCACACCATGCCCTGCGGACATCATAAAAAAGCCAATACACTTTTCATAATCCTGCCCCTCCTCTATTATCGGTTCAAAATTATAACACTCATGGGCATTCCCAGTATCTTTAACATAAGAACCACCATTAAATGGTTCATCCTGTTCTGTTATACCTCTGTAATATTTCATATCTGCTACTCTGACAAAAATTATTGGTTTCATAAATTTGTACCTCCTGTTTTTTGATAATTGCATCATAACAGAATTCCACTCTTATGATTAGGGATAAATTATCCCCTACTTTGATTTTCTGTCTCTCATTCCTAGTTTTGATTCTGTGTGAAGCTCGAAATCGGTGATAAACTGAAAAATATCATCTTCGTCTCTCAAAGCACACATGCATATATAATCTGCCAGACAATTTTCTCTCAAAGCTCCGCCATTTAATTCAAAGTACTCATTTGCTTCATCTAAAGTCATGTGAAATCCCACTGTAAACTTATAAATAAAATTTCTTGTTATCTTGGCCCTTCCACTTATTGTCTTTTTCATTGTATCCATGTTAATCTGACACAATTCTTCCAACGCTTCATAAGCACCTACAGATGTCAGACCATGTTCTTTTTGATAAATTAGTTTTTTCTTTCCAATCATATCCTTGAGTGTATTCTCATCATCTATAAAATGAGACAATTCTACAGACGATACTCTTGAAGAGGTTTGTTCTGCTTCAAAGAAAATACTGCAAAATTGTTCTTTTTTTAATTCATTTTCAATCATAAAAAACTCCTTCCTAAAATACTCATAATTTCCCAATGCCCTCTAAAATAATATTTGAGCAAGGGGCTGTCGCACTAAGTGATTAGTGTGCAGCTCCTTTTCAGTGCAAAAAAATAACTGCCAAACCTCGAAAGAATTCGGCAGTTGGTGTAAAATATAAGTATGCTACTACCTATTAAATTACAAAAAGATTATACCCAAAATGCAAGCGGATATCAATTAAAACTTCCGCTAAATATTGAAACAATTATTCCGGAAGACGATTCTGTGCGTTTACTAAGTCAGGTTGTGGAGGCTATGGATTTGACTGACCTGTATTCTACTTATGAAAGAATAAATTCAGTATCGCCAAGAACTCTTCTTAAGATTGTGCTTTACTCTTACATGAATGGAGATTATTCCTCACGTTCCATGGAACTTAACTGCAGGAGAGATATCAACTTCATGTTTCTTCTGGAAGGTGCACCTGCTCCGGACCATGCAACATTCGCCCGGTTTCGAAGCATTCATTTTGCACCCTGCTCGAAACGTATTCTTGCAGAGATGTCCAATGCACTTTTTGACCTTGGTGAAGTCTCGGGTGAAACCATT
>JBGVOM010000018.1:0-2866 GCA_045126515.1 Lachnospiraceae bacterium
CATGGCAAAGTAATACTTTACCAGTCTGCGATTATTAAGATAATTCTTAAATCGAAACTTCATAAGCCACACCCCCTTTCATGGTGTTCCTGCACCTACAAATGCCATAAACACTCTGAATACCAGATTAAGCAGAAGCAGGAAGATTTTTGCCACCTCCAATACCAGTCTGAGCATTCCTAATACTATTTTTAATATCCATTTCAATATGGTAAGTAACACAGTTCCGATTCCGCTTAATACTGCCATAGGCGTTTACTCCTCTCCAAAATTTCCCTGGGCAAACAATACCGACATTTCCTCTAATGCTGCATCGGTAGGCTCTGCCTCTTCCTCAGGCTTATCTGAATCTTTCTTTTTTTCTGCATTTTCTGGTATCATCGACATCATCTGTTGCATAAGTGCAGGCGTAACAACCTGCTGTGTATTCATAGCTGCATTTCCAAACAACTGCGCAACCTCTTTCATCACATCGGCTTTTATCTGAAGCTTTGCTTCTGATAACTCCTGTCTAGTTACATAGCCTTCAAGATTCTCCTTTTCATTCTTTCCACTCTTTGTAAGACTCGACCTTGAGGCATCATTGATATACTGAATCACTGCCTTAATCACAAAGTTTGAAACAGATTTATGAATATCTGTATTCAAATCCTCCAGCGTTCGGTATATCTTCAAATGGTCCGGATTATTCAGATTGAGATGAAAACTGTACTGTTTACTTCTTTTTGCCATCTTAAGTTACCTCCCGCTTCTAAGCGCTATTTTTGCCATTGTCTCAAAACCTTTTGCATTTGCCTTTACATCAAGCACATAGTGGATATTAGACTGCTGATATCTTCCAAAATTTCTCATAACGACAGCCCCACCACCTACAAAGTAGACCGGCATCATATCAAGACTGTAACCACACTCGGTCTGATAACGGTACACCTTATCCACAAAAATCTGAATCTGCTGGTCCATAATCTCCTTAAAATCCTTTGGAAGCTCTGTCTTTCCAGTTTTCATATATTCCTGAATCTCTGCTTCATCAATCTTTCTGTTTTTGACCTGTACCGCCAATCGGTTGATGGCTCTCATACACTTAATCAAGCCCTCATTCTGTGTATCACACTTACTGTTGTCAGGCTTCTTGTTCACTATCAGCATACTGTCAACAGTCCATGAGCCAACATCAATGACAAGTGCCTTTTTACCAAAGGTAGGAAGCATCCCTGCTACTGCTGCATAGCACTGAGGATATACAAGCACATTCATTATATGAATTGTATAAAGCTTCTGCTCAAATCCGAATACCACATCCCTATTCTTGGACAGGTAATCAATAAATGGTTTTCTCTCTGCTGAAAATCTTGTGAGAGGAAGCCCTACCGCAAGAACCACATCAGCCTCACTCTTTCCTCTTATCTCTAATTCCTTTGCAATTGCTACCAGCGTCAGTAAATAAAAGTTCTCATTTTCCACCTTGCTGTCCAACACCTCCAGTCTTTCCTCACCAACTGCAAAGTATCTGTCATCATACTCAAGCACATTATCGTGAAATGCAGGAGCATTTGCTAATTCCTTAATGGAAGTATTGAAACAGGTATTGCTTGTTTTCATCTGAGACCAACCATGGTCAATTCCAATTACTTCGATATTATTGTTCATTCTGTGTTTCCTCCTTTTCTTAAATTCTCGCCCTAACATACTCTAAATCTCCTATATAGGGGGTATCCACCAGATACCAATTACGGGCAATATCCATTTCCATCCGGGTTTTTACCCATTTGTCATCAACCTTGACTTCCAAGCATTCTCCACAGTGGAATCCGGTATGTTCCCATAAATCTGATATCAGTAATCCATATCTGCCATTCTCACTGTTATAGCCCAGTCTGCCTTCAATCTTCTTTTCTTTATTTGCCATAGCCATCCCTCCCGATATACTACTTTGATTTGTTTTCAACTGCTTTTCTTTATCAAATGTTTCTCTACTTCGTATCTCCGCTATTCTTTGATCTGCTATAGCCGATACTCTAACTGTTGAATACAGTATCAAATAACTGCCCGCAATAAGAATTATTACGAGGACTTCAATTAGCACTTTGCTCATACAATCTCTTCCTTTCAAAATTAAAAGTAGGACTATATCAGCCAAACGGAATATCTCCGTGATAAATGCTAATTTAGTCCTACCTAAATAAAATCTATTAAATTGTCACCTCACTTGGATGCACGAACCACACTCAGGTCATGACTTCTGAATTGTTGATGCAATGTTTGGATTTCGGTTTGATTTGTCAGCGCTGCCTTATCTACCGATAAAATGGTATAAAAATAAGGACTAAATTAGTGCTAACCCCTTGATTTTACTGGGTTTCTCTAACTTTGTCCTTATTATAACGCGCTCATCATCCACAACCACCATGACCTTACTTCCAAGAATTCTACGCAAATGGTCCTTGTTTCTACAGATAGATGCCACACTGGCTATAATAATCTCATGCTTTTCTACCTGTGACATTCTCAAATGCTCTCCTGAAACACAGCTAATTCTGTAATCCCTTATCTTTGGATTCTCAATTTTACTTAGTCCGGCAAAACGATAAAAGCAATCTGCTGCCTGGTCAATCAGCATATACCTATGTGCAAGCCATATAACCTGATAACCCCGGCTTACCATTTCCTTTATCAAGAAGTAGGTAGCCGTTCTGCTCTTACCACTTCCAGTTGGCATTACAAGCATACCTTCCTTACAATCATTATCTACAAAATGCATTTTTAACGCATTTACTGCATCTTTCTGAAAATCATACAGAGGTATATCTTCAACTTTCGTTTCTGCCATATTTAATGCCCTTGTATATCGGAAATTACTATACTC
>JBGVOM010000019.1:0-16485 GCA_045126515.1 Lachnospiraceae bacterium
CCATTACCAGCTTTTTGTATAAAGCAATCTGACTGTTTTCTTCTGCAATGTCAAAAAATTCTGTTTTCACCGGTCCCGGACACACCGCAGTGACATAAATTCCTCGATGTGCCACCTCATATTTCAACGCTTTCGAAAAACTTAATACATAAGACTTGCTCGCTGCATATACTGCAAATCCCGGCTGAGGAAGAAACGCTGCACTAGATGCAAGATTGATAATCCGCCCTCCTTTTTTCATAAAAGGTAACGTATCATACGTAACTTTTGTCAGTGCCTGACAGTTTAGTTCTACCATAGACAAATTGCTTTCTCTGCTAATTTCCGAAAAGTTTCCGATTTTTCCAAAGCCGGAAGAATTTACCAAAATTCCCACTGTAGGATTGTGTTTTTTCAAACTTTCTGTATATTGTTCATAGCTTTCTTGCTCCAACAAATCTACAGAAAAAATTCTCAATTTTGTCTTCACCTTGTCCTGCAGTTCTTCTAAACGGTCTTTTCTCCTTGCCAATACCCAGATTTCATCTAATATATCTTTATATTTTTTATCTATGGACAGTACAAATTCTCTGCCCATCCCTGAAGATGCTCCTGTTACAACTGCTATTTTCATTCTTCTCACACCTACTTTTTCTTTTTATGAACATTTCGAATTGTCTTTTTTTTCTGACTATGATTATTCTGATAGGACTTCCTATTCTTATCGTCCTTTTTCCCTTTTCCGCTATAAGGATTTCCCATGTTTCTTGGACGAATCAGACATTTTTTATCAAATCCAATTAAATCGGTTCTTCCGGCAATGGTCAGGGCTTCCTTTACCAATTCGTAATTTTTCGGATTGCGATATTGAATCAAAGCTCTCTGCATTGCTTTTTCGTGCGGGTTTTTCGGAGTATACACCGGTTTCATGGTTCTAGGATCATATCCCGTATAATACATACAAGTGGAAAGCGTAGACGGTGTGGGATAAAAATCCTGCACCTGCTCCGGCATATACCCTAAATCTCTCAGATATTCTGCCAGTTCTACAGCCTCCTTTATGGTGGAGCCGGGATGGGAGGACATCAGATACGGTACCAAATACTGTTTTTTACCAATGCGTTCATTTATTTTTTTATACTTTTTCTGAAACGCTTCATAAACGGAATTTTCCGGTTTTCCCATATATTTCAGCACATTATCAGAAATATGCTCTGGTGCCACCTTAAGCTGACCGCTAATATGATGACTACACAGCTCATAGAAAAATTCATCATTTTTATCTGCCATCAGATAATCAAAGCGAATACCGGAACGAACAAACACTTTTTTAACATTTGGCAGTTCTCTCAATTTCTTAAGCAATTCCAAATAATCTTTATGATCTACTTTCAAGTTGCTGCAAGGCTTTGGAAAAAGGCACTGCTTATTTGGACAAGCCCCATGTTCTGCCTGTTTTTTACATGCCATATGTCTAAAATTCGCAGTAGGTCCACCCACATCATGAATATACCCTTTAAAGTCTTTATCCCAGATAATCTTCTCCGCTTCCGCCAGCAGAGATTCATGACTTCTGGTCTGAATAATCCTTCCCTGATGAAATGTCAACGCACAGAAACTACAACCTCCGAAGCATCCACGATTACTTACAAGACTGAATTTAACTTCCGCTATTGCCGGAACCCCTCCTGCTGCTTCGTATGACGGATGATATGTTCTCATATATGGCAAAGCATACACGTGATCCATTTCACTTTGAGACAAAGGCTTGGCCGGAGGATTCTGTACCACATATTGTTTTTCCTTGTAAGGCTCAACTAACCGCTTTGCAACAAAGGGATCTGTATTACAATACTGGGTATAAAAGCTTTCTGCATAAACCTTCTTATCTGTTTTCAGTTCTGTATAGGAAGGCAAGGTTATGGCATCATACACGCTATCTAAATTACTTGTTTTATACACGGTTCCATCAATAAATGTAATGTCCTTAATATCAATTCCACTATTTAAAGCATCTGCAACTTCTACGATAGGCTTTTCTCCCATACCATAAATCAGAAGATCAGCACCGGAATCCAGTAAAACAGAACGTTTCATTGAATTTGACCAATAGTCATAATGTGCCAGTCTTCTTAAGGATGCCTCAATACCTCCAATAATAATTGGTGTTTTTTTATACGTCTGGCGAATCAAATTACAATATACTACCGTGGCATAATCCGGTCTTTTTCCCATAACACCGCCCGGTGTAAATGCATCCACCTCACGCCGTCTTTTCGAAACAGAATAATGATTTACCATGGAATCCATATTCCCAGCGGTTACAATAAATCCCAGCCTTGGTTCTCCAAATTCCGCAATACTTTCTTTATTTTTCCAGTCCGGCTGCGAAATAATTCCTACTGTATATCCATTTGCTTCTAAAACTCTGCTGATTATAGCATGTCCAAAAGAGGGATGATCCACATAGGCATCTCCAATAATATATACAAAATCAAGTTGTTCCAGTCCCTGTGCTTCCATTTCAGAGCGACTGACAGGTAAAAATCCTTTCTTCATAATCAATATCCTCTATTATTTCTTCTATTTTTGTTTTCAGCTTTCCAACAATTCAATTTCTGCCTCGGTCAGATGCCTGTATTCACCCGGCTGCAGTCTTTTATCTAACACAAGTTTTCCCATGGAAATTCTTTTTAAATAAATCACTTCCTTAGAAACAGCCTGAAACATTCTCTTTACCTGATGGAATTTCCCCTCACAGATGGTAATTTCAACCTCTGAAATCTCCCCTGATTTCAAAATATGAAGGTCTGAAGGCATAGTGTTTTTCTTTTCCCCTATGTCCAGACCTTCCTTAAAAGCAGAAACATCTTCCCCATCTACGAAGCCTTTGATTAGCGCATAATATATCTTGTCTACATGCTTTTTCGGCGAAAGCAGATTATGGGCAAGCACCCCATCATTGGTAAGCAAAAGCAGACCTTCCGTATCTTTATCAAGCCTTCCTACCGGAAACAATTCTTCCCAGTATTTCTCCTCTTTGAGTAAATCCACCACAGTTCTTTCCACATTATCTGTGGTGGCACTTACCACACCTTTTGGCTTATTCAACATATAATACACAAATCCTTTTTCCCGCACTCTTTCCTGGTCAAAATAAATTTGATCTTTTTCTGTATTTATCTTTGTTTCTGCTTTCTGTGCAATTTCATCATTAATGCGAATACGTCCCTTTTTTATGTATCCTTTTACCTCGCTTCGGCTTCCTACCTTAGCATCCGCAAGAAACTTATCCAATCTAATCTGCATACACTGTTCCTTTCCTAATTCAACGCATGGTTAATGCCCTGCACCTTATACCCCTCTGCAATTAAATCAATTTCCCTTTCGAATCTGTTTAGCTGTTCTAAGTCATCCTGCTCATATATACGATAAAATTCATCCTGTATTTTTACAAGCTCACGTTCATTTGCAACTTTATATAAGTTCTGCATGGTATTCAATATAGAAGCCACCACATTTGCCTTAATACGGAAGGAATTCTGTGCATCCATAATTTCGCTTCTCACTGCAGACATTTCCTTATCCAGAACAATTACTGCCGTAGCAGCGCCGCTTAAGCTATCCTTAATATATTCCGGCATATTTTCTCTATATTTGTATTGCAGAGAATGTTCAATAGTCGCCCAGAAATTCATAGCAAGGGTACGAATCTGTATCTCTACCGGTATCGTTTTAGGACCGCTCAGTGTCTGAATATTATACATGACAATCATATGATAACTTTGATAACCGCTCTCTTTTCGGTTTGCTATATAGTCCTTAATACTCTTTACTTGCATATCATCCCGCTCTTTAATCATATCTGCAATTGCATAAATGTCTTCCACAAACTGACATATCAGTCGGATTCCTGCAATATCTTCGATTTCTTCTTCAATCCGATCCATTGGTATATGCTTTTTCGTTGCTTTTTCAATAATACTGGTAACTGTTTTTACACGTCCTAAAACCTGTTCAATGGGAGAATAAAGACCTTTTTCTCTATGCTCCCGGATATTATGGTTAAATTTGACTTTCAATTCCTCTACCGCGAGTTCATAAGGGTTTAAAATCTCTCTCCATAATTGTATCTCCATCTTAACCACTCCAATTGTTTTCAATTAATTTATATGGCTTTCCTTCCATACTCTGCCTTTCAACAGCCACGAATTCTTCTAGTAAAATTATACCACACTTCTTTCTTTAGTGCCTATTAATTTTCTAAAATTTTTGTTACTTTTATCACTTTATTACTCTATTCCAAAATCCATAGTCAACTTTCGTTCCTGCAAATACTTCAACACAGGATATGGGTTCACACTAACTTCTTCATTATGCTCTGTTTTAATATAAATTCCCACATGAAGGTGAACATCAAATTTTCCTGTAGTCCCTTCTTCTCCATAACCACTGTCTCCCATAAACCCCAAAAGCTGTCCGGCTTTTACAGTATCCCCCTCTGCTATGTCCGCATAAGATTGTAAATGGGCATAATAAAAATACGCTCCACTCTTCCCTCGAATCCCAAGCCGATAACCTCCTTTGGTAAGCCATCCCTTTTTCTCCACCACTCCATCACACATACTGATTACCGGATATACCCCACGTTTATTTTCATTGGCCATAATATCACAGCCTTCATGATAACGTTTTCCCCCAAAGATTCGTTCAAACTTCCATGAATTTTCAAAGCTCACCGTCATATCTTCATCCCAGCTTGATTTTGGCACCGGAAAATATTTCACATCTGCCCACACTGCCCAATTACTAGCAGCCATACTTTCATAGGCTCCCCGGCAGTTTTCCCGAATATAGTTTACACCTTCATCCTCTTTTAATCCCCGAATTACCTCCGGCTTTACAATCTCTTCCTTATAACTTTTTTCATAAAAAAAACTATCCGTAATTAAATCTGCCAGTTCTTCCCCCTGTAATCCGTTATCTATGGCATACATAAGCACGCTCTCACTTACTCTATTTTCCCGATACACATCTTCTTCGTTTAAATTTTTCTGAACCCAAGAATACCTCCCTCTAAAAAGCATATCTTCCTGCTGAAACAAAATCAAACTCCCCAGGGCACTTAAAATCACAATTTTTGCAACTAAATGAACTGTTTTTCCTTCTTTCACATACAAGCTCTCTCCATGGCATCTTTATATTTTATGTGACACCCTTCCTTGTTATTCCCATTTTTTTCATTCATAGTTATAGCAAAACCTTCATATAAATAAAAACAACTAGATTTACCTGCAGGTAGATGCCATATGAAAATCCGGAAATTTTTCTTCACGTCTATTGTAATTACCATTTTTCTTTTTCTTTTGGTTTCACCGGAAAATGCTGTTTCCTCTGCCCGTTCCGGTCTAATGT
This sequence comes from Lachnospiraceae bacterium, assembly GCA_045126515.1. Lineage (GTDB taxonomy): Bacteria > Bacillota > Clostridia > Lachnospirales > Lachnospiraceae > RUG11237. The sequence goes on from JBGVOM010000019.1 coordinate 5,395, forward strand.
TGTGGTTTAAAGTGCTTCTTCCCACTCTGCTTCCTTTTATGATTATCTCCAAGCTTTTAATTGAATTAAATGCAATCTCCTGCCTCACTTTTTTGTTTGCTTCTTTCTTCCATAAGATTTTTAAATTGAGCAAATCAGGAACTTTCGTTGTTATCACAGGCTTTCTATGCGGATATCCCATGGGCGCAAAGCTTGTTTCAGAACTGTACGGACACCGGCAGATAACCTACGAAGAAGCCTGTTATCTTCTTACTTTTTGTAACAATCTAAGTCCCATGTTTATCAGCAGTTTTCTGACCGTTTCCTGTTTTGATGCACCAGAACTGCTTCCCTATATTATTTTAATTATCTACGGAGCGCCAATGATTTTTGCGTTGCTCACTCAGCCTTTATTTCGCCGAAAGCAAAATTCAACAGTTATAGAGACACCTCCACCTGTTCCTTACAAAAAATTAGATTTTGAGATCATAGATACCGCTATTATGGACAGCTTTACACAAATCACAAAATTAGGAGGCTATGTAATACTTTTTTCCATCATTTCAGGTATGTTTCTCTCCCTCTCAATTCCGGCACCACTACTTGCCTTTCTCACCGGGAGCATTGAAATCACCACCGGAATCAACTATATTACTGTACAGGAATTTCCTCTACCGCTACGTTTCCTTTTTGCGATTCCACTCTGTGTCTTTGGCGGTTTATCCGGTTTAATGCAAACCTACAGTATGATAAAAGATTCTAAGCTTCCTTTTCTGCCTTACCTTATTTCAAAGCTGACTCAAACAGCTTTATCCTTTATACTTACTATTTTCTTTTTACATAATGTGCTGTAAAAAACGGGAACAGTTTACAAAATTGCAAACCATTCCCGGAATTTTTGTTATATCTAATGTATTTATATTTTTCACCGACACAGATATCTCAGGTCATTATTCTTCTAATTCAGGCACATCTTCCATAGCCGCCTTTTCCTCTGTTCCTGCCTGCTCATCTGTGGCAGACAGAGATGCCCTATTAGTATCAATAATATCACAAGTACGTTTCAAATCCGAAATAAGATTATCATATTTTGCGCCGGCAGAGTCTACAGCATGACTTATAATATTATGCAGGCTGCCTAACATTTCGTCCGTGTACTGAATTGCCCCAATACGTATTTCATTTGCATCCTTGGTGGCATTGTCTAAAATCATCTGGGCTTTTTCTGTTGCCTGGGCAATAATTTCGTTTGCCTGAGCATATGCCTGCTGCATAACCTCATGCTCGCTTACCAGTTCATTCGTCTGAATAGTTGCTTCTCTCAGCATTGCTTCTGCCTTTGTCTTGGCATCTTCCATAATGGCATCACGGTTGCTGATGATTTTCTGATAACGTTTAATTTCTTCCGGTGTTTTCATGCGAAGTTCACGCAACAATTCATCCATTTCATCCTTCGACACTACAATTTTAGTATTTGATAACGGCTGATATTTACAACTATCTATGTATTCTTGTATTTCATCAATAATCTGCTCTATTTTGCTACTCATAACAAGACATCTCCTTTTTTCTTATTTTCCCTCTACCTTATGTATTTCATCATATTTACTGTACAACTTTTGCGCAATACATTCCGGCACAAAATGGGATACATCACCGTGATAAGATGCAACCTCCCGCACAATCGTAGAACTGACATAGGAATATAAAATGCTTGTTGTTAAAAACATGGTATCTACTTCCGGTAACAATTCATGATTGGTCTGTGCCATCTGAAGTTCATATTCAAAATCCGTAACTGCCCGAAGTCCACGGACAATTACATTGATATTTTCTTCTTTTGCAAAATCTACCAGCAACCCACGAAAGGAAGTAATTTTTACGTTTTTTAAATCCTTTGTGGTTTCCTCTAACATATTAACACGTTCTTCTACAGAAAACAATGGATTTTTCGCCTTATTATTCAAAACAGCCACTACAACCTCATCAAAAATATTGGCTGCGCGCTTAATAATATCTATATGACCAAATGTTACCGGGTCAAAACTTCCTGAGTATAATGCTCTTGCCATATTATTCCTCTTTTCTCTGCACAAATACATGCATGTTAGTTTTGTATTTTTTGTATCTTGTCACTTCAAATGGTAAGTATTCATCCTCTATAAAAGAGAAATCTGTTTCTAAAGAAGCTTCTACAATGATTACTGTCTGCTCATCTGCCAGAGAAGAATCCGCCAAATACCGCAACACTTCCCGTTCAAATTCATGATTATAAGGAGGATCCATAAAAATAAAATCCATAGCCTTCTGCCCTTCTAATCTTTTCAGAGCACCAAGATAATCTACATTCATGATTTCTGCCTTATCCATCAGATTTGTAGTCTGTAGATTTTCTTTAATGCATTTTACTGCCTTAGGATTATTTTCCACAAACCACGCTCTTCTTGCACCTCTGCTTAAGGCTTCAATTCCAATGCCTCCACTGCCGCTAAACAAGTCAAGAAACGTAGTGTCTGCCAAATCATATTGGAGTATATTAAACAATGTTTCTTTAATTCTATCTGTAGTTGGTCTGGTATCACTGCCTTCAATGGTTTTCAACTGAAGTCTTCTTGCTGTGCCCGCTATTACTCGCATCTTATTCCTCCTTAGCCCCGATACTTGCTTCCTTTCGTGTCACGTCCTGCCTTTTTTAATCTGGAAAGCGTAACTTCTTTTTTGTTATATTTTATGGTATATGTTTCATTTTCATCAAAAATATACGCCTGTTCTACTTCGTCTGTTCCCACAAGTTTTATACCGCGTACGCCTACGGCGCCACGTTTTTTTTCCGGTATCTCCGTGGAGGCAAACCTGAGAAAAATACCATTCTTTGTCTGTAACACAAGATTGTTGGTATTTTTCGGGATTTCAGACACACTCATGCCTTCTGAAATTAATAACAACGGCTCTGTAAGAATGGTGCATACTTTATCATCTTCGTTTAACTTGGTGGCAGCTATGGTCCGTTTAGAGACTTCAAATTCTGTCCCCATTACTTTCTTCATCATACCATACTTTGTGGTGAAAATCAGATATTTATCATTTAAATCTTTTAAAGCCGCCGCAAATATAATCTGTTCTTCCGAACTGTTATAATTGCTCACATTGTCCACCGGTGTTCCTTTATCCCTGAATTTTCCAAATGGCAAGTCCAACACCTTTACAGTATGTAGGTTACCGTTGTCTGTAAACAAACATATCTTATCTGTATTCATACAAGTAATCACATATTTATTTTCACTGTCTGCTGCTTCTTTATTTCGTTCATATGTGGCAGTATCAATGGTTTTCGCATAACCGAAACGATCCATTAAAAATACCACTTCCTGCTCCTCAATCTTCTTTTCCTCATAAACAGCTTCCACACCATTTTCAATGACAGTTTTCCGAGGTCTTGCATATGCCTTTTTAATATCATCTAATTCCTTGCGAATCACCTTGGTCATAGCACTATGATTACTTAATATTTCTTCATACTTTGCAATATTTAACAAGGTCGTTTCATGTTCTTTCAGCAATGCTTCAATTTCCAAACCAATCAATTTATAAAGGCGCATCTCCAAAATCGCCGTTGCCTGGCGCTCTGTAAATTTCAGCTGTGCAGCCGCCTTCTTTGAAGCCTGGGATTTAAATTTGATTGCTCCTGTTTCTCCGGACACAAGACACGCTTTCGCTTCTTTAATGTTTTTACTGCCTCGAAGAATTTCAATAATCAAATCAATTACATCACATGCCTTAATTAAACCTTCCTGTATTTCCTTTTTGTCCAGTTCCTTTTCTAACAGTGTTTTATACTTTCTGGTAGTAATTTCATACTGGAAATCCAGATGATGCTCAATAACGGTGCGAAGCCCCATGGTTTCTGGTCTTCCATTAGCCACGGCTAACATATTCATACCAAAGGTATCTTCTAACTTTGTCTTCTTGTAAAGCATATTAATTATCTGGTTGGTATCAGCATTTTTCTTTAATTCCAGAACAATACGAATACCATCTTTAGAAGACTGGTTAGAAATATCTACAATATCCGGTGCCTTTCTGCTTTCCACCAGATTACCAATATCATTTAAGAATTTTCCAATATTAGCACCAATCATAGTATATGGAATTTCCGTGATAACAATACGTTCTTTTCCGCCTTTTACCTGCTCTATCTCCACTTTACCACGCAGTTTAATTTTCCCTACACCTGTTTTGTATATTTCCAATAATTCGTCTTTATTTACCACAATACCACCGGTTGGAAAATCCGGACCCTGAATATACTGCATCAGCTCTTCTGTGGTAATGTCTGGATTCTTTAAAAAAGCTTTTTCCGCTTCGATAATTTCGCCTAAATTGTGAGGCGGAATACTGGTTGCCATACCAACTGCAATGCCTTCGGCACCGTTTAACAAAAGATTCGGTACCTTCACAGGAAGCACCATTGGTTCTTTTTCTGTTTCATCAAAGTTTGGTGCAAAATCCACCACATTCTTATCTAAATCTGCCAAAAATACTTCCTGGGTAATTTTTTGCAGACGTGCCTCGGTATAACGCATGGCAGCTGCCCCATCCCCTTCGATGGAGCCAAAATTTCCATGTCCGTCCACTAGCGGCTGTCCTTTTTTAAATTCCTGTGCCATTACTACCAGTGCTTCATAGATAGAGCTGTCACCATGAGGATGATATTTACCCATAGTGTCACCTACGATACGTGCACATTTTCTGTATGGCTTATCAAAACGAATTCCCAATTCATGCATATCATATAACGTTCTCCTCTGTACCGGTTTTAAACCGTCACGTACATCTGGAAGCGCTCTTGCGACAATAACACTCATAGCATAGTCAATATATGATTTCTGCATTACGTCGGAGTATTCGGTTTTTATAATCTGTTCTTCCATTTTTCTTTCCTCCTAAATATCCAACTCCGCATCCTGGGCATGTTCATAAATAAATGCTTTTCTTGGCGGAACTTCCGTTCCCATCAACATTTCTGTCACATCCGATGCCATTCTCGCATCTTCAATTTCCACCTGTTTCAAAATTCTGCTTTCCGGGTTTAATGTGGTTTCCCACAACTGCTCTGCATCCATTTCACCTAAACCTTTATAACGCTGTAAGGTAAAACTGCCCTTTTGTTTCTTACGATATTTTTCCAATGCCTTATCATCATAAAGGTATTCTTCTTCTCCTTTCGCCGGCATGGCTTTATACAGTGGAGGCATGGCAATATACACATGACCTTCATAGATTAATTCCGGCATAAACCGATAGAACAAAGTTAACAGCAGCGTACAAATATGCGCCCCATCTACATCGGCATCCGCCATAATGATAATTTTATTATAACGAAGCTTTGTTATGTCAAAATCATTTCCATAACCTTCGGAAAAACCGCAGCCAAAAGCATTAATCATTGTTTTAATTTCTGCATTTGCTAACACCTTATCCATACTTGCTTTTTCTACGTTTAAAATCTTACCACGAATCGGAAGAATCGCCTGAAACTCTCTGTTTCTGGCCGTCTTTGCGGAACCGCCCGCAGAATCTCCTTCCACAATAAAGATTTCACATCTAGAAGCATCCCGGCTTTCACAGTTTGCCAGTTTACCGTTAGAATCAAAAGAAAATTTTGGCTTAGACAACATATTGGTCTTTGCCTTTTCTTCTGTCTTTCTGATTTTTGCAGCTTTTTCCGCACAGGAAATTACACTTTTTAACACTTCTAAATTACGGTCAAAGTATCTTGTAATTTCTTCTCCGGTTACTTTATTTACTGCTTTTGCAGCATCCTGATTATCCAGTTTTGTCTTAGTCTGACCTTCAAATCTCGGATCCGGATGTTTAATTGAAACTACTGCTGTCATTCCATTTCGGATATCCGCACCTGTAAAATTAGCATCTTTATCCTTTAAAATTCCTAACTCTCTGGCATAAGAATTGATTACCGTAGTAAATACCGTCTTAAATCCTGTCAGATGAGTACCGCCTTCTGCATTATAAATATTGTTACAGAAACCTAATACATTTTCGTGGAATTCATTTACAAACTGAAAAGCTGCTTCCACAGTAATTCCTTCACTTTCTCCCTTAAAGTAAATCACATCATGGATTGCTTCACTTTTTCTGTTTATATCTTTCACAAAGCCTACGATTCCATCTTCTTCATGGTATTCAATAATTTCCGGCTCTGGCTGTCGGTTATCCCGAAAACAGATGGTAAGCTCCGGATTTAAATATGCCGTTTCATGAAGTCTTGATTTAATTTCCTCCGCCTTAAATCTTGTCTTTTCAAAGATAGTATCATCAGGCAGGAAATTGACAATAGTTCCTGTTTCTCTTGTTTTACCAAGTTTTGGCAGAAGTCCGTTTTCTAATTCAACCACCGGATTTCCCTTTTCATACCGGTCATGATGAATAAATCCGTCACGCTTTATCTTAATATCTAAATAGCTGGACAGTGCATTTACTACTGAAGAACCTACACCGTGAAGCCCACCGCTTGTTTTGTATACAGAATTATCAAATTTACCACCTGCATGAAGTGTGGTAAATACCAGACGCTCTGCACTGATTCCTTTTTCGTGCATATCCACCGGAATTCCGCGCCCGTTGTCTGCAACTGTAGCAGAACCATCCTTTTCCAGTGTCACTTCTATTCTATTGCAAAAACCTGCCAGATGTTCATCTACAGAATTGTCCACAATCTCGTAAATCAAGTGATTTAATCCTTTGGTTGTCACACTTCCAATGTACATTCCAGGGCGTTTTCTTACCGCTTCCAGCCCTTCTAATACGGAAATATTATGTGCATCGTATGATGTCTGTTTTGCCATAATCTCGTCCCTTTCCTTACTTTTTTGCATAAAAAGCCATATTAAAATATATTAGCACAAGTGTTCCCGTTTCGTCAAATTTATTGTAACTTTTTCACATTGACCGAAATTTCATTCTTTGCTATAGTAGTAATTAATTTAAATCTCAATTAACATCACTACAAAGAGGAGAATCCATGAAAATAGGGCACAAATTAAGAGAACTTAGAAAAGCAAAAGGGCTAACACAAGAAGAATTAGCTGACCGGGCAGAATTATCAAAGGGGTTTATTTCCCAGTTGGAGCGAGATATCGCCTCTCCTTCCATCGCTACTTTGGTAGATATTTTGCAATGTCTTGGCTCCGATTTGAAATCTTTTTTTAACGATACGGAAGAAGAACAAATCGTGTTTCACCAAAGTGACTACTTTCAAAAAATTGATGGCGAATTAAAGAATAAAATTGAATGGATTATTCCAAATGCCCAAAAAAATATGATGGAACCCATTCGTCTTACCATTGAACCGGGCGGTTCTACTTATTTAGATATGCCCCATGAAGGTGAGGAGTTTGGTTACGTGCTTCAGGGCAGCATTACTATTCATCTCGGAAACAAAAAGTACAAGGCCAAAAAAGGGGAATCCTTTTATTTTACTGCAAAATCAGAACATTATCTCACTGCCAACGAAAAAACAGGTGCCACTTTAATCTGGGTAAGCACTCCCCCAAGCTTTTAGCCAATAGCTATTTTGGATTTTTTTCTTGTATTCCAAGCCCATAAGTTATATAATATTTAAGACAAATTAAACGGAGCGTAATAAAAATGAAATTATTAACTTACATGACAATAACTGATGATATTCCTCAAGTAGGTATGTTGCACAAGACAAAAAACGCAATTATCCCGCTTTCTATTCTTGATATCGATTACAAAAATATGATGTCGGTTATCGAGCAACTGACACCGGCAGAGTTTGAGCGTCTTAATCTGGCACAGGAAGCAATGGAAATTCCAACCATTCCGTTAAATTCCGTAAAATTGTGTGCCCCGATTTCTAAGCCACCACAAGATATTATCTGTCTTGGAATCAACTATGCAGAACACAAAACAGAAGCTGACAGTTATGAGCCGGATACCTTTTCTTCCAAAGAATCTTATCCGATTTATTTTTCCAAACGTGTCAACGAAACTACTGCCTGCGGCGAAACAATCCCAAGCTATTCTAATATCGTAGATTCTCTTGACTATGAAGCAGAACTGGCTGTTATCATCGGAAAAGATGCAAAAAACATTTCCGAAGAAGATGCAGAAAAGTATATTTTCGGCTACACCATTTTAAACGATATCAGTGCAAGAAATATTCAAAAAAGACATACACAATGGTACTTTGGCAAAAGTTTTGACGGGTTTGCACCTATAGGACCATACATAACTACTGCCGATGAAATGCCGCTTCCGTTAAATGTTTCCATTAAAAGTTATGTAAACGGAGAACTTCGTCAGGACGGCAACACGAGTCAAATGCTTTTTACCATTCCCCACATTATCAGTGAATTGTCACAGGGAATGACATTAAAAGCAGGAACCATCATTTCCACCGGTACTCCTTCCGGTGTTGGTATGGGATTTCATCCACCAAAATTTTTACACCCGGGCGATGAAATACGTTGTGAAATCGAAGGCATTGGCACTTTAATTAACACGATAGGAAATTAAATCTATGAACCGTACTTTTCATTATCATATAACTGAACATGATGCAGGAAAAGCCATTGATTTCTTTTTGAAATCACATGGCTTTTCTCGTCATATTATATCAGGATTAAAAACACACTCTCAAGGAATCTTAATAAATCATATTCACCAGAACACCAAGTACCATTTGCAGACAGGCGACTTGCTTACGGTCACTATTTTAGAACCTGCACCATCTGAAAGAATTGTTCCGGTTCCCATGGAGCTGTCCATTGTATATGAAGATGAAGATATTCTTGTGCTGAATAAACCTGCTGATACACCAATTCACCCTTCCATGAATAATTACGAAAATTCTCTGGCAAATGGTGTTGCATATTATTATCAAAAGGAAACTTCTCCCTTTGTTTTCCGTTGCATTAACCGTCTTGACCGGGATACCACCGGACTGACCATCATTGCAAAAAACAGTTTAAGTTCTGCTATTCTCTCGGTTATGGTAAGTAAACGACAGATTCACAGAGAATACATGGCAATTGTGAAAGGTATCACACCTGCTTCCGGTACCATTGATGCCCCTATCGGCAGAAAATCTGACTCTGCCATTGAGCGAATGGTAGATTATGAACACGGCGAACGTGCTGTCACTCATTATACCCGGATTGCCTGCTCACAAACCCACTCTCTTTTGAAACTCCAACTAGAGACAGGGCGTACCCACCAGATTCGTGTACACATGAAACATATTGGCTATCCTTTAATCGGAGATTATCTGTATAACCCGGATTATTCCATAATAAAACGACAGGCGCTTCACTCCTGCCGTCTTACCTTTTCCCATCCCATTACCGGTGTTCCTTTAGAATTTACCGCTCCTCTGCCGGATGATATGAAAATGATTACATATTCTCTTTAATTCTAGGCACTTCATCTGCATGAAGGTATTTGCTGACACATTTAATAATAAAATCATGATCTCCCACATGATTCAAGCCGGAAACTGCAATGGTTCCCAATACACCAGCATCCTCGATACGGATTGGGAACGCACCTCCGCAACAGGCATATACCTTTTCATCTAAGAACACATCTTCCATGGTTTGTTCCGCTTTTCTTAAGGAAGCATAAAAATTCAGACTACTTTTTTCCATTAATTTCACCGTATTAATCTTGCGTTCCAGCCACAATTGATTTCTTGGCGTAGTGCCGTCTGCGGCATACTGGAATACACAAAATCCATTATTTAATTCAATACGGATAACCACCGGAAGGCTCCTTTTCTTTGCTTCCAATGCCATAATGCTCCCCAGTTCCCATGCATCTTCATTGGTAAAATGTGTAAATTGTAGAATTTCTTCCTGCATATCCAACACTTTCACAAACTCATCTAATTTTTTTAATTCCTCTGCTGTCATACCTATCCCTCAACTTTCTAATATCACAATTTCTATAAAAATTTTAGCACTGGTTCTTCTCCTCGTCAACCCAATTCAACATTATGCTCAAATTATTTCTGTTTTTTTATAAATTTTTTATATATTTTACAATTCTTTATTTTTTTAAAAAAATGTCTTGCAGAACATTTCTTTTTGTGATAGCATAGAGATTGTTAAAAAGATGACAAGGGAGTCAGTTCTTAGAGGAGCTGACTCTTTTTATTTTGCTAATGCATAGTGTTTTAGAAAGGATTTGGTGATTACAATGACAATTTTTGGAATGATTTTAGCAGCAGTTACATTAATTGGAGGAACATGTTTTGTCTCTGTTGAACTGGGCTCTTTAGTTTCATCCCGTCTTGACCAGTATATTACACAGCACTACTGCAGCTAATACTTACTATGCCAAAAACCTCTTTGCATTTGGAACAGATTATGCTAGAATGTTATAGACTTGAGATTCCTGGTAAGGAGGTTTTTATATTATGGAAAAAATAACAAGTTTTACAATTGATCATGTAAAGTTATTAAAAGGCGTATATGTATCCAGAAAAGATAATTTCGGCGGTGATACCATCACTACTTTTGATCTCCGCATGACCAAGCCAAACAAAGAACCGGTCATGAATACTGCTGAAATTCATACAATTGAACATCTGGCAGCTACTTATTTGAGAAATCATAAAGATTACGGCAATAAAGTAGTCTATTTTGGTCCTATGGGATGCCGCACCGGTTTCTATCTTCTGCTGGCAGGTGATTATTCTTCTAAAGACATCATACCGCTTTTAACAGAAATGTTTGAATTTATTCGGGATTTTAAAGATGAGGTTCCTGGTGCCAGTGCCAAAGACTGCGGAAATTATCTGGACATGAATCTTCCTATGGCAAATTATTTGGCAAAAAAATACTTAGACGAAGTACTCTATCACATTACAGAAGAACAGTTAGTTTACCCCAAGTAAAATAAAATAGATTGCACAAAAAGTGCAATCTCAGACTGTAGACAAAGTCCGCGACATTCGTCGCGGGCTTTTCTCGTAAAAAGAGCTAAAAAGTAAGTATTTACAAGACTTTGAGGCTCTTTTTTGGTATAATAGATGTATCAAAGTTAAAGGTGGTACATGTTTATGAT
>JBGVOM010000020.1:0-2426 GCA_045126515.1 Lachnospiraceae bacterium
GCCAATACCATATAGTTTTTATTCCAAAATATCGTAAGAAACAGTTGTATGGAAGCATAAGGACAGATGTACGAGAAATAATAGCAACACTCTGTAAATCAATGTTAACAACTTAGTAGTGGTACAGCATCAACATAGATATACGGCAATGAACCACCAACAACAGAATACTATTGATACAAAATTAGCTAAAAAAGGGCAGACTTCCCCCTTGGTTCTCTTAACAAATTTTTTAATATAGAGTTTGCATTTCAAGAAATACCTTAGGGCATCACCGCCTTTCATAAAAGATGTTAGTGCGTTGTCTTATTATTGTAATGATGTTTTACTTTTCTTGGAACAGTGCGGGAACTTGACACTCCACTGCCTTTTTTGTCCTGCACCCTGTGTGATATGGCAAAATCAAATATACAGCGAATAATATCAAACTTTTGCGTAAGTGTGTCGGCATCCATATATTCCCCGAAATGACGGCTTAGATATCCGATAAGCTCATTCATGTTCGTCATATATCTGTTCTTGTTTCCTTTCTGGTTTATGGTGCTGTCAATAATGCTGTCTGTCTCACGCTTTATGGCAAGAGACAGATTTGCAAGCAGCATGGATATCCAGAATTCCTGAAGGACGGAGTTTTCAGAGTAGCCACGGAAATTGGTCAGTCCGATCTTTTCTTTGATAAGTTTGTAATTTTCCTCCACAGGCCATCTTAAGAAGTAACACTGGCGGAAATTTTCCTTATCAAGTTCAAAATCATTTGTTATAAGGGTTTCAAGTATCCCGCTTGGAAGATAGAACTTAATGACACGGATCTTTCTGCCATCAAGGATAAGGATGCTGTCGCTTACTCCGTTTTGCTCCGATGGCGCAGGGATCGCATCAATATCCGTATTGAATTTGGTTCTCAGCCGGAACAGATACCTGGCATGTATTGTATCTTCGATATAAGATATTAAATTTTTTGAAGCATATCCCCTGTCAAAGACAAACATGGTGTATAATAGGTTTGTCCGTGCTTTGCTTTTAATGTTTTCCATGTGGCGCATGGCAAGGGTACGTTCATCGATGCTTATGGGTTCAAGCTGAGCATCGAGGACACAGTTATTCAGTACGTCAAAAGCAACACTGGCTATGGCAGTGGGAGAGCTGGAACCTCTCCCGGTGCTGCCATATTTTTCAAGAAGTGCTTTGCGGTTAGGCAGAGGTATTTTGGAACCGTCGATAGCAATGATCTGCCTTCCCAAATCACCCATAAAACGAGCATGGAAGTCGAGAGAATCCCTGCAGCAGAGGAAGTCAAGGATACGTTCAAAGCATTCTTTGAAAATAGAATGGCTGATGCCTGAACGAGCCTTGCTGAAAGCCTGCTGGGAGCATTTAATGGTATCCGAAAGAGGTGCTCCAGATATTAGACGGAGTTCATTGAAAAACTCATCAAGTGATGCAGAGATGGTTTTTTTGACATTTTTCAATAAAAGCTTGATCAATGTCCAGTAGGGAAGCTTTCCACAGTTGCGGGTAAAAGCTCCTTTTCTGTTCCTTGACCTTTCAAGAGCGTCGGGATCAAGTAATGTGTTACAGATGATATCAGCTAAGATTTGAATTAATTTCATGTGATGCAGCTCCTTTCAAAAAAACAATATAATCAAGGGCTGCGCCGCAAAATTTGGCTGATTTGTCAATAGTAAATATGCTGGTATTTATGTTTGGATTTTGTGCAATATTTTTTGATGTATATGAATTTAGTGTAATAAAAACGGCACGGGAAATCCCGTGCCGATAACAGTAATTGATACGAAGTTTTTAAGTATCTAACCACTATATGTTGTGGTTGCTTAAGTTAGGTTGTTAACATTGATTTTTTAACCACATAATAGCTGAATACGTATGCATAGCTGCTCCTGTAACTAAGATATCTTCATTAAATACTACTTTGGGATTATGCATTGCTTCACCATATAAAGAGTTCTCTTGTTTCGTACCAGCACCCAGCATAAGATATAAACTTGGTACTTCATATGAATACGAAGCAAAATCTTCTGAGCCCATTCCACCTTTTTCATATAATATTACAGACTGTTCCCCCAATAAGTCCTTTAGGTAGGATGTAATTTCTTTTGCTAACTCATTATTATTCATTAATGGAGGTACTGATGATAATTCTATTAGTTCAGCTTTCCCTCGAAACATCTTTGCAGTAGATACTACGATATCATTGATTCGATTAAAAATAAATTCTCCAGTTTCTTTATCTAGACTTCGAATCGTACCTTCCATGATAACTTCCTCAGGTATTATATTAGCTGCTTCTCCTCCAGAAAATTTACCAATTGTTACTACGGCAGGCTGAGTAGCAGATATTTCTCTAGCTATGATTTCTTGCAAAGATAAGTATATATGTGCCGCTATATTGATTGGATCCACCCCGA
>JBGVOM010000021.1:0-5260 GCA_045126515.1 Lachnospiraceae bacterium
CTTACTACTGCAGGCAAACCGTATTCTCTGGCAACCACAGCACCATGAGTCATCATGCCGCCCACTTCCGTCACCAAACCTTTAATGGATGTAAACACCGGCGTCCAGCTGGGGTCCGTATAGGCGGTGACCAAAATATCACCTTCCTCTATGTCGGCATCCTCCATTCTTAAAATGACTCGTGCCCGGCCTTCAATGATTCCGGATGAGACAGGCACACCGGCTAAAGCACCTTGGGGAATATTGCCTGTGTCGTATTCACCGGATATCACTTCACCCTCGGAGGTAATGACACGGGGAGGTGTCAGCTTCTCAAAAACCTCATGTTCCTCTTTTCTTTTTGTTATAAGGCTATAATCTAACCGATTTGTCTTAACAGCCTCCCAGAGTTCCCAAAATGTTAGATAATAGATATCTTCCTTTTCACGAATAACACCTTTCTGCACCAGATTATCGGCTTCCTTCAACAAAGCCTGCTTAATGATCCATAAATAAGAGACAAGTGAATACTTGTTGTATTCCCTGTAACCAGCAAAATTTCGTAAAACACTTATCATCTTCTTTGTCTTTTTGGCTTTACTTTTTCCACCAGGCATTTGTTCCAGACGACTTAATATCTCCTGTTCCTTCTGCCTTGCTTCTTGCAGACCTTGTTCAAATTTCACGCTGTGGGCATTGGGGCCGAAGGCCTTGATATTATTGAGAATCATTGGAAGGAGTATTGTCGGCTTTTCACTCCACCGAGTTCTGGTTATATCAATTTCTGCAGAACAGCGCATACCGTATTTTTTAAGGTAGGACTTAATTGAATCAGCTACAGCTTTTCCGCCTTTCAATTTCATCAAGTCGTCAAAAAAGGTATCGTCATTTGCTTGCTCAAAATATTCAATAACCTCTGGATACTGCCTTGCGACATCCGCTACATCCAGGAGTTCAAGTCCCATTTCGGATGTAACATTATTTGATATCGATTGAGCGAGAACATCCGCTACATTCTTTTCACCCAACCACTTCTGCAAGTTCTTATTGAGCCATGATGAGGCGTAGGCTCCCGAAAAAACAGCTCCATACCCTTTAAAAAGTGTATTCTTTCTTTCTTCAAAATCTTTGAGTATAAAGTCAAACAATTCAATCCCTGATAAATTTGCAAATTTTAACTCTCTGCTGTGTATGAAGGCTTCGTTTTGGGCAATCAGGGTTCTAAGGATTTCTGGGTCGTTTCGGCGATAGGTTTTGACGGTATCAATACCCCATTTCAGCCACATGGAAGCTCCAGATTTAGAAGTCTTACCACGATATAAATTTTTGACAAAATCCTTTCGTTTCATCAAATTGTATAAGGCCTTTTGCATCAAAACATCTACTGTCACAAGGCTTTTTAAATAAAATTTGGACATCAAAGGTGAAGCAAGCTCATTGGATATATCCATATAAAGCCTTCCGCCCATCTCAGGCATTTCTGAACCAGTTATTCGCTTCATCCATTCCTGGAAAATTGTCAGTCCTAATGGCTTCATGGCTTCAGTCATCATCTGTCGATGACCAAAGGAGATATATACATGGTTCTTATCGTCCTTTACCTCCGATACAGGATATAAGGTGGTGATGGGACGGCTTTGAACAATATAAAACTTATTTTCGTAAAGGCACCATTCGATATCCTGTGGATTCCCGAAATAGGACTCAATGGTTCTTCCCATGCGCTCCAGCTGTAAAATCTGTTCGTCTGTCAGGGTCTGCATATTCTGGTGTTCAGTCTCAATCTCTCTTTCTTCCGTACCGCCCTCTTCTATGGCGTAGATAGCAAGTTTCTTGGTAGAAACCTTTTTATCGACGATTCTGCCTTCTCTTACTTTATAGATATCTGCATTGACCAAGCCGGAGACCAGCGCCTCACCAAGCCCTAAACTGGCATCTATTGATGACACCCTCCGGTTGGAGGTGACGGGATCTGCTGTGAACATAATCCCTGATGCCTGGGGGAATACCATCCGCTGAACAATGACAGATAAATAGACCTTACTGTGACCGAAGTTATTGCGGATGCGATAGGTAACTGCACGATCGGTAAACAGTGATGCCCAGCACATACTGATATGCTTAAGAATCGAATCTTTTCCTTTGATATTCAAATAAGTATCCTGCTGCCCTGCAAAGGAGGCGGTAGGAAGATCCTCCGCTGTGGCACTGGAACGCACGGCATAAGCATTGTTCTCACCATACCTTGCGAGATAATGAAGGACTTCTTCCTCAATGTCCTTTGAAATAATGATTCCTTCAATAACCCTGCGAATCATTCCGCTGATTTCACTGATTTTCTGTCTGTCTTCTGCCTTTAGCAGGGACAATTGCTCCAACAATGAGTCTAATTCCGGTGTTTCGTTGATTATTTTTTTGTATGCTTCGGTCGTAATGCAAAAGCCCTCCGGTACTCGTATTCCCTCAATTCTGGATAATTCTCCAAGGTTGGCGCCTTTACCCCCAACTGCCATGAGCTTATGTCTATCGATCTCCTGAAAACTAAGCACATATGAATTCATAAAACTTTCCCTCCTTCATTTTTAATGATCACTTATAAAAGTTTCTTCTAAAAAGTTTCAGGCATTCTTCAAACACCTTATATAATTCATCAAGATCACTTTCTCCCACACCTGCCATTTTGCTCATATATCCCTCGGAAATCCAGTCAATCATGTTCATAACAAGGTTTGGATCAACATCATCTTTGAATTTTGAAAAATCTGCACCATCAAAAGCCATTTTCTTTCCGATGGTTCTGCCGTCACCTTTGCTAAAAATAGTTTTTAGTTCTTCCTTAACTTCATCATCATTTTCAAAATAGGCACTCTGAATAAACGAAGAGACATAAGGATGTTTTTTCATCAAATTCATTTTAAGCTTAGATGTATATGCAATCCGATCAAATAAGTCTGTAATACTCTCATCAAATTTCTCTACAACCTCGGTACTAATACTGCCCACACACATATTAACCAAGTATACGTATAGCTCTTTCTTTGTGCCAAAATAATGAAATACCATTGCTTTGGAAATACCTGCACTACTGGCTATATCACTAATAGATGTTTTCTTATATCCATGCACTGCAAAGTTTTTTAATGCGGCATCAATAATTATATTTTGTTTTTCTACAGGTAAATTCAAAAATTTTTCCATATCATTGCCTCCTCATCAAAACTATATAAACCAATTCGGTTTATACCATAATAACACAATAAACCGAATCGGTCAAGATTTTTTATTGCCTATCCCAAGTTAAACCTTATGAAGTTGCAAACCTAATTTTTTGTCTACAAGTCTGCAACTATCATCGCTCTTCGCAGTTATATATGTGATTAACGAATTCTGATCCACTAAATCTTCCTGCACATATCTGTTTGAGTTTCAAGCACATTGCATATCTTCAGAAACAGAGAAAATAGGGTAAGGCTGTCTCCACTTTTAATCTTGCGGATATGCACTTGCTTTTACTCCAAATAGTTCGAATAATCGCCCAGAGGTTAAGTCATTGTTCTTTCGTAGTTGACTGACCGTTAAAACATAAAAAAATATACTGTATTCTTTTTCTGTAATAAGCCTTTCTTAGAGTGGGAAGTTCTGGTGGGTCCACAGTGAACCGCACCTGGGTTCAGCAAAAAGACAATTCTTCCCCTTGGCGGAAAATCCGACTTTTCCCTTTGCTGCAGCCTGTTATTTTCTTAAAATAAGCCTGTTGCTGGTATTACTCCCATTCTCCCGATAGCGAGGTTCTTTTTCAATAAGCCCCACCTTGACCAGATCATGCAGTGCACGCTTGACAGTGCTGCGTGAGAGCTGCAAATCAGCGGCTATGGTTTTTACAGCAGGCCAGCAGTCCGCACTTTTTCCGGCACGGTCACACAGATATATATAAACAGTCCTCGCCCGGTGGGGAAGCTCATCGGGCGAGGCAGTGTAGATATGGTTGAAGTAACTCATGGATATCCCTCCCTTTAGGTTTTGAGTACAGTGCGTCGGCGCACAGCATTTTCAGTGGATTCTGCTACCGGGGTATGAAGGGTTCCTGTCCCGGCTGTCGACTCTAAAATCTCTCCGGTATCTTCATCCACCATGATGCATGCCATGTGCTTGCGGACGATGTTTTCTTCCAGTGTGTTCTTATCGGCATAGACCACTTTCCGGTGTGCTTTTTCCTCCACTGTATAAGGCTCTCCAAAACGAATGCCCCAATCAAGGAACAGCCTCAGCTTTGTCCTCATAGGATGGGTGCCAGTTTTCATAACGACAAAGCTGCCTTTGGGAATAGACTTCAATTCATCCGGCGTCATGAGGGTGCGCTCCATCATCTGCAGGGATTGGCTGGGATCGTTTTTCCCCCGGCTTACGCTGCCGCTCATGACGGTGCGGCTACCCAGCGCCTTACTCAGCACCTCTGCGGTCTGACTGTTTGGAGCGAAGCCGCCGAAGATGGTGTCCTGGCAGTTGTCTACGATGATCTCTGAACCCTCTTTACCATAGTTTTTTTCGAGCTGACCGAAGGACTGTATGATGGGCACCATGGAAAGCCGGCGTGAACGTGATGCACTGAAAATTAATTCAAGCGATTCAATAGCCGGAAGCGTTCCCAGCTCATCGCAGTAAAACATCACACGGTTTTTTAGCTTGCCGCCGTTTTCATCGGCCACCGCAAGGATTTCACGGTAAAGCTGCTGGATCATAAGGGATACCATAAAATACTTAGTTAGATCTTCTTCGGGAAGCACAATGAACAGTGCGGATTTTTCATTACAGAACTTTTCCGCATCAATAGCTGTTTCAAAGCAGAGTATCTGTTCCATCTCGGAGTCAAGGAAGGCATTTAAACGGGATAGTACGGTGGAGAGCACCGATGCCATGGCCTGCTCTGCGGAATTGAGGGCAGCTCCCGCAAACCAGCGGGCCTTGTGGTCGGATGGCAGTTTATCCATCAGGAGCTGGAATTGGCTTTTTCCTTTTACTTTGCTGGGTGATAATAAATCCTGTACCAGTTTGAACACACTGATGATATGACGGCAGTCCACCTTTTTCCCATCCACCTCAGTGGGGGGCAGATATTCGGCAATCAGCAGAATCACCGAGGACAGGAGTCCTTCGGCGGCATCATAGAAAAACTGATTTTGTCCATAATTCTCACCGCTGGCATTGATGATGGTTTTGGAGATAATCTTTACGTACTTTTCCGCTTTTGCCTTTGATACAAGGTTGTTTTCATCAGCAAGGT
>JBGVOM010000022.1:0-18347 GCA_045126515.1 Lachnospiraceae bacterium
TAGGAGAAAAGAACCAATCCACAGCATCTTATATATCATAGTCGAACCTGCAGAAGAGGTAAAGAAAAGACTATGACTTAATAGTTATAAAGACCTTGGAGAGGGTCTCTAAAAACTACTACTATATAATACGAGGAGAAAAGATATGCCACAGTTAAAATGTAGTGATGTTTCACTGGGATATGAAGGAAAAACAATTATAAAGCATTTGGATTTTGAAATTAATGCCGGTGATTATCTGTGCGTTGTAGGAGAAAACGGTACCGGAAAAAGTACTTTAATAAAAACTCTGTTGGGACTTCGCCAGCCCTTGTCAGGAATTATCGAATTTGGTGAAGGGTTAAAGTCTACAGAGATTGGATATCTTCCACAGCAGACTATAGTACAGCGAGATTTTCCGGCATCCGTCTGGGAAGTGGTATTGTCGGGAAATTTAAATCACAGCGGATTTCGTCCTTTTTATAATAAGAAGGAAAAAGAACGGGCAGAAGCCAATATGCGAAAATTAGGAATTGAGGATTTCAAGAAGCGGTGTTATAGAGATTTATCCGGTGGACAGCAACAGCGTGTACTGCTTGCCAGAGCCTTATGTGCTGCTGAAAAAATGCTTCTGTTGGACGAGCCTGTGGCAGGGTTGGATCCGAAGATTACATGTGAAATGTATGAGCTGATTCAGAAGCTGAATGAAGAAGGACTTACAATCATTATGGTAAGCCATGATATGACAGCTGCCTGTAATTATGCAGATCATATTCTGCATATTGCTCACAAACCGCTGTTTTTCGGAAGCAAAGAAGATTATTTAAAGACAGAAACAGGAAAAGCTTTTACGGAACTGGTGAAGATGGAAGCTTTTGGAGATGACGAAGATGATAGATAAGTTAACCGTATATTTTGAATATCCTTTTGTAAAATACGCTTTATTGGTGGGAGTATTGATTGCCCTTTGCTCCTCACTGTTAGGGGTAATTCTGGTGCTAAAGCGCTTTTCCTTTATCGGAGATGGGCTCTCTCATGTGGCATTTGGTGCTATGGCGGTAGCTGCGGTGCTGAATCTGACCAATCAAATGGTGATTGTGTTTCCAATTACTGTACTGGCGGCAATTTTGCTGTTACGTGGCAGTCAGAACACAAAGATTAAAGGGGATGCCAGTCTGGCGATGATTTCTGTGGGGGCATTGGCAGTAGGGTATTTGCTTTTAAATGTATTTTCCACATCCACAAATATTGCAGGGGATGTGTGTACTACATTGTTTGGCTCCACCTCCATATTAACATTGAATATCGGAGATGTATGGCTGTGTATTGCAATGTCTGTGGTAGTGCTTGGAATGTTTGCACTGTTTTATCATAAGATTTTTGCTGTGACTTTTGATGAAAATTTTGCAAAAGCCACTGGAATCAAAGCAGATAGTTACAATCTGATGTTATCCGTAATTACGGCAGCCATTATCGTACTTGCAATGAAATTGGTAGGTTCGTTGTTGATTTCAGCACTGATTATTTTTCCGGCAATTTCCGCAATGCGTGTGTTCAAAAGCTTTCGTATGGTAATGATTGCAGCTGCGGTGATTGCGATGGTGTGTGCTTTGGCAGGAATGTTAATTTCTATTTTAGCGGCAACACCGGTGGGAGCAACTATTGTGGCGGTTAATATTGTGGTATTTTTTATATTTAGTGGGGTTTCTACATTTGTTTTAAAAAGATAAATAGAACGTTCATAAGCGGAATTTGTGGGGAAGGTGTGGCAAGAGGGGGCAAAGGAACTGCCGGTTTGTCTCTGGGGAGCCGCTCTCGGCACCTGCGACTAGTCCACGAAGCTGTAAGAACGTGAGGCGTATCGCCGAACGAGGCTCTCACCTCACGCTCTAACAGCTTCGGGACGGATTCTCCAGTGCCTTCTCACATCTTGGCACACTTGTACAAATTCCTTCGGTTGTCGCCAACGAAAGTTAGTAACCAATAACGTACATTTAGCATCTCCATAGGAATCTTG
Source organism: Lachnospiraceae bacterium (assembly GCA_045126515.1). Classification (GTDB taxonomy): domain Bacteria; phylum Bacillota; class Clostridia; order Lachnospirales; family Lachnospiraceae; genus RUG11237. The sequence goes on from JBGVOM010000022.1 coordinate 1,997, forward strand.
TTGTGTGGCTGTGCCAACGCATAGAAGAAAGGTTGTGGTATCCTCTGGGGAGCATTTGGTCTGCTTCCCAGAGGATACCACAACTTTTCTTCGTCCGTTTTGTCACACCACATCCTCTACAAATTCCCGTTTATAAAAAACTTAGCTTCTTAAGATTATGAAAAAGTCCGCCTGTATTTTGCAGGGGTAAGCCCATATTTCTTCAGAAAAGATCTTGTAAAATAGGAGTGATTATTAAAACCACAATTGGCGGCGATATCAATGATTTTTTGATCCGTTTCCAGTAATTGTTTTGCAGAAAGTTCCAACCGGTAATTCACCAGATATGCGGTAAAACTCATACCGGTTAGTTCTTTGAATAATTTCATAAAATGGCTCTCAGAAAAGCCGCAAAGGTCAGCCACTTGTTTTATAGTGATATTTAGCGCATAACTGTTTTGTACATGGTACAAGGCAGTTTTTAATTTTGCGTAATTTGCCTGTAAAAGGACTTCATTTTTGTCTGCGTTTATACAGGCTTGGTTTAGATGATGTATGATCATAAACAGGTTGGATTTCACAAGATATTCGCAAGTTGTATAACTGTCTCTTCTGTGTTCAATTAAGGAAAGAAGCAATGGGGTTAAACGGGTATTTAGTTCGCTTCCCTTTCGTTCATAACAGTTTACGCTTTTTTCGTGAGTAAGGAAGGGTTTCAGGTATTTATCATAGAGGCTGTTTTCTTCCGGTTTTTCCAAAATGGAAAAATGAAACACAATATTGAAATATTCTGCATGATGGGAATCTATCTGTTCTATGGAGTGAATCGTATGCGGCATTAGAATGATAATATCGCCTTCCTGCACCTGATATGTATTGGACCAGACTGTAATGTTGACACATCCTTTGGTAATATATATAATTTCTGCTTCCTCATGCCAGTGGAGGGGATAAGAATGTATAAAATCCGGAATTTTTCCATGATAGACGATGTAAGGAAAGTCGACGGTTCCGTGAATTTTCGTTTCATGTAACAATGTATCGTTCATGTTTGTTTACCTTTCTGAAATAGTAGGATTGTGTTAAAAAATAAAGCATATAATGCTAGAATTATAACATGTAGCATAATATAATGCAATTGGAGGTGAGGAAATATGAATTTGGAAGGAATCATTCATAGGTGTGCTTATACGGATTGTTATGCACGAAATGAGAATGAATTGGTAATCAACATTCGGACAAATAAGGATATTACAGCAGTCAATCTGATACATGAAGATCCTTATATCAATGGTGTGTCAGGAAGAAGACCGTGGCATGGAAGAAGGACATCCATGAATGTATCAATGGAACTGAAGAATTGCTTAATCTGGACTTTAGCTGTTTCACCGAAATTCAAAAGATTACAATACTATTTTGAAATTGTACAAAATGATGAGAAGCGAAATCTGTTTGAAGATGGTTTGTATACAGACGATGAGATGGAAATGGAAGGTATTATGAAACAATACTTTAAGTATGCGTGGATGAATTCTTCTGATTTATATCAGTCTCCTGAATGGGTGGAGGATACGTTCTGGTATCAGATTGTTCCAGACCGTTTTTGTCGTATCCCGGATTCTTCAAGCAAAAAGCAGTTTTCCAATTGGAGTGTTACGGAGAATATGGAATATAATGAGACCTACGGGGGAAATCTTCGGGGAATCATTAGTAAGCTTACATATCTTCGGGATTTGGGGATAAATGGGATTTATCTTACTCCTATTTTCCAATCACCCAGCGACCATAAGTATAATACCACGGATTATCAAAGGATTGACTCGGATTTTGGTACAGAAGAGATTTTTAGGGAGTTGGTAGATACGGCTCATAGTTTGGGAATAAAAGTTATGATTGATGCGGTTTTCAACCATTCTGGGCGGGAATTTTTTGCATGGAAAGATGTAGTGAAAAACAAAAGAGCATCAAAATATTATGATTGGTTTTTTATACAAGAGGATGATTCCTACTTTTCTTTTGCGTTTGTAGATGAAATGCCAAAACTTAATACAAATAATACAGAAGTGGCAGATTACCTTTGCAAAATGTGTAAGGAATGGATTGAAAAATGGAATATTGATGGAATTAGGTTTGATGTAGGTAATGAAATTTCTCATTCGTTTATAAAAAAACTACATAGTGAATTAAAGCAGATGAAACCGGATTTGTTTCTTTTAGGTGAAATATGGCACGACTCCATTCAGTGGCTTCAGGGAGACGAATATGATTCGGTTATGAATTATCCTTTTATGGAAAGTCTAAACAATTTTTTTGTAAATAAGAATCTGGATTCAAAAGATTTTATGTATATCATGAATCGTTGTTATTCGTTATATATGTCCCAAGTGAACAGAGTACTTTTCAATTTTTTAGATAGTCATGATGTGGGACGTGTCTATTCCAGATGCGATAATATAGACAATTTTTTTCAACAGCTTGTGGTACTTGTGACAATGCCGGGAACACCGTGTATTTATTATGGAACAGAGATTGCAATGGATGGAAAATGTGGACCATACAACAGAAAGCCTATGCCATGGGAAGAGATTGATTGTGGAAAATATGATTCCATTATAGAAGAGGTTCAATCGCTTATTGGTATTCGAAAAAAATATAAGGCACTAAAAGGCAGTGAAATACAATGGAAGAATACGAAAGATAGACTCATCAGCTATGTAAGACCGGGCGATGTAACCATTGAAGTATACATAAATGCAGGTGAGCAACAGGTGCCAATTGATTTGCAGGGGCAGGAAACAATTTTTGCACGTGGATATATGGAGCATACGCTTCTTGTAGGAGGCGTACTAATCGTTAGGAGGAATGTACAATGAAAGAGATGTGTGTAAATGAAAAGTTATACGAAGTCATAAAATTGTTAGGTCACGGAAAAGGGGGATATTCTTATCTGGTAACGGACGGCACGAAGGAATACGTGCTAAAACAGATTCACCATGAACCATGTGATTATTATCAGTTTGGAAATAAAATTGAATCAGAAATGAAGGATTATGAACGTTTGAAAGAAATTGGAATTCCCATGCCTAAGATGTTCGAAGTGGATATTGAAAAGGAAAGGATCTTGAAAGAGTATATAAAGGGAGATACCATATTTGATTATGTTTTGCGAAATGAGGTAAAACCGACTTTTGTAGAACAGGTGAAAGAAATGTGCGTAGATTTATATGCTGCTAACACTAATATCGATTATTTCCCCACTAATTTTGTGGTACAGGAAGATAAGTTATACTATATTGATTACGAGTGTAACGATTATATGGAGGAATGGAATTTTGAAAATTGGGGGATAAAATATTGGTCCCAAACAAAAGAGTTTTTGGAATATGTCAATAAGGGGAAATAGGACATATTTTTGACGTAAAAAACAAATGTTTGGTATTGACTCTCTCGTAGCGTAACACTTTACAATGAATGCGAAAGGAGGAAAAAATGAAGACTGTAAAAGAGGTATCTATGATAACCGGGGTAAGTATACGGACGTTGAGATATTATGATGAAATCGGTTTGTTGAAACCAACGGAATTAGCTGAGAATGGTTATCGGCTCTATGACAACAAAGCGTTAGAAAAGTTACAGGAAATCTTGTTCTTTAGAGAATTGGAAATACCGTTGATTGATATTAAGAAAATCATGGACACTCCGAATTATGATAAAAAACAGATTTTAATAACGCAAAAGAATTTGCTGGAACAGAAGCGAAATCGTTTAAATGGGATTATTGAGTTGATTACGGATGTAATGAAAGGAGTTAATACTATGAGTTTTGAAGCGTTTAGTAATGATGAAGTGCAGAAAATTGTGAATCATACGTTAGAATGTATGTCGAAAGAAAATATTGATGAACAGTTGCAAAAATTTGGAAGTTTGGAAAATTATAAAGAATACTTATCATCCGGTTTTGCAAATGAACAGGCTATGACGGACTTAATGAAGTGGTATGGAAGCAAAGAAAAGGCAATGGAAGCAATCATGCAGTCAACTGGTGATACTGAGGAAATAAAGCAGGAACAGGATGAAAATACTAGAATCTACAAACTGTTTATGTCTGCAAAAGAATGCAACGATATGGATATGGAACGGTCTGCCGTAGAGTTGCTTGCGGAAAACTACAAAAAGATGTTTACGCTTGATAATGCAAGAAGTATTTTACTTGATTTATCAAAAGAATATCTGCAGAATTCAAAATTGGCAGAGGTTACCGACAGTCAGTTTGGAATAGGTTGTTCAGAATATGTTGCAAATGCCATTAAGCGTTACTATGGAGTATAGTATCTTTATTTATAGTGTACTAGCGTGACAACCAACAGTTGATTTTTTTAAACTTAAATCAACTGTGAATCCGTTGTAGTTGATTTTGTTTACTGTTACAATAGTGGTAGAGGTGAAAATTGTGGAAAGATTAAAAAGTAAATTATTGGGAGGTGCGATATGAGAGCAGTGGTAACGGAAGGTTTGTCAAAAATCTACACTGGAGGAAATAAGGCAGTGGACAATATTAGCTTCTACCTGGAGCAGGGCGAGGTATTTGGGTTTCTGGGACCTAACGGGGCAGGAAAGACCACAACCATTAAATTGCTTTGTGGTATGCTTGCCCCCTCAAGTGGCAGTTGCCGGGTGTTTGACATTGATCCTGCCAAAAATCCGGAGAAGTTGCATCAAATGTCAGGCGTGATTACAGAACACGCACAAATGTATGACCATTTATCGGGAATGGATAATCTCATTTTTTATGGTACACTTTTTGGTATGAACAAATCTGATTGTGAAAAGAGAGCAAAGGCTCTTTTGGAGCGGCTGAACCTGGCAGATGCAAAACAGCGGAAGCTGTCGGCTTATTCTACCGGCATGCGACAGCGTCTTTCGCTTGCCAGAGCCATGATGCACAGTCCTAAGATTTTGTTTCTGGATGAACCAACCTCCGGACTTGATCCTGAAAGTGCACAAAATGTCAATACCCTGATTCGGGAACTTGCCATAGGCGGAACAACTATTTTCTTATGCACTCATCAATTGCGCTATGCGCAGGAAATCTGTACTACATACGGGCTGATGAATAAGGGCAGTTTATTCGCCACAGGAAATATCGAGAAGCTTCGCTCCATGGTTTCCAATAAAGTGAAGGTACGGGTGAAAACAAGCTGCATACCAAAGAATATGGAATATGAGAAAGCCGGAGAACACACCTATGATATCAGCGTGAACTCAGAGGATGAAATTTATGAATGCAAAACAATTTGCCCTTATAAAAAAAGATATTCGAAGTATTACATCAAATAAGCAGGTGTTAATGGTTATGCTTATGGTGCCGCTTGCACTTACCATTGTACTGCCGTCTATTATAGTGTTTGTTACGGTACTGGTTCCGGAGTCAACTTCGGATTTTCAGAAATTATTGAATATGTTGCCGGTTATTGCCGGGGAGCACAATCAGGAACAGATGATTTTAGGGCTTGTGCTTAACAAAATCATGCCGGCTTTTTTTCTAATGATTCCGGTTATGGCATCGTCTGTTATGGCAGCAAGCTCCTTTGTGGGAGAAAAGGAAAAGCACACATTGGAAACCTTGCTTTATTCTCCACTTTCATTAAAGCAGTTGTTTCAATCCAAAATATTGGCTGGATTTTTAGTTGGTATGATGGTTTCATACATTTCGTTTGCTGCAATGATGCTTGTATTAGAAATTGAAATGTTATTTTTGACTGGTAGCGTGATGATGCCTGACATTAGTTGGCTTATTATTATGCTGTTTATTGCACCGGCTATCTCGCTTGTTGCTATCGCCGTAACAGTGCGAGGCTCCGCAAAGGCACAAACTATTGAAGAAGCACAGCAACGTGCTGTATTCCTAATTTTTCCGATTCTTGCACTTGTCATAGGACAATTCACAGGTGTCATTCTGGTAAATTCAGGGCTACTTTTGGGATTGGGTATGGTTTTGGCAGCACTTGACGTATTGCTTATGAGGGGAGCGGCAAGAAAATTTACTTATGAGAAACTGCTGAAATAGATGATGGTTATAAATTCCTTGAGAAGTGGATTTTAGTGAAATAGGGAGAAAAATGTAATGAAAAAATTCTATGAGAAAAGTGAGATATGGTTTGCAGTAACATGGATAATCATTTATGTTGTGGTAATGGGAAATATGGAGCAACTGTTTTTATTATACTTGTAGCGGGAGCATACGCATTATACTTACGCAAAGTAAATAAAAATGTATGAAGATAACTTCGGGTTGGAATGAAAAGCTTTCCTGTGTTTTTACTGCCCTTGACATTGTTTTTCATTGAGCTGAAATATAGTGCTGTTGTGGTTTGTACCATAGCAACATTTTCGGCTGTTTAGGAAGGATATTATATTAGAATGGGGAGGGAGATTAAATAGCCTGATAGTTTAAGCGGCAGTTAAAAAGCGTTTCATTTGAGTGTAAATAAAAAAGAGGTGCATTATGAAAAAAATCGGTTTAATTAAAGCATTGGTGCTTACAAAAAAAGCAGATAAAATGAGCGATAATGAGCTCAGTGCTTTACAACAGAAGCGTTTAAAAGAACTTATTTCTTATGTGAAGGGGAATAGCCCATATTTTGCAGAGCTTTATGCAGATATCAATGAGAATGTGTCGTTATCTGCATTACCTGTTACAAATAAAAAAGAAATGATGATTCATTTCGACAAATGGATGACAGACCCAAGTATTACGAAAGAAAAGGTCGAGCATTTTATGTCTGACATCTCCAATATAGGAACGAAGCTTGATGGAAAATATCTTGTTTATACTACATCCGGCTCTACAGGCAATCCCTGTATTGTACTTTACGACGAATCAACAATAAATGTTTCGTCGGCAATTGGTGTAATCCGTAGTTTTGCACGAAAAGAGGATATGACCGCATTTATAAAGTCAGGTAAGAAAACCATTGCTCTTTTTGCGGATAATGGTTTTTATCTTGGCTGTGGTTCTGTAAGATACAATCTTCGTAAAATGCCTTGGAAGAAAAATGTGATGAAAACTTTTGAAGTACGTAAACCAACTGATGAAATTGTAAATTTTCTTAATGATTATCAACCTTCTATGATAGGATGTTATCCAACTGCTATGGAAGTGCTGGCTGATGAACAGGAAAAGGGCAGATTAAAAATCAAACCTGCGATTATTATGACAGGGGGAGAAAAATTAAACGATGATGTGCGTGAACATTTGTCAAACGTATTTGGTTGCTATGTTCAAACTAATTATTCCTGTACAGAAGGTGGAACGATGGCTTGCGAATGTAGTGCACGTCATTTACATATCAACGATGATTGGGTTATTCTTGAAGCTGTTGATGAAAACAATAAACCTGTTCCGTTCGGTACACAATCTTCTAAGGTACTGCTGACAAATCTAGCTAACAGGATTTGTCCAATCATTCGATTTGAGATTACTGATAGAATAGTCATTCACAATGAACCCTGTGAATGCGGTAATATGAGACCTTGGCTTACTATTGAAGGCAGAACAGACGATATTCTTTGTTTTGAGAATGGCATTAGAATTGCCCCTTTGTTACTTTATGCAGTATTGAAAGAAGTTCATGGCATTAAACGATTTCAACTTATTCAGCAAAAGGATGACCGTTTGGAACTTCGTCTGATTGCGGATAATAAGCAGGAAATTTTTAAAGCTGCAAAAGAAGCAGTGGAGAATTATCTTTCTCAAAATGGTGTTTTAACAGATGTATACTTGTCAGAAAAACTTCCGGCTGCAAATCCTGTCAGTGGCAAATATAAGCATATCATAGCAAAAAATAAATAAGAATTTGTAGAGGATGTGGTGTGACAAAACGGACGAAGAAAGGTTGTGGTATCCTCTGGGAAGCCCGCTCTCAGTGCCTGCGACTAGTTTACACATTCGTAAGCTTGTGAGGCGTATCGCCAAATGAGGCTCGCACCTCACAAGCTAACGACTGTGGAACGGATTCTCCGGCACTTCCGCTAAATGCTTCCCAGAGGATACCACAACCTTTCTTCTGTGCGTTGACACAGCCACACAACAGAATTCCTGCGGATATGCTAAATCTACATTATTGGTTAGTAGCTTTCGTTGGCGACAACCGAAGGAATTTGTACAAGTGTGTCAAGATGTAAGAAGAAACCGACAGTTTCTTCGCCCCCCTTGCCACACTTCTCTTACAAATTCCAATTTTTATGTCTAAACAATTTAAATATGAATGACGATATATACATAGTAGGGATGGCACTTTATTTCAATGGAATGATATGAAATAAGGTGTCTTTTATATTTATAGCTGTTCGGACCTTTCAGGGGAGCAGTGCAGTCGTGACCGACAGAACGGCTGCGGAAAGGAGAATAATGTTAATAGATAATTTAATGAATTCGTCTGCTGTGGAAATGATTAAGACAGCAGGGCGAGAAAATGTCGCAGGCAAAGCGGAGAATAGTACAGATAGTCTGTTTTTTGCCCGGATTCTTCCAGATGAGCAGATAAACTGTCCGTATGGATCTCTTGCGAAAGATGGGACGATTCAGTATAACGGGGTTACTTTTACGTGTGATCCTGACACAAATTCTATCTGTCTGGGAGACATGAGTGATCCAAAGAAGGTATTAAATGTGAGCCTTCCAAGTGGTGGGAATCTTAAGATTAACGTTAACAATTTCGGTGATATTTCAAGAGTCGTCGGAATGTTCTCACCTAAAGATCTTAATGCAATTATGAGGGCAATATCTCAGTATAATCACTGTAAAAGAAAGCTTGAAGAGATAGAGCAGGAAGAAAGTAAAGTGATGAATATAACTAACAAGAGGATACTGGAGTATGACTGTAGGCGCAGTTTCAAGTCAAAAGAAAAGTAGTAGGACAAAAGAAAGCATAGAATGTCGGGAAAGATATCTTTTGTTGAGGTAGTATATGTTTAGAAGGAAGGTGTTGCAATGAGCTGGTTGGAAGATATCGTTTCATCAATTAAATATATGGAGGAACATCTTACAGATGAACTAACTCTGGAAGAAATTGCTGCGGAGGTTAATCTTTCACCATTCTATTTTCAGAAAGGATTTTCTATTCTTTGTGGTGTTACTGTATCGGAATACATAAGAAATAGAAGACTCTCACTTGCCGGTAGAGATCTGCAGATAGACAGGAGTAAGGTGATTGATGTGGCAATGAAATACGGTTATGATTCATCAGACGGCTTTACGAAAGCATTCACCAGATTTCATGGTATTACGCCCACACAGGCGAAGAACGGAGAGGGAGAATTAAAAAATTATCTTCCTCTAAAAATACATTTATCAATGAAAGGTGGATTTGAAATGGAGTGTAAAATTATTAAGAAACCTGCATTTACTGTTATCGGAAGTGCAAAAGTGGTGAAAAATGAAGAAGGATATAAAGAGTGTCCTCAGTTTTGGACGGATCATTATGCAAAGGGAAATGGCGAGTATATTTGTGGCATGTATGGTATTTGTTTAGATGACGGAGCACCGGAGGGATCATTTAAGTATATGATTGCTGACGATTATATTCCGGCAAAAGAGATGCCTAAAGAGTTTGAAACTGTTGTTATTCCTGAAAATACATGGGCGGTATTTCCGTGTAAAGGCCCGATGCCGGAGTCTTTGCAGAAAGTTAATACAGAAATCTTCTCAGAATGGTTACCTGGAAATAGCGATTACGAGATTGCCGGAATGTATAACATTGAATATTATACAGCACCTGGTGATTATCCAAAGGGAAACAGGGATGAAAACTACTATTGTGAAATCTGGATGCCGGTGAAATCAAAACAACAGTAGTGTGCGGAAGTTTATTTTAATTAAGAATGTGTGGCAGTTTCAGCTGGAACTGTCACATTTTACTATAAATTGATAGGAGTAATCTAGTTATGTATCATGGAAGATTTAAAGGAACACATTATGAAGCGGGTTACCGTTATGGTCAGATGGTGAAAAAACATGGACATGTTATTACTTCAAGTCCAACATTTAATATTACAGATGAGATGATCCAGTTTACCAAGGAATGTTTACCAATTTATAAGAAATTATATCCTGAGGTTGTAGAGGAAATACAGGGAATGTCAGATGGACAAGGAACAGAATTGGAAGTGTTATGTCGGATTTTATTTTCGATGTATTGTTTCAAACCGGATAATCATTGTACCTGTTTTGCTTATGCAGATGATAATAATATCATGCTTGGCAGAAACAGTGATTTTCTTGTCAGTATTGAAAAACTATATATGAATTGTCTGTATAAGTTGGAAGGGGGATATTCTTTTAATGCAAATACTACGGCATTTGTTCAGATGGAAGATGGGATGAATGAACATGGACTGGCAGCGGGTCTTACTTTCATTTACCCACATATTCGAAAACCGGGATTTAATGCGGGAATGATGATTCGGTTTATTTTGGAAAGATGCAAGACTGTAGATGAGGCTATAGAGGCATTAAGAAATATACCTGCGGCATCTGCACAAACGATAACTCTTGCAGATAAAACAGGTAAGATTGCAATAGTAGAAAGCAATCCGGAAAAGTTTGTTGTATTGAGTCCAAAAAACGGGCATAAGTATTTGGGTACAGCCAATAATTTTAATTCTACAGAAATGAAAGAGTATCGGTCACCAAAAGGACATGATGACTGGAGAGCTGATGAAAGATATCAAACAGTTGTAAATGGATTTGAAAATAGTAGTGAATCTTTTTCATTTGAATTTGCAAAAGATATTCTATCTGGAAAGTATGGTTTTATTTGTCAGTATGATCGAAAAAAAGGTGCTGATACAGTGTGGTTTGCAATCTATGATGTGAAAAATAGTAAAATTTTTCGTGTAGAAGGGAATCCAAAGCGAAAACCTTTTAAAGAAGATATAAGAAAGATTTAGGGAGCGTAGGAAAAATAAACTTTTCTGAGGTTTTGAGAAAAATAAATCTTTTTGGTAATGGACTTAGATAATGTCGGTTTTTCTCTAGGGAGGCGCTCTCGCCACCTGCGACTAACGCTAGAATTCTCCTGGGAGGAAAACCGACAGTTTCTTCGTCCGTTTGGTCACATCACATCGCCACAAATTTGATGTTTTTGCCAAACGTTATTACATTTACAAAGCAAGCTCTTGCTGTACTTTTTTCCATTTGTCTCCAGAATCAGAGGAAAGAACCAGAATGGGAATTTGTCCTAGTTTTTCTCCGTTGCATACGATTTTTGCATTTTCATTCATACAGTCGACATAAGGGCGAACGGCAGGATTTCCAACATACCAGTAGTACATTGCTTTATCTAATGAGCGTAGCTTCTCCGGCAGTGCTAAATTTCTGTCTTTCTCACCGTAAAGTAGAAAAATGTTTCCTGTCCCACCAAACAGACGAGAGAGTCCGGTAATCCTTGAAAATGAATTAACTAAATTGAAAAGCTTTGCAAAATATTTGGAATCGTTGCAATAGAATTGTGGGCTTCCGCAATCAATAAATACAATACTTTTTACGGGATTAGATTATGTTTGTGCATAATGAAGCGTTTCAAGTGAACCCAGTGAATGGCACACAAGAATAATTGGTTTTTCGCCTACGGTTTTTTCAATCAATACCGCCGACAATACATAGCAGAAATATTGCTATACATAAAATCAGCCTATATGACTATACATTTTGTTGTGGTACTTTTTGTTCTTATTGTTTTCCATGAAATCAAATTCATCCTTCCTTCTTGCACTTTATGAGCGACGAAACAAAAACAGAAATTATAACACAATATGAATGGATTGTGTGTACTGGTTGAAATGCGTTCTGAAAATCAAAAGGACACATAAGATGAATATTGCTTAAATGCTAAAAATATCTTGACAGATGAAAGAAACAGTGATTTAATTAAACCAGTGAGTTCAATTAAAAGAATGGAGTCTGATATATGAATAAATACCAATATAAGATTGTAGCAATACAGGGAAGCTATAGAGTAGATGGTGTGACAACTTCGATGTTAAGATATGCAGCTGACAAGGTTAGTAGACTGGGACATGAGGTAACATATATTAATCTTTTTGAGAAAAAATAGATTTTTGTAAAGGCTGTAGAAAGTGTTTAGAAACAGAGGAGTGTGTATTTAAAAATGATGATATGCCAGAGATTACAAGGCATATTAAGAATGCAGATATAATTATTCTTGCGGCGCCTGTCTATTGGGCAAATATGCCAGCTATTGTAAAAAATCTTTTTGATCGTCTGTTGGGAGCTTCTATGATGGAAGCAAAGACATTTCCCAAGCCAAGGCTTGCGGGAAAAAGATATATATTTTTTACAGCCTGCAATACGCGGATGCCTTTTGCAAAATGGTGTGGACAGTCTTCAGGTATTATCCGTGTAGTTAGAGAATACTTTAAAACCTCAGGAATTAAGTGTATTGGAACTGTTATATGTGATAATACAGGAGTCAATAAAGAGGTACCTGAAAGTAAAATTAAGAAAATGAATAAAATATTGGAGAAAATATAAAATGGGAATAATAACAGGCTATATTTGCTTATTTTTTATGGTTCTTTTACTTGCAAAATATATAACAAAAAGATGTAATCTTACAAAGATAAATGCATTTCTTATGAGGATACACAAGTATGCCGCATGCGGATTTTTGGTTGTGGGAATTGCACATTTTATTTTGGTGATAAAGGTTATTGACACAAGAAATATCATTGTAGTGATATCGGGCATTGTAATATTAGTTACAGGAATAGCGTTGATGTTAGTGTGCCATATTATGAAAAATCGGAAAAAGGAGATTATTTTTCACCGGGGATTTTCATTGGTTATTGCTGTAATGATGATAATACATATGGTTTCATATTTCACTGATTATAATAGTTATAAAATGGCAATAAGTGATATAAGGATTGATGATGTAGAGTTAGAAACCATAGAAAATGGTGAATATATTGGAGAATGTGACACTGGTTATATATATGCAAAGGTAAAGGTTACTGTTTATAATCATGCCATAACCGATATAGAACTTTTAACGCATAATCATGAACGTGGGGCAGCAGCTGAATCAATTGTAAAGACCATTGTAGACCAGCAAAGGGTTGATGTAGATGCGGTATCAGGAGCAACAAATAGTAGTATGGTAATAGAAAAAGCATGTGTGAATGCACTTATGAAATAGTAAGGAGAAAGAATGGCAAGAAGAATAAAGGAAGATTTGATAGTTCATCAAAATCGAATAGCGGAAAAAGCTGGAGAGCTATTTTCTGAAAAAGGAATAGATAACACATCTATGGATGAAATTGCAAAGAATGCAGGATACAGTAAAGCCACTTTATATGTTTATTTCAAGAATAAGGAGGAAATTGTATCATTTTTAGCATTAAAAAGTATGAGCAAATTGAAGAATGTACTTGTGGAGGCATTAGATGGAATGAAACATAGTAAGGATGCTTTTCTTTCTATGTGTTTGGCGTTAGTAGATTATCAAAAAGAGTATCCGGATTTTTTTGACAGGACTCTAAATTATATTAGTATTGATACGAACGAAGCAGATAACAGTTTGTTAAATCAGACATATAAAATTGGTGAGGAAATTACCCTGATATTAGTAAAGTATCTGGAATCAGGAATCAAAAAAGGCGAACTCTGTAGGTGTGAAAATTATTTTGAGACTATATTCCAAATGTGGGGAATGATATCCGGATTAATTAAACTGGCAAAAGAAAAGGAAGAATACATTGAAATGGCTGGAAATATTTCAAAAGAGAAGTTCCTTAATGATGGATTCGAAAAAATATATAGAATAATTTCTCAAGCAGGCGAGTGACATTGGAGCTTGTCATTAGTTACTGGAAGTTTTTGAGTGCTCCTCTAAAATTGTACAAAAATTTACATTAACGTGTCATATACTTTATATATACTTGTTAAAATGATTTCAGACATATAAAAAGGAATGTTGAAGGGAATCATATAGAATGAAAAAAACATATATTTTAGACACGAATGTATTGATACAGTTGCCGGAAGCAATTCAATGCTTTGAAGACAATAATGTTGTCATTCCGCTGGTGGTATTGGAAGAACTGGACAACTTGAAAAAAAGTGAGGGAGAAAAGGGGGCAAATGCTAGAAAGTGTATTCGGTATCTGGAAAAGTACCGACTTGCGGGAAACCTGTTGGAAGGAATTCCTATGGAACATGGTGGTATCCTGAGGGTGGAAGGAAATTGTGTAAATACAGTGCTTCCCGACACTCTTCCAGAGGAAAAAGCAGATAATCGCATTTTAAAGGTATGTAAAAAATTAAATGAAGATACAGGTTGCGCTATTCTTGTTTCCAAAGATATTTTACTTAGAATTAAAGCCCAGATATTAGGGCTGACAGCTGAAGATTTTAGTACGGAGCAGGTATCCAGTAAGGAGGAACAGTATAAAGGAAGAACAGAGTGCTATGTGCCGGAGGAATTTTTTAAAGATTTTAAGAAAAAAGGGATTGGGTTAGAGTATGCATATCAGGTAGATGAGAAAGGCAGCGTTTTTCGACCGGAGTGGGTGGAAAATCAATTTGTGGTTCTTCATGCGGACCAGTCATCAAAAAAGACACAGCTGGGAATCGTTAAGGGAGAAAAAATCATTTCGTTAGAATACAAAAAGGCAAAACCATACGGTGTAGTTCCAAGAAATGCAGGACAGTTTTTTTTACAGGAAGCATTGATGAAAAGTGCAAAAGAGGCCCCTTTGGTAATTGTGAAAGGAATTGCAGGTACTGCCAAGACTTTTTACTCTCTGGCAGTAGGGCTTGAAAAAGTATTAAATAATCCTACCGGAGAATACAGAAGAATTCTTATTTGTCGTCCAAATTCCCAGTTTGACTCGGAAATTGGATTTTTACCGGGAGATGAGAAGGAGAAGATTTCCCCTTTAATGCGCCCTATCATAGATAATCTGGAACAGCTGATTGATACCGATGAAAAGGAGCGTTATAAAGATGAAAGCCAGCTTCAGGATAAAATAGAGGAGATTATGCAAAGAGGTCTGGTTCAGATGGAGGCATTGAATTACATTCGTGGACGTTCCTTGATTCATACCTATCTGATTATTGATGAAGCACAGAATATGACCCCAAATCAGGTGAAAGGTATTATTACAAGGGCTGGTCATGGAACAAAAATTATTTTATTAGGTGATCCGGGACAGATTGATAAGCCGTTTTTGGATGAGCGCACCAACGGATTAAGTTATGCTTCCGAGCGTATGAAAGGAAGCAAGTACTGTTTTCAGGTAACTATGGAAGAAAGCGAATGCGAACGTTCCGAACTTGCATTGGATTCTGCAATTCGATTATAAATAGATGTGAGGTAAGCATATTGGAAAAAATAACCTATAAAAAAATAAAAGAGAATCAGGAAATTAAAGATTATATTAGGTGTGGTAACGAAAATCTTGGAGTGTTAGGGTATACAGAGCATTCTTTTGCCCACGCTTTTGTTGTGGCGGAAAATGCGGGAACGATTTTAAAAGAGCTGGATTATGGAAAGGAAAAAGTAGAACTGGCAAAAATCGCAGGCTATATGCATGACATTGGAAATTGCATTAACCGGGAAGACCATGCACATACTGGAGCTATTATGGCATTCCAGATTCTTCGGGAGATGGGAATGGACAGTACTTCTGTCAGTAAGATTATTAGCGCCATCGGACAGCATGATGAGAAAACAGGTGTGGCCATTGATCCCATTTCTGCAGCAGTCATTCTTGCAGATAAGACGGATGTAAGAAGAAATCGTGTGAGAAATCCCATTCGTGAAACTTTTGATAAACATGACCGGGTAAATTATGCCGCTGTTTCTTCTGTATTAAAAGTAAATAAGGAAAAGCGGCTTATTATATTAAGTATAGAATTAGATGAAGAAATATGTTCCATGATAGATTACTTTGAAATTTTTATCAATCGGATGTTGATGTGTAAGAGAGCAGCAGAGATACTTGGTTGCAGATTTAAACTTATGGCAAATGGGAATAAGATATGTTAAGTTAAATATTAATGGTTCAGAATTTATTGGTTAGCAGGACGCACAGAGACGGTGCAACTTCTTCCTTGGAAGGCAGAGGCAACGCAAATCCGAACTAACTGTCAAGGGCGGCTAAGACGTTCCAGAAGGCTGTCACGCCTGGCACAGCGTTTTCGAAATAACTAGACCAATAACTTGCCTATTTCTCCGAGTACACATGGCAAAAAGCCTCAGCGTAGCTCGCTACGCCTACGTTTTTTGCCATGCACACTCGAAGAAATATTCTGCGTTATTGATCTGGTTATTTACGAAACGCTGTA
>JBGVOM010000023.1:0-4492 GCA_045126515.1 Lachnospiraceae bacterium
CTGGAAGAAGTCTATCATATACCTAAAAATCAAAAGCTGGAAGGAGGAATTCAGACTATGTGTAATTTTGGAGAAGCAATTTTGGAACAGGGATTAGAACAGGGAATGGCACAAAGAATTATAAGTCAGACATTGAAGAAAATTGCTAAAAACTTGACAGTAGAAGAAACGGCAGACATGTTAGAAACGGATATTGGTATTATTCAGCAAATATATGATATTAAAGCTTCCCATCCGGAATACGGGGAAAAAGAAATTTTCGAAGTACTTAAGCAGAGGTAAGAAACAAAAGAAATCTAGTATAGCGGTTTCGAAATAACTAGACAAAATAAACTTGCCTATTTCTCCGATTGCACGATGAAATTGAAAGAGCAGTAAGTGATAAGGAATATCAGAAAAAGCTGTTTGAAGAATTTGGATTTTTTTAGTGTGCTCTAGTAGCTTTAAAAATTTTCGGGCATAATGATATCATCAACATGTACAACAATATCTTCAATTTTACAATGAAATATACTGCAGTAACGATCTAAAGTTTTAAGCGAAAAATTGTGATTATTTTTAAGGCGTGAAATTTCAGCAGGATTCATACCGTATTTATATTCCAAATCGTAGGTAGTGATTCCACGTTTCTTAATCATATTCCAAAAAGGAGACATATCCATCATGTGCATTTCAACCTCCATATCCATTGTAAAAGAATGCGACTATTCATATTTATAGTATTTTTTAAACTTTAAACTATTTCTTATAATATAAAAGAAAGTGAAACTTTATAACTTACACACGTGAAAGATACATAATTCTCCTATTTGTGTTATAATAAAAATAATAAAAAGAGGAATGGGAGTGAGAATATTGAAGAAAGAAAGTTTAGAGGAAGGAGAATTATTCATCTCAGACCTTGGCGAGGAACGGTATGCAAATTTAAGAGAGAAGGTGGCGAATCTGAAAAGGTATGCGGTTATCAGAAATAATGCTGTCATGGGGCAACTGCAACTACTGGAAGTAGGGGATGATCTGGAGTATCTGTTGACAAAGTACAGCTTAGAAAGGGGAAATGTTGGGAGGATCGCAGATGAAAGAGGTAAAATTTGAAGAACTGGTAACATCTATAGGAATGTCTATTGAGAATGCAAGAAAAACGATAGAAAATCAGGCAGTGGAACTTTATTTTCAAGAATATAAAAAATCAGACAACCAGTCAGAGGTTTATGTTCCTTTGAACCGAAGGATAGATATGCCGGTAAGCACTACACCGGGAGCAAAAAGTAAGATAATGGATATTCCTCTGACAGCTCTTCATAATCACAATACTACGGTACTGGATTCTGTGGATATTAGATTAAAATTTGTAGCCAGTGAAAGAGATGGAGAATTGTATGTTGCCATAAAGTCCTGCCAGGAGCCGGAGGAAATAAGAAATGACTATAGCGAAATGTCCCTGCATTTTAAAAATGTAGATGTATCGGAGGGAATGGCAAGACTGACAGACCAGACAGTGAAATTACTATAAACTATATAATACAAAATAACGGAGGAAAGGACTATGGAGAATGAATTATCTACAACAACACAAAAACAGGACAGTGCGACGACGTCATCAAAACAGGATACTTCTGTAAAACCAGAAGAAAAGAATGGGGAACAGGTTTTAAAAGATGATATTACTGAGCAATTTGCGGGTATTCCTATGGGTCTTTTGATATGTCAGCCTATTTTAGAGGTGGCAAAGGGACAGATGGCATTGTGCCAGGTGTATATTGATACATTATTAACTTTGGCATATCAGGATCCTTCAGATCCAACTAAAGGCTGCAGAACAATTCCATTTACTTTTGAACGTCTTATTATTGATAAGGAAACAGGGAAAGAATCCGTAAAGACCATGACACTAAATGCTCCATTGATTTCCCTTGTACCACTTCCGGCATTTACTATGGATGAGGTAACAGTGGACTTTGATATGGAGGTAACAGAAACTAATGTAGATACATCTTCAGACAGCTCAAGTATAACAAATACAGACAGCTTTAATTTCTGGGGTTGCAGTGCTTCTGTTACGGGAACAGTTTCTGCCAACAGCAGCCATACGAGAACTACAGATAATTCTGCAAAATATAAGATTCATGCCAGAGCAGTACAGCAGCCGCCATCAGAAGGTATGGCAAAGCTTACATCATTATTTGCAGAAAGTATGCAGCCGATAGAGAAGCAACAGTAAGAGAAGGTGAGGGAATATGGATAATTGGAAAATGCCTCCTATTACCGATTTTCCGGTAGAATATGATCCTATGCGTAGAAGATTTGCCATGGTAAGAAACTTTCCGGTTCAGACAAGTGTTCCAAGTAGTGTCAGCGTTCCTTCGGGAACAGCAAATCAGGCCTCCTCGGGATATAGCAGAATGCAGGAAATTTACAAATACATGTATCCTATAGATCCCACCAATAATAATTCTACTGTAATTGGTGTATATACAGGTGGTCTGAGCAGAACATCAAAAAAATATTTTAAAGATGTATACCATTATTTTAATATTCCACTGGTTTGTCATAGTTGCGGTAAAATTTTAGAACCTGTGGAAGAAACAATTTGCATCGGAGATCATCAGCCGCCTACCAGTTTAAAAGAACTAATTGATTTTCCAAAGAAGCTGGCAATGGGAATAATGGGAGATAAAGGAAGAATTGCAATAAACATTATGAGTAATCAAATGTTGGCAGTATATAACTTTAAGTGTAGGGTTCCTATAACATCTGGCGATGGAAAAGGTAGAAAGGCAACCTATCAAAATCTCAGCCTTCAGACAAATAACCCGCAAATCATACCACAAGATGCTCAAGAAAAAATAAGTTATATCTATGGAAGGTGTGGGGCTCCACAATATTTATATCCCCATTGTGAGGAGTGCAGTAACAGGCAAGGGAGAATACTGCAAGGTTGCTGGTAGAGATGTAGAGTAAACTGCAAATTTAAGAACAGAATCTTCTTTATCTCAAAAAGCAGATGATTGGACAAGTATTCATCCATCTGGAGATAGAATAAGATTTTTATTTTAAGGTTATACTTGTAAAAGCCTTTGGCATATGTTATACTGTGTATAGAAAAAATGATGTAACGTGTCATATGGACACAAAACGAAAACCCCTAGGTCTGACCACCTAGGGGTTTTCTTTTAGGCTAATTGCCACTGGAATTTCCGTCTAGCCATTTGCAGATATAATAAGCGACTATACCTGCCATAACGGAAACAAAAAATGATGTAACGAATTCGTTCATATGGACACCCCCTTTCCGCTGTCGGATTGGGTAGTGACAACATTGCAATTATATCAGAAAATGTCGAATGTAACAACGACGAATATTTGGACAAGTATTTTTACAGTAAGGTATGTACCGGTGCATAACGCACAGGTTATGTGGTAATCAAGCGGGATGCAAATGGCAGGGAGAAATGATGGAAAAAGGGTTTAAGCCTACATATCTGAAAACAATACATAATCAGCTTAGTTGTGGCACATTTTTTCAAAAATAAGAGAAAGAATAAAGATTATCAGCCACTGGACGAGAAAATAGACGAACGTCATCTGGAAGCATATCTGGAATTACTTAGCGTATTTACCGGAGATGAACAGTATAAGAAAATATCAGAAGAATTGTTAAGGCAGCAAAAGGAAGGAAAGGTGATAACGATGTGCAACGTGGTGGAAAGATTTATAGAAGAAGGAAGAATAGAGGGAAAAGCAGGGCTATTATGAAACTGTTGGAAGACTATGGGGAAATCCCAAAGTGGTTGGAAGCAAAAATCAGAGAAGAACATGATATGGAAAAGTTGAAAGAGTGGCATAAAATTTCCGCCCGTTCGGGAAGTATTGAGGAATTTCTTCAGATTACAAATTTAAGGGAGAGTTAGAAGAAAGTTACTGGAGCAATCCCGCTCAGATGAAATTGAAAGGGCAGTAAGTGAAATGCTGTTTAAATATTCCTTGTAATTCCCATCTATCTATGTTACCATAAACACAAGCAAACAGTTTCTAAGATTCTATGTGACATATGTCACGTTCAGATTATCAGTCAAAACTCTTGCGAATACCCAGTAAAAATAAATATGAGCAGGAGTGAAGGCGAAACTGTTCTGGTATATTGTATATAAATATTGTAATCCGGACACTAAGATACTCCTGCCGTTAAGGAGGAGTGTATTTGGATACAGAATTGGAAAAAGCCTTACAGGCCACAGAAAAGGTACAAGAGTATGATGAAAATATCAAATTCATACTAAGCCAGAAAATTATTCTGGCACACATACTGGCCGGAACGGCGACGGAGTTCAGCGGCTGGAAACCGGAAAAGATTATTCCATATATTGAGGGAGAACCACAGATAGCCAGTGTCTCTGTAGAGCCTGGACTTACGAATACAGTAAGTAAAATTCAGGGAAATAATACAGAAGATACCGTGCCCGGAGAGGGGATTATCACTTATGACATAAAA
>JBGVOM010000024.1:0-4149 GCA_045126515.1 Lachnospiraceae bacterium
GCGCTTGGCAGGGGCAGGAGTGACGAGAACTCACGCAGCACCGAAGGTGCGGCGTGGGGCAAGTTGCCCGATTTGCAAGGCAAACGGAGCCGGTGGCGACGAGGGCAACTTAGCGCAAAGGGCTTTGCCCTTTGCAGACGAGTAGGCGGCAAAGCCGCCGTCTCCTGCCAAGCGCAAGGCACGCCATTCGGCGTGCCTTTTTTGCGCTTGGCAGGGGCAGGAGGAGTGTCTGATTTAGATGCAGGCACGAAAAAACGAGAAAAGCGGAGATTTCGAGAGATTTCTCCGCTTTTTTGACTCTAAAGTTTTTCAAAATTTTGTAGATGCATTTCGGGCATTTCGGGTCTGTAGACAGATTCGAACTACCACGCCAGCTTGAAAGTGCTTCAAACCGTAAATACAAAAAAGCTCCTTTCTTTCATTTGTTTCTGCTTCAGATTCTGTATTTGCACCGCAGGAAGACAGAAGCATTGCCGCCAGAAGGCAAAAAAATTATAAAATTTTATAGGATGATTTCCTCCGTTATTAAATCCCACACCGCGGTGGTCATTTTTGTGAAGCTATATTTTTTCCTGTTTCCGGACGGGAAAATTATTTCCCGTTCTCCAGCGTTGGCACAGCATACAAGCAACCCATTTCCAACAAGAACTGCTTCACGGGAAGTGGTATATCGATGCGCCCCGGAAATATTGATAATCTTTTCCCACAACGATGCAGGGATCAGATTGTGGGCAAAATACCAGAGATTGTTTTTTCTCGCGCCACAGACCGCACCATCTTCATACCACAGAACAGCTTCATGGTATCCGTCCTGTACAGCAAACTGCGGCATAAGTATTTCACTACGGAGCTGGAAAGGTTCGCCAGCGTGTGTTTGTACTGTCTTTTGTTCTGTATGCTTACAGATATGCATTCCCAATAGATCATTCATATAATCAAGATTCAGCTTTTCTGTATCACAGTAACCGGAAGCGTATAGGAAAACCATCTGTTTCCCCTGATGGTTTTCCTGTAACCATTTTCTCTGTCTGCCAGTCAGGACAAAAGTGTTTGCAAATACTACACAGCGGTATCGCTCAAAATCACAGTTTTCCAGATCCTGCAGATAAATACAATCAATTCCAACACTGCATCGGGCAATTCCTTCATACAGCCAATACAGTTCATCGGTATAACGGGAACGATAATAATACTGTTCTGTATCCACCACAAAAAGTACATCTGCCTGCGGCACATAGTCTTCTTGAGAGTACACAGTCATCAGCTTCTGCATAGATTTGATCTCGTCCAGCAATGTGCTGTTTTCCCACCAACCATACTTACGGTACACACCTTCAGAGGTGAAAAGAACACGGTGGTCATAATACCAAGCTCCATGACCAGAGACAAAAGGCTGTAAAATATTTCGTCTGAGGACAGCAATGGATTCTGATATATGTTCCGGGTCGCCGCCTATATGTTTCATAGAGCCAAAAGGAGCCTGATCCATTTCTGTCAGCCATAATAAACCGTTCAAACGCGCAGATTCCAATATACCACGCTGCAGAGGAACACCTTCTGCAAAACGATTTTCCAGATAGGCAAAGGGACCACTCAGAAAATCCAAATATTCTTTTTGGGCATAAAGCAGATGCGGGTTCAGATGACCGATAATAGGAGCATTATTACCGGTTGTTCCGGGATACTCTCCATTTGAACCACACCCAAAATAATAGCCATAAAATACACCTGTAAGGATCTGACGGGCAAAGGTTTGTTTGATAATTTTGCAGAAATGTAAAATTGCCCGAATTCCTGACATTTGAATACACTGCTGAGCATCAATAATATTTTGGGATTTCATCGGATCACGGAAGTGACCGTCATCACCACGCTGATGTGTTTCGGGATGAAATTCGGCAGTATCAAATGTTAACGATGTATTTTTCCATGACTGCTGCAATGCCTTTTCGGAATCATACTTCTCTTTGAGAAAAGTACGGAAATACCGCTGCATAGGAAGACTGCAGTCTACACCAAACTGATGCCATTCGCCATATACACCGTATGCTACCTGAATTCCAATTAAAGCATCACCTTCGGGAAAATTCTGAATTTGCTCGCAAAACAGACGAAGCATATCTCCGGCTTCTTTCAGCCAAAGCTCTGATGCAAAACTGCAACGAAGACTATTTCTAAGATCGTCTTTTATAAGACGATCGCTTTCACCATCGTCGATTCCGGGAATATCCCCTTTATCTGTACGATACACAATACATTCTTCCGGATGATCACGAAGCCACCAGTAAGGAGGATTTACATGTAACCGGAGTACGATTTTTGCCATGGGGTTGGCGTCCAGAACACCGGATAACTCTGCCCGGAGAGGTGCAATATCAAAGCCGCTCACCCTATGCCATCCTGTGCAGAGGTTGGTGTCACAGCAAACCAGATCGATACCACAGTCTGAAAAGGCTTTTATATTTCTTTGCGCTTGTGCTGTGTCACTCTTGGCAGCTCTAAAATCGCTCAGACTATAGAAAACAGGAGGTGTCTTTTTCCCATTGACAAACAGCACTGGCTTACCGTGTTCCTGTTTCACATTTGCGTAATTTACACCCATATACAACATTTCCTCTTCTTTAAGATTGATTGGAATGGTTATTTGCATTTCATTTTCACTCCAAATAATTCATCTTAATAATTATGCTTATATCATAAAATTGCAAATAAGTCAATAGCTTACATAGAATTCGTTTGCAAGCATGGAGTAGCGCCCCGAAAGATAGCGGTCACTGTCAACTCCCGTCAATACCAAAGGATAAGTGTACCCTCACGGCAAAAATCACGGACTGTTTTTGTACGATAGCCTTGTATGGATCTATTTTGTAGTGGCAACACAAGAAAAAAGCCAAGTCGCAAGTGAAGTGAACCCCAAATAGTTCACAGAAAAGAAAAAGGCGCAACAAAGACAGGGAGAGGAAATTACCTCTTCCTGTTTTTGATTCTCGAAGTATTGTAAAAAATCAACCAATCTTCAACAAGTAGTAGATATTCTTCAAAAGATGTGATATAATTGTTATACAAAGTTTCTTTTTTCAGTATGCTATGGAAGCTCTCGATGGGAGAATCATCGATCGGAGTGCCTTTCCGACTCATTGATATTTGAATCCCATTGGATTCGCATACGGCTTTGTACTCGAAGGACGTATATTGAAAACCTTGATCACTGTGAATGATAAGGCTTGATACGTCCTTCGTTTTAGCAATAGCTTGATTTAAAGTGTCAATAACTAATTTTAAATCGTTGCGTTTCGAAATCTGATACGCAACGATTTTTCTATCATAAAGATCAAGAATAGTAGATAGATAAGCTCGTTTGTTGCCAAAGATCAGATATGTAATATCTGTAACCCATACCCGATTGGGTTCACTAACATTAAAGTTTCTTTTGAGCAAGTTCGGTTTAACGTTTTCCTCTTGCCTTTTGGCTGAATAGTTTGGTCGGATACGTTTAATATACTCTGGCTTTAAACCATACTTTTTCATGATTCTTGCCGTCTTTTTGTGATTAAATATTACACCATATTTAACCAACAAGCCTTCACAAATCCTACGATAACCGTATGTACCTTTTGATTCATCAAATATTTCTTTAATCAAAAGGTAGTCGTAGTAATCTTTATCTTCCGCTGCACGATACTTGTAGTACGTTCTCTTCGAAATATTTAATACCTCACACATATTGTCGAGAGAATGGTCTTCAATGTGCATATTGATAAATATTACTTTTTCTCTCGTTGTGCCTTGAGGAAGGCTTGGTATTTTTTTAGTATTTCATACCGTTCCTTGTAATCTATTTTTCCTTCGTCTTTCGGTGGTCTACCGGAGCTGAATTGACGATGATCTACGAGAACGTTTTTCCCTTGCTTCAACTTGCTTGCCCAATTGCGTATGGTTTTCTGCGGTATCCCATACTCTTCTTCTAATGCACTCGAAGGCATATATTCTTCAAGATACTTTCTTAAAACCTCTGCTTTAATGTCTTCTGAATAACTCTTAAACTTTTGTCCTTTCTTTGCCATAATAAAACACCTCCTATGGTACCATTATACCATAAGAGGTGTTTGCGCCTTTTTCTTTTCTGTGAACTATTTGGGGTTCACTTCA
>JBGVOM010000025.1:0-24678 GCA_045126515.1 Lachnospiraceae bacterium
CATGGCAAAGTAATACTTTACCAGTCTGCGATTATTAAGATAATTCTTAAATCGAAACTTCATAAGCCACACCCCCTTTCATGGTGTTCCTGCACCTACAAATGCCATAAACACTCTGAATACCAGATTAAGCAGAAGCAGAAAGATTTTTGCCACCTCTAATACCAGTCTGAGTATTCCTAATACAATTTTTAATATCCATTTCAATATGGTAAGTAACACATTTCCGATTCCGCTTATTACTGCCATAGGCTTTACTCCTTTCCAAATTCTCCTTGAGCAAACATTAGTGACATTTCCTGCAATGTTGCATCCTCTTCCTCTGAAACATCTTTTGTCTCGTTTTCTTTGGGTGCTTCCTGCTGAGTAGTTTGTGCCATCTGCATATAGGACTGCAGCATCATAGGATTTATCATCATTCCCTGATTGCCTAATGCAGCTCTTCCCATCATTTCAGCAACTTCTTTCATAACTTTCGCAGTTATTCTCGTTTCCAGTTCAGCAATTTCTGACTTGGTAACATATCTGTCTGCCTCCTGCTTTTTCTTCGCCCCGGTAAAGGTCAAATCTTCATCTGAAATACCATTAATATATCTTAGCAACGCTTCAATAATGAAGTTATTTCTCGACTTATGAATGTCAGTATTCAGGTCTTGGAAGGTTCGATATATCTTCAAATGATTCGGGTTATTCAGATTAAGCCGAAGATTGAATTGTTCGACATCCTTTCGTGCCATATCCACTACCTCCCGTTATTCAATGCAATCCTCGCCATTTTCTCAAATCCCTTGGCATTTGCCTTTACATCAAGTACATAATGAAAATTTGGCTGATGCTTTCCAAAGTTCTTCATAACGATTGCCCCACCGCCTACAAAATAGACCGGCATCATATCAAGGTTATAACCACACTCAATTTGATAACGATATACCTTATTTACAAATTCGTTAATCTCCTGGTCCATAAGTTCTTTGTACTCATCAGGTAATGATGTTCTGCCGGTAATCATATATTCCTGAATATCAGCTTCATCAATCTTGTGATTCTTTACCTGTACTGCAAGTCGGTTTATGGACCTCATACAGCGGATTAATCCTTCATTCTGGGTATCGCATTTTGTACTGTCCGGTCTCTTGTCAAGAATCATCATACTGTCAATCGTCCATGAACCAATATCGACAACCAATGCTTTTTTACCAAAGGATGGTAACATACCAGCGATTGCCGCATAGCACTGTGGAAAGACTGACACATTCATAATGTGTGCCCGATACAAGTCATTTTCAAAGGTAAATGCTACAAATTCATTCTTTGACAGATATTCGATGAATGGTTTTCTTTCCGCTGAAAATCTTGTCAGCGGAAGTCCAACTGCAAGAGCAATGTCTGCTTCCTTTATTCCTCTGCTTTTCATTTCCTTTGCCATTGCCACTAAAGTGAGCAAATAGAAGTTCTCATTTTCCACCTTACTGTCAAGCACTTCCAGTCGTTCATCTCCAACAGCAAAATGTCTATTGTCATATTGAAGAACATTATCCGTAAATGCCGGAACATTCGGCAACTCTTTGATTGATGTGTTAAAGCAATAGTTGCTTGTCTTCATCTGTGACCAGCCATGGTCAATTCCAATTATCTCAATATTATTGTTCATTCTGTGTTTCCTCCGTTTCCTAAATTCTCGCCCTAACATACTCTAAATCTCCTGTATAAGGGGTATCCACCAGATACCAGTTACGGTCAATATCCATTTCCATCCGAGTTTTTACCCATTTGTCATCAACCTTGACTTCCAAGCATTCTCCACAATGGAATCCGATATGTTCCCATAAATCTGATACCAGCAATCCATATCTGCCATTTTCACTGTTGTAGCCAAGTCTGCCTTCAATCTTCTTTTCTTTATTTGCCATAGCCATCCCTCCCGATATACTACTTTGATTAGTGATTACTGCTTCACAACTTGTTTCTCTGTTCTTTATCTCCTCCATTCTGTCATCTGCCCATCCTGCTGTATTTGCCAATGACCAAAACAACAGTATTCCTACAATTCCAACTATAACTACGAACCAAATTAACACTGTGCTCATTCAATCCTTCCTCTCTGTCAATGATAATAAAAAAGAGGACCAAACCAGCCAGACAGAATACTCCATCTCAAAGTGCTAATTTAGTCCTCACTAAATGTTTCAATATAAAATTGTACCTCGATAAAGCTCACAGAATCACTTCCAGAACGGTTGTGGACTTCTGTGTAACTATCTCGGATTTCGGTTTTGATTTTAACAGCGCTGCCTTATCTTTACCGCTAAATTGGTATAAAAATAAGGACTAAATTAGTGGCAACCCCTTGATTTTACTGGGTTTCTTCTAACTTGTCCCTATTATAACGCGCTCATCATCTACAATAACCACCGGATTAAGTTTACGAATAACCTGAATTAATGCGGTCTCATCGGTATCCTCTAACAAGCTTTCCGTTCCCGCTCTAAATTGCGAGAAAGAAGTAAGATTTCCATTTTCTTGATACGCCTTTCGCCCTTCTTTTTTACTTGTTCTAAAAGAATCGTAACTTAGAACAAAAATGGATAGATTCTCGCTCACGGATGTTGGGTTAAAATTTTGTCCAACTAAAAGCTGACTCTTAGAATAAACCTCTACCTTATTCCCAAAATCTACATCTATTTTTCTTCTGTAATCATGTTCCTTATTAGTTAACGTCGCATAAGTCTGAGTCAATATTGGATCTGACGGTACTAACCAGACAACCGCTCTTGGATGAACATTTGGCATTGAATCAAAGATTGGCTTTATTGAATTCGCTGCCAAGAATGTCTTTCCTCCTCCTGTTGGAACTTTAAAACAAACCTGTGGCACTCCTGGCAAATCGTCATTATATGGTGGCATCCCAGTCATTCCAACTGGAACTCCCTTTGTTTCCCATACAGAATTGTATGCTTTTTTGATACTTTGCTTCTCAACAAGTGCATTTAAGAAATGTCTTAAATCATTCATTACATCAATCTGATAATTTTTTAATTCCATAATGCCTAGTCTCTCCTTAAAGTTTTTGTATATCTCTAGGAATTTTCTTAAATGTTATATTCCATTTAGCGAGATCCTGTTCTGATATTAAACATATGTCTGCATAAATAACATATGCATCTTGTTTTTCCATTATCGTTGACAAATATGCTATATCCAAAACAGTAGTATGACTATCATCGAAAATAAAATAATAAGCGGTATTATTATTAACTCCCAAAAAATCTGACTGCACGTTTATTGCATTTATATTAGATCTCGTTTCCATAAACCAAATATATTCTTTTATGGTTTTGCAATCTATTTCTTTGTTAATATTCCCCTCTTCATCAAACAGTGTATTTCCCAATTCATAATATGAAAAATCACTCTGTATTCCATCTATTTTTTCCTTGCCTACTTCATAATCTTTACTAACACGCTTTATACGTTCAGCCGTAAGGTCATCTGCATAATCTCCCATTTCTATCAATATAAATTTTCTATTAGAATCATATTCATTGTTTATCCTTAAAATTGCATGTCCAGTAGTTCCTGAACCTGCAAATGAATCCAATATATAATCATCTTCATCAGATAATGCCAATATGACGCTCATAATTAAATCTATCGACTTAGGATAATCAAATGCTTTCTGCCTTTCTGGAAATAAACCTTTTAATAAATTAGTACCATTTACTGTGTAAAAGCTTTTTTCTGCCCAAATAGTAGGAACCTGTCCCCCAACAGTCTCATTAATTCCAAAGGTTAATGTAGGTACTCCTTCTTCATGACCTGTAATCTGTAATTCTCCACTTTGGATTTTCTTAATAACGCCACTTGGTAAATATTGAATACTATATCCATTTTGTGAAGACTCATTTTTATTCTTTGAAATCTTAATATATCCTTTTTCCCAATCTTTTTGTAAGCGGGAAGAAATTTGTCTCCAAACGCACTCTTTTCCTTTAGAGGTAATTGGCCAAACAGCCGTAGTTCCAGCCGGTGCTATAGAATAATCGTATTCAAAATCTCCTTTTTCTCCAACATATTCCCCTATATCAATTAAATCCTGTAAGGATTTTCCCACTCCCGCAAACGAACCATTTTCATTATTTATATAAATCGGATACACTTGGTTAGGTCTTTGTGTCTTATCAAATGTACTTAATGTTAATCCCTCAAATGGTGTTCTTTGTTTTCCCCCGCACCACTCTAAAACATTTGCATTAAAGTCATTTGGTACAATAAATACGATATACTCATGTAAATAATTAAATCCACCTGACGGCTTCCCACCAGAGGTCTGTACTGTTACCGTAACAACTTGTCTCGCCGAAAAGATTTCTTTACAAATAGCCACAAGATTATGCATTTCATGAAATCCTATACTTATTGCCATCGCACCATCTGGATGAAGCAATTTTTGAAGTAATTTGAGTCGTGGATACATCATACACAGCCATTTATCATGACGAGATAAATCTTCACCTTCTTTTCCTACTACTTCTCCAAGCCATTTTTGTATTCTTGGATCATTAACATTATCATTATATATCCATTCTTCATTCCCAGTATTGTATGGCGGATCTATATAAATACACTTTATTTTTCCTTCATATTTAGGCAGTAAGGACTTTAATGCCTCAAGATTATCCCCATGAATTATCATATTATTACTTGAAACACTTTCATCGATATGCATACCTTCAGAATTGAATGTATACTTCTTATCCAATACTCTATACGGAACATCATTATGATGGTTTATTACTTTCTCTTTTCCAATCCAATTTAATGTAGGCATATTTTTTCTCCAGTCTTCTCTTTCACATATTTTCCGCTTCTTATTCTTGCATCATTTGGTTTCTTTGCATCGCCAGGAATAAGCCATGTCTTCCCTTTTTTTATAACGCCCTCAATCCTTCCTTCTGCACATAACACACCTATTCTTCTTGATGAAATTCCCCATTTTTCTGATAATTCTACAGTTGTTAAATACTCCATATTTATCTTCACTTTCTCTAAAAATAAAAGACAATAATACAATTATAATTATATTCTTTTATCGGAATAAAGTCAATCAAAAAAAGAGGAACATAACAAGCGTAATTACCAGCCTACCATGTTCCTTTAAACTTATTTTTCAACCCTAATCCTAGGTTTATTAGCTTCCCTTCCTTCCAACCAAGGCACTGTTGCATTTGCAAATATTCCTATTTCTAACAACCCGAAGATTACCACTATAATTACCTTTACAATTATACGCGCCACTTGATTTCCAATATAATCAGCAAATACCCAAAACAATCCAGAAAAGATTATTACTGATGCAACTGCAGGAACTATTACCGCCCATGGGATATAGCTTACTGCAACATACACAACCACAAATGCCAGGCATAAGCCAAAAGTCATACACCAGCTTACATCAGGAAATAGCTTTTGATGAATCGGAATGCTCCATACCACCGCAGGAACTATATTAATCAACGGTAATTTATAATTCTTTTCATATGATGGTTTATAACTATCTGTTACAACATATTTTGCCATAGGCTTCATCCCTTCTCATACATACTCAGTATTATTATCGACTTAATTTTCGATTTCTATTAAGTTATCCGCAGATACTTCTAGTCAACTTGACCAAAAGCATTAATCAACGCCATAGAGATCATGATTGACCTCTGCATTGTAGTAATGACTAATGGTATTCGGTGCATTATAAAGAGCTGTAATCAAATAAGCCTTGATATTAGCAACCTTGGTTGTGTTATTTTGCATACAACCAATCACATACTGCAGATGACTCGAATTAAGCTTTAAAAACTTACTCTTTACAAGGTTATAAGGATATTCTTCTCCGCCAATTCTGATAGTCTTACGAGGAACACATACCACATCACAAATAATCTGATAAAGTTCATCATACATTTCAGAATCTCTCCATTTTCTGTCAGACATCATAATGTCATAATCAATATTTTCTCTGATAAGCTCCATATATGCAGTCGCTTCATCCATCGGATCCACCTGCTGATAAGATAGACTGATATGATTATTATAACTCATTTCATTATTTGGATTATTATTAATCGGGTGTAGATTTTCCCCTGGTACCTGCGTAAATATTTCCCTGGTTTCGGTATCAAAATTACACTGGTGCAAATTTTCTACCGGTTCAATGCTTTCACAAGTAGCGTTTTTACACTGGTTACCATTTTCCACTGGTGCAAAATTTACACTAGTGGAATTATTACACTGGTGCATTTTTTCCACAGGTTCCTTTTTTACACTAGCTCCCTTTTTACACTCGTCCTCTACAACCCTTGTATCATCAGTGTTTTCACGTCTTTCCGAAACAAAATTCTTAACATAAATCACATTGGCAACACCAGTCTGCTGAATCATATCAATAAGTCCGATGCCTTCCAGTTCCTTTAATATTGCCCCTGCAGTCTTTCTGCTCACATTCAAATCTTCCTCTATATTATTTAAGGAATACTTGATATAAACCTTGTTATCATCGTCAAGCCAGCCTCTTCTTTTGGACAAAGACATGCGATCGAGCATTAGTCCATAAAGGAGTTTCGCATTGTTAGAGATGCCCTTAAAGCGCTCATCTGTGATAAGCGCCTTTGGCAATCTGTAAAATGTAAACTGTTCAGCTTCCTTTCCGTAATAATAGTCCAGTTCTAATTTTTCCACTAATCTCGACCCCCTTTCGCCTTCCATTCATCAAGCAACTTAACAATAATTCCCTCTATATCTTCATTGGTCATATTTGGCTCAAAGTATGAATCCAAACGACTCTGATTAAATACCACTTTTCTAATTGCAGGCTTCTTATAATTAAGGATTTCCCTAAGCCACTGCTCGTTAAAAAGACCTTCCTTGGATGCATTCTTGATTCTTGCAGACTGTTCCATATTTACAACAATTCCGGTATCTTTCATTACCTTTAGAACAATCTCCCTATGCTCTTCTGGGATATATGACAAATCAAGTCCCTGAGCAATTCCAAGCTTCTTATTATCAATAAGCTCTAAATATTCATCTGAAAGATTCGATAAACAGATAAGTCTCTGAATCGTCTTACTGCTTTCTCCAGCAGCCTCACTCATTTCATCAAGAGTAGTTCCACCAGCAATGCCCTGATGTTTCATAGCATCATATTTCATGCGATATGCCTTTGCCTTTTCGCTGATAGATATATCTTCTCTCTGAATATTAGCATCCACCATGATTACGGTCGCTTCATCATCACTACAATCCTTTATCATTACAGGCATTGTTTCAAGCCCTGCTAGTGTTGCTGCATGGTGTCTACGATGCCCGGAAATCAATTCATAGCCACCCTCTGCACGTTCCCTTGCGATTGCAGGAACCAAAATTCCATACTGCTTTACACTCTCGACCATTTCTTCCATTTTTGCATCATCACTTACTTTAAAAGGATGATTCTTAAAGGTATGCAGCTCTGAAAGAGCCACATCCTTTATCTGTTCTGAAACAACAACCTCTGTTTCTGTATCTTCTCCAAACATATCTCCGTATGATTGTAATTTAATTCTTTCTCCAAGATTTCTCTTACTCATGGCTGATGACCTCCTTTGTTAATGCTTCGTATGCATCTGCAACCTTTCCTTTAGGATCATGCTTATAAATACTGATTCCCTCTGCAGGTGTTTCTGCCGCTCTTACTGACATAGGGATTACATTTTCAAAGATATGGATTTCACTTCCATATACCTGATATAAGACCTCTGTAATCTCATTTGCATAATTGGTTCTGTAATCAACCATCGTAAGCAATATACCCATAATATGAAGCTTAGGATTCATTTTTCTCTTAACCCTACTGATTGTTTTAAGCAACTGTTCCAAACCCTTAATTGGAAGATATGCAGCCTGTACCGGTACAATAATCTCATCTGCAGCCACCAAAGCATTCAATGTAAGTTGTCCTAAGTTTGGAGAACAATCAATAATAATGTAATCATAACGATTACCAAGCATGTCAATGTACTCCTTAAGAACCGTCTCACTACTCATGATTCCAACTAAAGATGTTTCCACACCGGATAACTCAATATTTGCTGGCATCAAATCAATTCCTTCCTCATGATGAAGAATACCTGCGTTGATATCAAATGATTCCTCATTCAATACCCAATCCATTATCTGAGCCAGCGTGATTTCCAAGCTATCTGGTTCCTGATATCCTAACGCTTCTGTAAGTGATCCCTGCGGATCGTTATCAATCACTAATACCTTTTTACCTTCTCTTGCGAGTCCAATGCCAAGATTTACTGTTGTGGTGGTCTTGGCAACCCCACCTTTCTGATTTGCACAAATAATAACTTTACTCATATGGTCTAATCTCCTTTTCTATTCTTCGTTTTTTCTGTTGATTTCTAAATATTTTCTGTAATACTTACTTGTTCCTTTATTACTGAACGTCTCAGATGATTCTGTAATCTTGACCTCTGGACATTCTGATAATTGTTTTTCTAACCATTCCATATCTTCTTTGGTTCCCTGCAATCTCACTTTGATCATCTCTCCACCTCCAGGGTCTCTCAGTGAAATATCAACCATATGAGTTGCACTTAACGCTGTGTGAATCATTTGTCTCAATCTCCTTTCCTTCAAATTCGTATGCTTTTCGTATGCCACATCGCAGAAATTCGTATATAAAAAATTTATACGAATCAAATATCCAAACACGAAAAAAGGACCTTTCCTCAGATTAATTTCTGAAGAAAAGTCCTCATTTTACATGTTTTTCTATCTGTAGTTGTTCAAAGCAATCCGTCAGTTGAGCTTATAATTCTTCATATCAACTTACGAATTTGTTGTAGTAAGCGTTGTAGTAAGCACCTACTGCATACCCCGAAACCCTTGATTTTATGCGGTTTTTACTTGTCTAATGACTTCATCGTTGGGATTTCACATCAATTTAATTTACATTGACGCTTTTTCCTTTAATAAAGCCCTTTTCGGCTCATCAACATCGTTATAATAACGCTTCTTTGTTGATTACGCCACTAAAATTTGTCGTACTTTTGTCGTATGGCACACATTTTGTAGTACTCAGTCAGTCCCAGTAGGACTCTTTCCTAAAATACATCTAACTTGTGTGCTAAATTTTGAATTGCTTCTTGCTTTTTGGTATCGGTAACTTCCGCATAAATATCCATCGTCGTTTCGATGTTTGCGTGTCCCATAATGGACTGAATTACCTTTAAGTTTGTTTCATTCTCGCAAAACCTAGAGCAAAAGGTATGTCGCAAATGATGACATGAGAAATGTGGTATTATCACAGGCTCACGATGTTCTTTGGAAGCCTTCACCACTTCTTCTGCATTGTACGCTTCATATATACGCTTGATTGCCCGATTGACTGCTTGCGGATTATGGACATTCCCAAAACGATTCATGAAAATAAATCCTTTCATTCCATCTATCTCGGTTTCGTTAAACCCATTCTCCTTTTGATCTTCCCACTCCGTCTGGAGCGCATCATAAACAGTATCCATCATCGGAATAATGCGTATACCTGCTTCTGTCTTTGGAAGGGATACCGCAAACGAACACATAGGGTGGTCTTTATATTCTCTGCTGTAATAGACTAAGCTGTGATTGATATTGATCATTCGCTTATCAAAGTCCACATCTTCCCACCTGATTCCAATTGCTTCTCCAATTCGACACCCTGTTCCCAACAGGAACTTAAAAAACGGTGCCCAATGGTAAAATGTAAGACTGTTTTCTACATAGTTGATAAAAGCTCTCTGCTGTTCTACCGTCAAAGCGTGTCTTACACCATGATTTTTGCCCGGCTGCTTCTTGATCTGTGCCATAACTCCATCGCTCGGATTAACTCGAATAATGTTATCACGCACTGCAAGCTGAAATGTCGGGTGCAGGACTGTATGAATTGTTTCCAGCGTATTTATCTGCATTTCCTTTTCCTTCAGTAAGTGCTGGTAAAACTGCAACACATCTGAATACTTCACAGAAGCGATTTTCTTCTTTCCAAATCCATCTCTGATAAAGCGGTCATACATATACTTGTAATTTCTCATAGTCGTTCCTCTAAGTTCTGACTTCGTAGAAATATATCTGTCAAAAACAAAGTTGACTGTCGAATTACCCGCCGCATACGAATCCAATCCGTCCAGTTGATCTTTAATCAACTTTTCTTCCCTCTGCCGCAACTCCATGATGTCCTTAGAATAAATGCTCCGGCGTTTTCCCTCCGGATCAGTGTATGTATAAACATACTTACCATCACAGCTACGCTGTGTTTCGCCTTTTCTTAAAACCCTTCCTTTGTTATCCTTTCTTGATTTCGCCATCTCGTCTCCTTTCTCAAGGAAAGAGATTTCGTACTAACTACTCAAAGGTTTTTCCATTGCATATTGCAAATCAATACCTTTTTGTAGCACCTGCGTTATGGTCATGTCATGTTTGGACGCATATTCTCTAAGTTTTGCGGCTTCTTCCTCTGTCAGTTTCAATCCTATTAAAGTCTTTTTAGGATTTTCCGACTTTGGTCTACCTGTTCTCGCCACAGCATACACCTCCATCCATTTCATATTCATTATACTTTCAGTTAAACCAAAAGTCAACACATTTTTGGTTATACGAAAAATCTTTCTCAAAACTCCAACTACCTATTTCACACGAAATGACTCCAGATATTGGTCAAACACATCAAGGTCAACCAGCACCATTCTGTCTATCTTCAAAATAGCACCTGCGTCTTTCGCAAGAGTCTGAAACTTATTCATTCCCATGCTATACATTTCTGCTCCTTCCTTATATCTGACTAATCTTTTCTTGTTAATTGCCTTTGGTATTCTTTGCATCAATAAGCCCTCCTTAATTTAAGCACACAGTTTTATCTGCTTATAAACAAATAGAATGTGCTTCTACATATTTATAAGCAGATAAAAACTGCATTACAGGTGGCAGGTCATTACTCTGCCCACATCGGTCTTGCACCGTCATTCAAATTGACCGGATCTCTCCGGAAGTATCATTATCACAGCTATGCTTCATCGCCCTGTGTAACTGCTACACATTTTGCCAAATTCTTCTCGCTCCATACCTTTGCTTCAATGTAGTGTTTCAACATTCCCTCACGTTCACTCAAAAAGAGCAGGTATCTCATGGCGAACCTGCCTAGTGGCTCCGCATATCCTCACGTCCTGTATGCAATCAATATTCAGTTGTCAAGGTACAGGGTGCATACGCACCGATCAGCGAATGGAAAGGGACACCGCTGACCGCCTGCTATGCAACTTCAAAAGCCAATATTTTCGTTATCAGCTTTGTTTCTAATCTGCGACGTAAAGTTTCATCAACACAGTAATGCGGATTCCCGCACTCATCATAGAGCATTCTTGTAGACAGAGCTGCAATATACCCCTCGTAATGTTTCAAAACCTCATTGATTGCTTCCACATCGCCGGAAGCTGCTGCCGCAATGATATGGTAAGGCAGCAACTTTGAACATTTACTTGATTTCTCCATTCCTGATTCCCTCCATAATCTTTTTTAATGCCTGGAGTGAGCTTACCCGGTGATGATGAATGGTACTTCTGACAAGATTCATGTGCTTTGCGATCTCCGTATCTGTCATATCCAGAAAAAAAGACAGCAAAATAACATTCCGCTTCTTTTCCGGCAGATACTTCAATGCTTCACTAATCAGCTCGTCCTTTACCTCAACATCATAATCAAGGACACGAAATACCTCTGATTCTGCTATGTAATCATCCTCAGTATTCAACCGACTCAACTCCTCCTGCGTTAGTTCCGAGAAAGAAACTTCATGCTTTTGCCGATAGCTTCTTGCCCGTTCATAGTCAATCATTTCATTCTTTAACAGGGTTTTACAAAAGCTGTCAAACTGTTTCCTTATTCTTAACTGCTTTTCGGAAGAAGATTGCTCCATAAGAGTTCACCTCCTTCCGCACCCATTTGGAACAGAGTGAAATATCTCCCTTTCACTCCGTAGCACGAATGGAAATATGAACAGCGTCGAAAAATCGACAACTTTTTGAAAAAAATTTTATGTATATAAAAAACGCCCTTGCAGGTACATACCCACAGGACGTTTCCTATATCCGATATTAAATTTTTACCACACAGTACAAGTGCGTATAATGCACTTTC
This sequence comes from Lachnospiraceae bacterium, assembly GCA_045126515.1. Taxonomy (GTDB): domain Bacteria; phylum Bacillota; class Clostridia; order Lachnospirales; family Lachnospiraceae; genus RUG11237. The sequence goes on from JBGVOM010000025.1 coordinate 12,214, forward strand.
CATGATATACTTTGCCACATCTACGAAGATGCGACCTATAAAATTACCTTTCCACGCAAAATGCCGGACAGGTTCCTGATAACATAAAAATATCCTCTAAACTGTTCAGAACACATAACTCTCCCAAACATATTCAAAGGACAAAACAACGTGAAAAAACCTTTGAATACTGCGTTTTTTTATATGCAATATCCAAAGTTCCTACATTCCATTAGTGCATTATACCCCTTTATCAAAGTGAATTATTAGTGCATTTCCAAACCAAAACGTGCACTATACACTATACATGGAGGTGCATATATGGCTAAAGCTAAGAAAATTGATAAAGACATGGGTTTTCGTCTTAAAAAGGCTAGACTGGATCAAAAGCTGACATACGATGAGTTATCAGAAATGTCCGGTGTTTCCTCAAGGTATATCAAGGAAATTGAAAATCATGGCAATATTCCAAGCCTTGAAAAATTGGGGCAACTGATTCGTGCATTACATATCTCCGCTGATCCTTTCTTTTATCCGGCAGCTCCAACTGACAATTTGGATTATCAAAGGCTGCTGGTCTATCTCTCACAATGTACGGAAGAACAGATAACAACGATTCTTGCCATTGTGGAAGCCTATCTTCGGACATATAACAAACCCACAACTTAGAATAGCAGAAAGATTTTGATTTTAACTTGATTGTTTCTGAATTATTCTGGAGAAAAACAGGGTGGAAGTTCCATGATCGGACGCTCCACCCTGCTTACTTATTTCATTATTGTATTCAATAACTCTTTTACCTTAACACTCTCTTTAACAATTCCAAGTCCGGCAAGTATCTGTACTGTATCTACGATCCCTTGATAATAGGCTCTCTGTTGCTCCTGAAAGTGTGCATGGTCTACAATATCCATATAGTTTTCTAAAAAATTTCTCTGCTCTGTAGAAAGGTCAGATAAGAATTTTTCATATTCCCGGTTTTCTTTTTTCAGTTCCTTATCCGCCTTCTTTGCTTCCTCTGTCTGTATGGAATACTCCCGTTCGCCTGCTTCGCTGCGAAGCTCCTCAAAAACTTCAGATAGCTTTTCAAATACTTCATTCATTTTGTGTCCACCTTTCTCTAAATAAGTATTGCATTTTACAGGCAGTATTATCAATCCCCAAATTATTTGTAACAACATTATTTTCGTTCACTTCATCTTTAGAAGTATATTATCAATATTATTCCGTAAAATCAATCATGTGACACTTCATCTTTAGAAAGTTGGTGATGATATGAAAATTTACTGGAATAAAGAAAGCAATTCCAAAAATCTGATAGGTCAGAGAGTAAAGGAATTGCGAACTGAAAGGCAGCTATCGCAAAAAGCACTGGCAGAACAGCTCCAGCTTGCCGGATATGAATTTAGCGATTTGACCGTATTACGAATAGAACAAGGGACACGATTTGTGCCGGATTATGAAGTAGTTGCCCTTGCTGAATATTTCCAAGTATCATGTGAATATCTTTTAGGAGTTAAAAACGAAAAATAAGCAGTGTTCTGTATTCCTTCATTACAGACCACTGCTTAAATTTTTGTTAAAACGATACCCAACTCCCCAGACCGTTTGTATGTAAACAGGCTTGCTAGGATTGTCCTCTATCTTTTCCCGAATATTCCGGATATGACTCATGACAATGTTGTAATCACCAGAATAGGATTCCTTCCAGACAATATCATAAATCTGATCCTTGCTGAACACTATTCCCGGATGCTTTGCAAGAAGCTTCAAGATTTCAAACTCGGTATATGTAAGCTCTATCTCCTGATTTTCTCGAATAATTACCCGTTGAACTTCATCAATTTTAAGACCTTTGAAATTCAACAGATGCTCATTCATACCAGACATCTGAATGATTCCTTCTCTGGTATTTATCAGCGATAATATGCGGTTCATCATATCATCCTCGCAGTCTTCAAATGTCAATATTATCATTTTCCCATGCTATCATCTCCATTTTCTTAATTTCAAACATACGAACGGTCATTTGCATATAGATGTCTCTATGTATTGTCTGCTTATGATATATGTTATACCAAAATAGCAAAAATAAAAAAGTAGAAAACATAATGTAAACCAACCTGCAGATTTCAAAAGAATATTATGCATTGCAATAGGTAATAGAAAATTCATTTTCAGATTCAAAAGTGGTATACTAAATAACATGATAAAAAAAGCTACACCCATCGGCATAAACAATTTGAATGCAATTTGCCTCTTTACTAAATCCTTTACCTGTTTACCACTTTTTCCAATATAATTTAGTATCCTAATACTTTTTGATTCCTGTTTTAGCTCTACAATTTGCTGTAATGATAAGATTGAAAAATATATAACAATAAAAATAATACAAATACAGATTTGTAAAAAACCCATCCATTTTCTAGTATCAATATCAAAAATTTCAATGTCCGATTGAAGCATAATAATTCCGGTAAAGAAAGCCATTGAAGAAAACATTAAGCACACACAAAACACACTATTCATGATTGCACTTGTTTTTATTCTTGATGTTATCTGTGTTAACATATATAGCCTATTCTTATGGTATAAGAAATCGGATTGTTCCTGCCTTATTGTATATAAATACTCGAAAAGCCATTTATAAAATGCGAAAATAAAACAGAGCAATGGTATTGCGATAACAGATATAATTCGAAATGCAATATATGGAGGAAGAAACACTATTCCACATAAAAACCCCATCAGGCAAATGAAACTGACAATGAGCATAATTCCCCATGTTTTATAAGAACCACTTTTTTTAATTTTTTGATTGCACTCTTTTTCATACATCAGTTCCCGTATTTGCAACTTGTCCATTCTTCGTTTTATCCTAAATGCGCACACACCCTCTACGAAACTAAAATAAAAGAATGTTTGTATAAAGCTTATTCCGAAAAGCGATATGCTTATATCATTTTCTTTATGCAATACGATTTCACAAAGAACAGAATAAATCCCAAAACCAACGATCATCCCTGTTAAAAAGCAAATAATTCCTATTAAAAAAAATTCACATAAAAACATATATGACAATTTTCTTTTTTCCATTCCCAGCAATATGTAATTTGCAAATTCTTTTGCACGTTGTTTCAACATAAAAGCATCAATATATCCAACCAATATTACCAATATTATTGTTATCAAAATCGGCAATGCTGCTGTTTTGAAACCTGCTTTTATTTTTCCCATAATAGCAATACAGTTAGATACTTCCATAATTGATAATAGTATTACCATTGTTACAATATATAAAAGATAATCAACGATCGAACGCTTTGCGTTACGAAGTGACAATTTAAGATACATAGTTGTTATCCCCCGCAATCCATGCCATTTTTTCTAAAATGCTTGTAAAAAAAGATTGTTTACTTTCCTGCTCCCGATTAAGGACTGCTCTAATCTTACCATCCTGCATAAATAGTATTCTGTCACAATAGCTTGCTGATAACACATCATGTGTAACCATTAAAATCGTTGCCCCATATTCATTACGAAGCATAGTAAAAGTATCTAATAACTGCTTGGCAGAATGAGAGTCCAAAGCACCTGTTGGCTCATCAGCAAGGATAATGTCAGGATTTACTGCGACTGCTCGTGCGCAAGCACAACGTTGCCGCTGACCACCTGATACCTCATAAGGAAATTTATTCAGTATGGATAATATGTCAAGCTTCTTTGACAAATTAAGAATGATTTGTCTAATCTTTTCTTTTGGGATTTCCTTTATTGTCAAAGCTAGCGCTATGTTTTCATAAATTGTCAATGTTTCAAGTAAATTGTAGTCTTGAAAAACAAATCCCAAATGTTCTCGGCGAAACTTCGCCATATCGTTTTCAGCTATATTCATAATGCTTTGTCCATTTATTTCAATGTTTCCGCTGGTTGGCTTATCAATCGTTGCTATCAAATTAAGTAAGGTTGTTTTTCCAGATCCAGATGCACCCATAATGCCTATAAAACTACCATGCGGAACTTGAAAACTAACATTATCTACAGCTAATGTTACATTATCTTCTGTTTCATATCTTTTTGAAATATTTTGTACATTCAACACATTTTTGGCTGTTACATTTTTTTCTTTTAATTCCCATTTATCATGTCCCAGCCAGTTTGTAATTACCTCCATCAATACCTTATCCGTTTTTTCTCTTAATTCTTCCTCTGGAATATGTTCACCTGCCAATAATTCATTTAATGTAATTTCCAATAAATTGCATAACGGAGTGAACAAAGACAAATCCGGCATAGATCTGCCTGTTTCCCATTTTGAAACAGCCTTGTCTGTGATCCCCAATTTTTCTGCCAACTGGTTTTGTGTCAATCCTTTTGCTTTACGACATTCAGAAATAAATGTCCCTATTTTCACTTGATTCATTTATAACATCTCCTTCCTGCGATATATTATATTAAATCCGCATACGAGGAACACCTACCAACGGTAGAGTTGCACAAAATGTGCTTTTTTAAACTCTACCCGAAGTATATTCCACAAAAAGTCAGCAGGTTTAAGTATTCCCATTTACTCGAATTATAGCATTCTACTATATGCAATTCTATCCATACATTGCACGAAATGACAAGATACATCTAAAATACACTTGTAAGAGTAACACCATTCGAATAATTTCAAAACAAACGTATCAAATTTTTACCTTTTCCTCCGCTTAGAGTAATACTTCCCACACCACACTATCCTGCACCGGAAGCTCTGCTTACAGTCATGCACACACTTCTTGCACTGGTCATTATACTGTATCCTGTTTTTGTCATTCAAAAAGAGCACCCACGACCGTTTTTCACGTTTACATTAAATATATGAAAATACCGACACACCCTTTGGGAGTGTCGAAAACACACTTAGCAAGCACTGCCCCTGTCATGACACATGGGCTGAAATTTATTTTTATGCCACCAGCATATCCCGTAAATTTCCATAGGGAAGTATCCCTAACCCTCTTATATTTTTTGAGCCACTTTTCACAGCAAAATCATTGACCTTCTTCTGCAATTTTGCTACAATTTTTCTTGGATAATTTTATCCAAAAATCGAATACACTTTGAAACAAACTGTTGTAAAACATCAAACATTTTACAGCAGTTTTTTTGTACCCAAAATAGGAAGGAGTTAAAGAAATGGCAAACAGAAAACGCACCAATCCGGTGCAATTTTATCTCGATGATGACGAGCAGTATATCCTGGACGAGAAGTTCAGAGTATCCGGCATGAAAAGCAAGTCCGCTTTCTTACGCAAGCTCATTTTGTATGGCTATGTCTATGACGTGGATTACAGTTATTTAAGAAATTATAATACGGAGCTTGGACGTATCAGCTCAAATCTGAACCAGATCGCCAAGCGGGTAAACAGCACCGGAAACATTTATCAGGAAGATATTGACGAAGTAAAGGAGTTGATGAATGAGGTATGGCGTACACAAAAATCCATGCTATCAAAGCAACCGTTGATAAAGCGATAGACTACATCTGCAACCCCGAAAAGACCGATGAAAAAATGTTTGTTTCCTCTTATGCCTGTTCTCCGGAAACCGCAGCTTATGATTTCAAATATACTCTCGACCACTGCCGGGAAAACAGTCCCAACAAAGCCTATCATCTGATACAGGCTTTTGCTCCGGGAGAGGTTGGTTTTGAAGAAGCACACCGCATTGGAAAGGAGCTTGCAGATAAACTTTTAGAGGGAAAATATTCGTATGTTGTTACCACCCATATTGATAAAGGACACGTCCATAATCACATCATTTTTTGCGCCTCTGATAACATCGAACATAACAAATATCACGACTGCAAACAGTCCTATTACCACATCCGGAAACTGAGTGATGAACTGTGCAAGGAACACAATCTTTCCGTAATCATTCCGGGGGCGCAGCGTGGCAAAAAATACAAAGAATGGCAGTCTAACCAGAACGGTTCTGCATGGAAAACGCAGATCAGAAAGGACATCAATTTCTGCATCAAGTCGGCTTCCACTTACGAAGAATTTCTGCTTCTGATGAGAGCCAAAGGGTATGAAATCAAGGGGGAAACTTTTGAAGAAGGAGCTGCCAAATACATCTCATTCCGCCCTCTGGATAAAGAGCGTTTTGTGCGTGGCAGTACAAGGTCTTTGGGTAAGGAATACACAAAAGAACGTATCAAGGAACGCATCGAAAGGAAACGAGAGCGAAAGGCAGTGATCCCCAAAAGGGACTACTCTGCCCGCAGGCTCATTGACACCTCGGACGAGAAATTTCAGAACCGTCCGGGACTGCAAAGGTGGGCTGCCATCGAGAATTTAAAGATTGCCGCACAAAGCTATAATGAAGTCGGTTCCCTGTCAGAACTGGAACACAAAATTGCGGTGAAAACCGAAGCCGGAAAGTCTGCAAAACAGAGCGTGGTAGAACTGGAACACCGCATCAAAGACCTTGCGGAAATCATCAAATATACACAGCAGTACAAAGACAACCGCTCCTACCATATCGGCTACAAAAAAGCCAAGAACCCAGATGCATATTTCCGCAGATACGAAAGCCAAATCATTCTTTATGGCGGCGCAAGACGTATGCTGGAACAGGCGGGCGTAAACTTAAAGGGCTTGAATGTCGATAAGCTAAAAGCAGAATATCAGGAACTGATGAAGCTGAAAAGCGAGCTGACTTCCACCTATAAGGATTGCGAAAAGGAAGTGCGTGAGCTGAAACGGAAACAGGAAAATCTCAATCAGTATCTCGGACGGACACAGCCCGATCCTGCACAGGATCAACAGGAGAAAAAAGATACTCCGAACCTATAAATGGGCAAAAAAATAGAGGTGCGCTAGGCACCCCTATCCTAAACCTCTTGCAAAATCTGCAAGGCTGGTTTATAATCAGATTAGAAAACCGAAGGATATTGGAGTGTCCAACGGTTGCACAATCGGAAACTTATAAAGCGTTAAGTTTATTAACGGATTACAGGCTATCCCCTATTGGCGTAGAGGATAGCCTTTCCGTTTATTTGCGGTTACGTTTATTGTCTATGTATGTCAAGGCTGCAAATACAACCAGTAAAAGTGTAAGCACTTCTAAAGTATTCATACCGACCTCCTTTCTGTTTCCAGAAAGGACAACCGCAAGACTATCCCTACTGCTCTAATCTGACTGAAAAACATTATAACATGTGGAGTCGAATTTTGCTAGTACCGACTCACATTCATTCTGCCGCTTCCAGAGAAATTTCTGCAAATTCTTCATCTGTCATGTTCTGGAGCTTACCTAGCACCTGCTCTCCAAGCTCCTCCATGTCGCTGTCCTTTATGTGCGGCATTACCTGTCTGATCTGCCCAATCATATCCGTCCTGTTCTGTGTTTCAAACACACACATGAAATTGATTTCTTCTACTGTGAATTTACTCATCTTCTTACATCTCCCTCTGTGATTTTTTCTCGGTTTCCTTTTCCGGTGAAGTACGTTCCGCCTTGTCCCTCTGCTCTATGACTGCCTTTTTCTCTGCCAGCTTCTCCTTTATGGAAATTCTTCCTTTTGTCTGCTCCTGTTCCTTTTTCTCGGCTCCGTTGTTTAAGACATTATCAATCATGTTGTAATTCTGTTCTTCAAGCTCCTCAATCTTTGCAAGCGGCTTGTATTCTGCCAGCTTGTCAAGCAGCTCCTTTGCCCTTCTCGCAGTCTGAACCGCTTCGCTGTCATCAATCTCCACACCCTGTCCGAAAATGTCCGTAATGCCCTCTCTGACGCCTTCAGAAATGACCGCATTGAGAAAGTCATTCAGATACCCGATATTTCCGTTTCTGATGTCCTCAGTGATGTTGGCAACCTGTGCTTCCCTGTCCTCAACCGTATCCTGATACTGATAGGTGTCATAATCATAGGAAAACTGGTCTATCTCCGTAGCAAGGATAGCCGCCTGCCACTTCTCCAGTGAACCACGCACCTCAATGTCCGGTAACTTGTCAATCAGCTCCGCTATGACCTCGATTGCTTTCGGATCGTCTGTTATGTCCGGTACATAATCCAAGACCTCCAGATCAATGACCTTGCCGGAGAGAATATCCATTTCCACGTCCTCATAGTGCTCGGTTCCCTCAGTGTGTATGTTAATGCCGATACTCGGAATCCCATTCATGCGCTCCGGCGGTATGCTTTTCCACACAGCGATTGCTTCCTCCACACTTGCGATATTCTCATGGAACTCTCCCAGACTGTGAAATTCGCCGCACTCTGCAACTGTTAAGGTAACGGTTTTCTCCGATGTGGCTTCCACCGCAGACGCTTTCTGCATTGCCCGTTTCTCTGCAAGATAGCTTTCCACTCCTGGAAGATAAGTTGCAAGTGTTCCGGTCTTGCCCTCTGTGATAGGATTGATGTCAACCTTTATGCCGCCGATCATAAGACCGTCCTCATTAAAGGCATTGAACAGAGTATCTTCATGCTCCCTGCCCTTATACTCCACAACCACATCCAGATCGGAGCCTGCTTTCTCCAGTCCTCTGCATCTGCTTCCGGACACTACCACATCCACAAGCTCAACATCTATCTCATACTCGTCAATCTTGGATTGCAGATATGCCCATACCGTCTGCTCTATATCGTCCTGTGTCTGTCCGTTGATCCCGTTAAATAATTCCTCTGTCTTTGCCTTGAAATCAGCAACAACACTGTCTGCTTCCGGTACTTCCGCCCGGATACGCTCATTTAACTGTTCACGCTCCACCGCTTCTGTTTTCTCCATAAGTTCCTCATAGTCCACCGGAATACGCTTATCCTGTTCTGACAGTCCAAAGTCCTCCAACACATCCTTTAATGCCGCATAAATGGAAATATCAGGATTGTCATACACGCCACCGTCAATCAGCCTGTAATCCGCATCAAAAACGGAATAATCATAGCCCTCCGTACAGGTCTGTATGCTGACATATTTATCTTTTATGGAAAATGCCATCTGATCCGGCTCCTTTACCTCAAAATACGGATTGTCCCACTCCGTAATCGGTACATTTTCCTCGATGTGCTTCTGGTTGGCAGTAGGCATTAACTTTTCCATCTTGCCCTGTTCATAGAGCGTATCGAACCGGCTCATATAAAGGGAAATATCATCAAGACCGCCCTGTTTCAACTGATGTTCAAAACGCTGCTTCACAAAGTCTTTCACTTCCTCCGGTGTCATATCCCGGTGTACTCTTACCTTGTCGATACCGATACTGTCACTCAACGTCTGCAAATCGTCCATGAAGTGCTTACTTTCCTTTGCTTCACTGCTATGGGTAAAATCAAGAGACAGGACATTTTCGTTATTCCTTACATGGATCACATCAAATTCAATGCCATGTACACTGACACCAAAGGTTGTCCTTGCCTTGTCATCGCTGTACTGTGCATCCTTGCCACGATAAGCCTGAAATGCTTCCATTGCTCTAGAAATGCTGTCAAAACGCTCCAGCTTGCTCCTTTCCGAGCTGTTCTCTGCCCATGTGCTTAAATCGGCAATGACGTAATAGGATACCTTGTCATTTTCAATATCCATGTGCTTCTGAAGCTGTCTTGCTTCCATGATACGCTCAAGCTGTGCCCTTCCGTTTACCATGTAGGAACCGATGTTATTTTCTTTATTGAAAGGCATATTCGCCATTTCCCGCTCTGCTTCATAAAGGGCAGCCGCAGCTTCCTCATAGGTATCGAAATGCACTCCTGCAGGTGTGATGTCCTTGATCTGGTTCTGCAAATGCAAAAGTCTGAAATCCCCATCCGCATACGGATCATCAATAGCAAAATAATTCTGTTCCAAGTCAAGCGTACTGACCTCACGCCATTCGTTGTAATTGACGAGGAACACTTCATTTTCCCTGTCCGGTTCATCATCTGCGTGTTCCTTTGCTATCTCCGAAAGGATCTCCGTCGTTTCATCAATGACCGAAGTCTGTTCTTGTGTATGCTCTGCCATAAGCTCCTTTGTAAACTCCGGCACTTCCCTGTAACCAAAGGAATCCACATAATGGCTTGTGTTTTCTCCGTTCTGATGAAGCACCACCACATCACTGACAGAAAGGGAATGTCCCCGGAAGTCTGCGGGGCGATCTATATTAAAGCGGGTGTAAATATCTTCAAGGCTTGTGCCTTCCTCTAATGGTGCGGTATAGATCAGGTTATAATTCTTCTTTGTGACCGCAATTCCCCTGCTTTCAAGATAGTCCATTCCCATAAAGTGAATGTCTCTTGCTTCCTCTGTATCTTTGAGCTGATAAATACCAAATCTGTCCTCGCTGCCAAATAGAAGCTGTGTTTCCCTGTTTGCAGGACTTTCCTCTAACTCCTGTTTCATACTCTGGTGTTCCAGATAGGCACTCCAATCGTCCTTTTCCACTCCGAAAATGCCCTCATGCTCCTTTAATTCTTCCAAATCTTCAATGAGCATTTCGGAACCGTCCTCATGGAGCTGATACACAGCCACATCTTCCCCGAAAAGCTCCGTTGCCTTATCCTTTGTCAAAGGCAGCATTTCATTCCAGGAATAACCATACTCATGCATCTCAGAAAGACCTATCCTGCCATCCGGAAGTGCATCAATCTCCGCCTGTGCATCTATGACAGTAAGCGCTTCATTGACAGGCTGATTTTCTATCATGTATGCAAGTTTCTCCGCCAATTCTCTTGTCTTTTCCATGTCATCGAGCTTGTAATTGTAATTCACAATCAGATCTCTCTCATCATCCGTAAAGACTGTTGCCCCATGCTCCATGCGGTTGATAAGGTTCTCTGCCTGCTGTATGGCAGATAATTCCGTTGATGCACTCACGCCTGTATCTGCATCGTATGCAAAATCAAAAAACTGCGGTGCGTGTTCATTCAGTCCGGCACTGGAACTAATCAAAGTCATTTCTGCCCCATGTTCTTTCAGATACGCATTATAATCTCCGTCCCACTCATTCTCATTAAGCAGAGCCATATCATAAAGCAGCTTTTTAACTTCGTCCGGGGACATATTTGTGATTTTGGAAATCTCCCATTCACTTCCCATCGAACCGGAGAATTTTACCACTACATCTCCGGCGGCAATCGGCTCCATAGACTTATCATAGATTTCCTTTCGTTCTTTCATATCCACAAGCTCCTCTGTGTCGGTATTGTAACGGACATCAAGGTGGTATTCTCCAAATTCTTTTGTATCTTCATTGGCGATCTCGGTTGTCCATGCCCCTTTACTCTCCAGATATGCTTGAATACTCAGCTTATCGTCCTCACTCATGGCTGAAAGAACGTCCATAAGTTCCTGTCTGTCCATTCCCACGACACTCACAAGGCTGTATTTTGTCAGATCATCATTCTGTATCAGAAGAATACTCTCCTTATTCTGTTCCTGCTCCACTGCCCTATCCTTCTGTAACTCTGCTAACCTGTCCTCAATGCCTGTGATCAGCTCCGAAGCAGTCTTTCGTATGGTATTAAGGGAAGATTTCAGTTCTTTCATATCCCGGTCACTGCTCCATCCGGCGATATACCCAAAGGAATAGTCCGAGGTATCAATGCCAAAGTGCTGGCACACCGTATAGGCAACACTCTCTGCTTCCACTTCCTTTGTATTGCGGTCTTTGTCTAAGACCGAATCTATATCCTGATTCCGTTCCCGGTCATGGAGCTTTGCGTGTGCCACCTCATGGATAGCGGTCTTTACGGTCTGGCTCTGGCTCATGCCCTCCTGTATGGCAATCCGGTGGTCTGTGGTATGGAAATATCCCTTTGCCTCCCCTTCTATATCTTCATAGGTAATGGGAACCGGGGAAACCTCCGTAAGTGCCTGCATGAAGTCCTCATAGTCCTCCACGCTTCCCGAAAGCTCATTTACCCCTATATCCGGCAACTCTTTTCCGTCCGTCTGTGACACATCAAAGACCGGAACCACACGAAAGGCGGGTATCTTAATCTCTACTTCCACCGTAATGGGCATTCCGTTCTTGTCAAGCATAATCTCTCCCGTTACCGGATCAAGTTTCTCCTGTTCTTCCTTAATCTTGTACGGTGCCGGGGCAAGGATACGAATACCCTTTTCCCCTTTCTTAACGTGCCTGTCAAAATTTTTCTGCCAAGCCTTGAATCCGGCCACTAACGTAGCGTCAGGCTTTTGTATTGCAATCAACATGGTATTGTTAAAGCTGTAATTATGAAATTTTGACATGGTATTCAGATAAGTCTTGTACTTCTCGCTTTCAAAAAGCTCCTTGATACCCTGCTCCAGCTTCTCCGTTATTTCCTGTACTTTCTGTTTTTCTGTTTTAGCGTCTGCCATTGTATGTCCTCCTTATCATAAAAGCAGATAGATTGCTACCTGCTCTTTCCATAAAACTTTATAAACTTGCTTCCTGACTCTTGATCTTTGGTTTCTCCGGTATCTTCTGATCGGATATTTTCTGCTTCATCTCGGCAAGTTTTTCCTTGACGGATACCCG
>JBGVOM010000026.1:0-26272 GCA_045126515.1 Lachnospiraceae bacterium
ATTGGAATTGATCAGGACGATGCGGCAATAGCGGCAGCAACGGAACGTTTAAAAGAACACAAGAATAAAGTAACCATAATACGGAGCAACTATTGCAATATGAGACAATGCCTGAAAGATATTGGAATAGAAAAAGTCGATGGTATTATTCTTGATTTGGGTGTATCTTCTTATCAGTTAGATACTGTGGAACGAGGATTTACCTACAGGGAAGATGCTCCGTTAGATATGCGTATGGACAGAAGACAAACCTTTACGGCAAAAGATATTGTGAATGAATATAGTGAAATGGAGCTATATCGTATTATTCGTGATTATGGAGAAGACAGATTTGCGAAAAATATTGCAAAACACATTGTAAAGGCAAGAACAGAAAAACCAATTGAAACAACAAATGAACTGACGGAAATTATTAAAAATGCAATTCCCGCTAAGGTAAGAAAAACAGGCGGGCATCCGGCAAAAAGAACTTTTCAGGCAATCCGTATTGAATTAAACAAAGAACTGGAAGTTTTGGAGAATACGTTAGATGAAATGATTGACTTGTTAAATGAAGGAGGTCATTTGAGTATCATTACATTCCATTCTTTAGAAGACAGAATCGTAAAGAGCAATTTTCGTAAAAATGAAAATCCTTGTATCTGTCCTCCGGAGTTCCCGGTATGTGTATGTGGAAAGAAAAGCAAAGGAAAGGTAGTTACCAGAAAACCAATCCTTCCAAGTGAAAAAGAATTAGAAGAAAATTCACGTTCAAAAAGTGCCAAATTGAGAGTGTTTGTGCGTGGAGGAGAATAGGGGAGATTGATATGGCTAAGAGAGCAGTGAGGAGCAAAAACAGCAATATGAGAAAACAGAATGTATATGTATATGGTAATACTGCGCGCCGTTTAGAAGTGGTACCGGAGTTAGAGCCAAGAACACCGGAGCATAGAATACCAAAAAACACCATTCGTAAAAACCGGGAAAAAGCAAGACATATGAATCCTGCATATGTTATGTTTTTGTCTGTAGCCTGTGTGGTTACATTTGTGGTGTGCTTTAATTATATTAAATTACGTTCCGAAATTACAGGAAGAATAGAAAACATTGCAGCATTAGAAGGTCAGCTTTCTGATTTGAAAATCGAGAATGATGCAGAATACAGCAGAGCGGCTAATTCTGTTGATTTAGAAGAAATTAAGAGAATTGCAATGGAAGAATTGGGCATGGTATATGCAGACAAAGAACAGGTAGTTATGTACCAAGACAAAGAAGCAGAATATTTCAGACAATATGAAGATGTTCCAAATGAATAATCTTGTGAGATAGTAGGGAGTTTAAGAATGAAAAAAAGGACAAGAATGGGCGAGCTGAAATTCACAAGAAAAATGCAAAAGAAGCTGGCGGTGTTATTTATTTTCATCATGCTGGCTTTAATTGCGTTAGGAGGAAGGCTTGTTTATATTTATAAAAATGATGGGGATAAATACAGCAAACAGGTGCTGGCACATCAAAAGTATGACAGCCGGACAATTGTGGCAAAACGCGGTGATATTGTAGACCGCAAAGGAACCGTGCTTGCCACCAGTGAAGAGGTATACAATGTAATTCTGGATGCAAAAGTTATGACTACCTCTTCTAAGGGAGCCTGCGTGGAACCTACGATACAGGCATTAGTATCCTGTTTTGGTGCAGATGAAAGTGAAATTAGAAAGTTGGTTGAGAATAATCCGACTTCCCAGTACTATGTACTGATGAAACGCGTGCCTTATGATCAGATGCAGGCCTTTCAGGATATGGCAGATAAGGTGGATGACAAAGGAAAGAAAGTAGATACAAAAATTAAAGGTGTATGGTTTGAAAAGGAATATACCAGAAAGTATAATTACGGCACCCTTGCATGCGATTTGCTTGGATTTACCTTAGGAACCGGAACACAGGGGATGTTTGGGATTGAAGAATCCTATAATGAGTATCTTACCGGAGTCAACGGCAGAGAATATGGATATCTGAATTCAGATGCAGATTTAGAACGTACTGTAAAACAGCCTTCTAACGGAAATACCGTTGTTTCTACTATTGATATTAATATTCAGAAAAGTGTTGAAAATCATATTCAGAAGTTTAACGAAGAACATAAGAATGAAGCAAGAGAAGGAGATGGTGCAGAAAACATCGGTGTAATTATTGCAGATCCCAATAATGGAGAGATTCTTGCCATGGCATCCAGTCCGAATTTTGATTTAAGTGATCCGAAAAAAATTGATGGAATCGAAGGTTTGGATGACGATGCTGCTATGGAATTATTGAATCAGCGCTGGAAGAATTTCTGTATTTCAGAAAATTATGAGCCGGGTTCTACGGCAAAGCCATTTACGGTAGCGGCAGGCATCGAATCCGGAAAGATGACAGGAGAGGAAACTTATTATTGTGATGGTTTTCAGGAAGTGGGAGGTCATAGGATTAAATGTGTAAACCGTAGCGGTCATGGAACTGAAACTATTGCGCAGGCGATTTCTAATTCCTGTAATGATGCATTGATGCAAATGGCATCTAAAATTGGTGTGTCAGAATTTTGTAAATATCAAAGTATCTTTAATATCGGATATAAGACGGGAATTGATTTACCCGGCGAGGAAAGCGGTCTGATTTATACTGAGGATAAGATGGGACCGGCGGATTTGGCATGTAACTCTTTTGGACAGAACTTTAACGTAAATATGGTTCAGATGGTGGCAGGATTTTCTTCTCTGATTAATGGTGGATATTATTATCAGCCTCATGTGGTAAAGAAAATCAGCAGTGCAAATGGCGGTACAGTAGAGACCATGGACAGTAATCTGGTACGCCAGACTATTTCAGCATCAACCAGTGAAAAAATGCGAAGCTATCTGTTTGAAACAGTGCAGAATGGTACCGGTAGAAGCGCAAAAGTACCGGGATATTCCATGGGAGGTAAAACGGGTACGGCGGAACGCGCAGGACGAGATAAAAAGAATTATGTAATTTCCTTTATTGGATATGCTCCGGCGGAAAAACCTCAGGTAGTGGTATATGTAGTAATTGACCGTCCGAATATTGAACCTCAGTCACAAAGTAAATATGCTACTACACTGGCAAAAGACATTATGACAGAAGTACTTCCTTATATGAATATATTCCCGGATCAGGAGTACACACAAGAAGAACTGGCAGCTATGAATGAGCAGAATGAAGCTAATCAGGCAGGAGGTACTTCTGAAAACGGAGAAGCAAATAACGCAGAAAATGGAAATAGTACAGAAAATGGGGAGGAAAACCAAAATAACAATAGCCAGAATACAGGTGAGAATAGTGGAGATAACCAGGAAAATGCAGGCGAAAACAGCGGCGATAATCAGGAAAATGCAGGAAATCAGGATCCGTATTATGATCCGGAAACAGGTGACAATTTAGATCCGGAGTTTTCAACGATTGACAATGGAACTTCTGAAGAAAGCACAACAGAGAATAATAACTAGTTTCTGAGCATAAGATGGTATAAAACCTGTTTGTGTGATATCATGCTGAAAAATAAAACCTTTCACCGCAAGAAAATCGTTACTATTTTTGGAGTCTGCGTGGTTCTGTGCCTTCTGTTGGCAGGACGTTTAGTGCATCTCATGCTGTTTCAGGCAGACTATTATATAGGATTGGCTACTGAATTGCATGAAAGGGAGCGTTCCATCAAGGCAGCAAGAGGGAAAATCTTAGATATTAATGGTGAAGTACTGGCAGATAATAAGACGGTATGTACCATTTCCGTGGTACACAGTCAGGTGGAGGAACCGGAACGGGTTGTGGAGGTGTTGCATCAAGAGTTAGGTATTGATAAGGAAACAATTGAGAAGAAGGTAACTAAGTATTCTGCCAGAGAAAAAATAAAAACCAATGTTGATAAAGAAATTGGGGATAGAATCCGAGGTTATAAATTAGCCGGTGTGAAAGTAGATGAAGATTATAAAAGATATTATCCATATGAAACACTGGCATCAAAAGTACTTGGTTTTACCGGAAGCGATAATCAGGGAATTATCGGGCTGGAAGTAAAATATGAAGAATACTTAAAAGGAAGTAATGGGAAAATCCTAACACTGACAGATGCAAGAGGCGTGGAGCTGCAGGATGCGGGAGAACGCCGCAAAGAGGCAGTGAAAGGCTACAACTTACGTACCAGTCTGGACAAAAATATACAAAAATATGCAGAGCAGGCAGCATTAAAGGTGTATGAAAAAAAATCAGCCACCAACGTGGGGATGATTGTTATGCGCCCCTCAAATGGTGAAATTCTTGCTATGGTAAATGTGCCGGAATTTAACTTGAATGACCCTTATACGTTAAATCTATCAGAGGAAGCTCCTGCAAATAGTGAGAAAAAACAGGATTTACTGAATAAAATGTGGAGAAATTTATGCATTAATGATACGTATGAGCCAGGTTCTACCTTTAAGATTTTTACTGCGGCGGCAGCATTTGAAAGTGGTGTTGTGACTTTTGAAGATAACTTCAGTTGTCCGGGGTTTCGAATTGTAGAGGACCGGAAAATACGATGCCATAAAGTAGGTGGACATGGTGCAGAAACTTTTTTACAGGGGATGATGAATTCTTGTAATCCTGTGTTTATGGATGTGGGAGCCAGAGTTGGGGTAGACAATTTTTACAAATATATGAAGCAGTTTGGCTTGCTGGATAAAACGGGAATTGACCTTCCGGGAGAAGCCGGGACTATTATGCATAAAAAAGAAAATGTAGGTCCGGTGGAATTAGCCACCATGTCCTTTGGACAGTCATTTCAAATTACTCCCATACAGCTTGCTACAACAGTTTCTACCATTATAAATGGTGGTACAAGAATCACACCACATTTTGGTGTGGATATACAGGATGATGACGGAACAATAATAAAAACTTTTCAGTATAGTGAAAGAAAAAATGCGGTTAGTGCAGAAACGGTAGAAAAAATGCGGTATGGTTTGGAAAAAGTAGTGTCAGAAGGATCTGGAAATAAAGCATATATTGCTGGTTACCGGATTGGCGGAAAAACAGCAACCTCCCAGACATTACCGAGAGGAAGTGGAAAATATATCTCTTCTTTTATCGGATTTGCACCGGCAGAAAATCCGCAGGTGTTGGCTCTGGTAGTGATTCATAATCCTCAGGGGATTTATTATGGGGGAACAATTGCAGCACCGGTAATAAATGAATTGTTTTCCAATATATTGCCGTACCTTGGTATCGAGCCGGAATATACGCAGGAGGAGATTGCAGAATATGAAATTGGGGAATTTACTATGCCCTCGCTGGTGGGCAAAGAAAAGGCACAGGCAGAGAAAACCTTAGAAGAATATGGAGTGGAGGTAGAAATTATGGGAGAAGGGGAAGGAAAGATAGT
Organism: Lachnospiraceae bacterium; assembly: GCA_045126515.1. Classification (GTDB taxonomy): domain Bacteria; phylum Bacillota; class Clostridia; order Lachnospirales; family Lachnospiraceae; genus RUG11237. The sequence goes on from JBGVOM010000026.1 coordinate 5,390, forward strand.
GACAGAACAATTTCCTACAGCGGGTGAAAAAATAAAAACGCAAAACAGGGTGATTTTGTGGCTGGAATAGTATTTGGGGACAAAGGCAGTTGATTAATTGTATAAAAAGACGTATACTAGTAAAATGTAAAATACGTATAGGTAATCTCGAGGTGTAAAATGGAATATGAAGCAGTGTGGGCGGTGATGACATCCTTTGCTGCAAGTGTAATTGCAGGCCCTTTCGTAATCCCCTTTCTTCGTAAACTGAAGGTAGGGCAGACGGTACGAGAAGAAGGTCCAAAAGCCCATCTGAAGAAAAATGGAACCCCAACTATGGGGGGAATCATTATTCTCAGTGCGGTGGCAGTGACTTCATTGTTTTATACGAAAGAATATCCAAAAATTATACCGGTACTTTTTTTAATGCTTGGCTTTGGTTTAATTGGTTTTTTAGACGATTATATTAAAGTGGTGTTAAAAAGATCCATGGGGCTTCGGCCTTTAGAGAAATTTTCCTGTCAGGTGATTGTAACAACTATTTTTATTTATTATATCAGGCATTTTACGGATGTAAGTTTAAAAATGCTTCTGCCGGTGCCGGGCGATAGTAGATATCTGGATTTGGGAATAGCCACAGTACCAATGATGTATTTTGTAATTATCGGAACCGTAAATGGAGTAAATTTTACCGACGGGCTGGATGGATTGGCGGCAAGTGTAACAGTATTGTGTGCTACCTTCTTTTCAGTAATAGCCATTGGAACCGATTCGGGAATTGAGCCTGTTACCTGCGCCGTAGTAGGGAGCCTTTTGGGCTTTTTGCTGTTCAATGTACATCCGGCAAGTGTATTCATGGGAGATACAGGTTCTCTTGCACTTGGTGGCTTTGTGGCGGCAGCAGCTTATATGACACAGACACCATTATTGCTTCCAGTGGTAGGATGTATTTACATGGCAGAAGTGTGCAGTGTGATTTTACAGGTGGTATATTTCAAAGTGACCGGTGGCAAACGCATCTTGAAAATGGCACCATTGCATCACCATTTTGAACTGTGCGGATGGTCAGAAACAAGAATTGTAGCAGTGTTTTCTGTGATAACAGCCATTATGAGTTTGTTGGCATTGGTGTTATTTTAGAACGAATAGAGAAATAGATGAAGGAAAAATCAGTAAGGAAGTGATAAAATGGAAGAAAGAGCAAGGCGGCGGGGCAAAAGAAACAAAAGAGAGTCCTATTTCGATTATAGTTTATTGTTTATTATTATATTTCTCTTGTGTTTTGGTCTTGTAATGATTTATAGTGCAAGTTCTTATGAAGCACAGACAGAAATTGGAAATGCATTTTATTATGTAAAAAAACAGTTGCTTGCTACGCTAATGGGGCTGGTAGCCATGTTTGCTGTGACACAACTGGATTATCATATCTGGTACCGCTTTTCTGTTTTTGCGTATATAGTATCGGGGATATTAATTCTTCTTGTACTTACGCCTTTGGGAATTGAAGCAAATGGTGCCAGGAGATGGCTGAATCTCGGTTTGTCTTTGCAGCCGGCGGAAGTGGCAAAGCTTGGGTCAATTTTATTCTTTTCTTATATGGTCTGCCGTATGGGAAAAAAGGTGCATCAGCTCAAGGCCACGATTTTATTACTGGCACTTGCATCACCTATTGTAGGTATGATTTTATTGATTACCAGAAACTTAAGTTCTGCAATCATAGTTTTGGGAATCGTATGCCTTATGATTTTTGTGGCAACACCGTATTATAAAAGATACTTTGCATTAATTACAATAGGCGTTGTGGCAGTAGTTGGGCTGGTATATCTGCTGGTTAGTGGAATTATTCCCGAAGAAGCCAGTTTCCGTTTTGGACGTATTATGGCGTGGATTCATCCGGAGGATTATCCGGATACCACCGGATTTCAGACTTTACAGGCATTGTATGCCATTGGTTCCGGTGGTGTACTGGGGAAAGGTCTGGGAGCCAGTATGCAGAAACTTGGATTTTTGCCGGAAGCACAGAATGATATGATTTTTTCTATTATTTGTGAAGAACTGGGATTATTTGGAGCTGTTGCGGTAATTTTACTGTTTTTATTGATGATTTGGCGGTTTATGATTATTGCCAACAATGCACCGGATTTGTATGGAGCATTGATTGTAGTGGGAGTGATGGCACATATTGCCATACAGGTGGTGTTAAACATTGCCGTAGTCACTAACTCTATTCCGAATACGGGTATTTCACTTCCCTTTATCAGTTACGGAGGATCTTCGGTTATGTTTCTGCTTATTGAGATGGGGATGGTGCTTAGTGTGTCCAGAAGAATCAAGTTGGATCATGCATAAAACATAAAATGGCAAAGAGCACAGAAAGAGTACTGCTGCATATAATAAAATAAGACCTGGTGTCTTTGAGGAGATTATATATGAAAGCAGTAGAAGTAATCGGAGGATATCCGTTAAACGGTGAAATCAGGATTCAAGGTTCTAAAAACGGTATTTTACCTGTGCTGGCAGCCTCCATATTGCAAAAGGGCATCTGTGTATTACATAATTGTCCGGATATTCAGGATGTAAGAGAAACACTTGCAATATTAAGAGAACTAGGTGCCGAATGCGAAATGAGCAGACATACGATTACTATTGACACTACAGGAGTGCAGGCAGGTCCTATTGAAAAGGAAAAAACAGAAAAAATGCGTTCCTCACTGCTGTTCTTAGGTGGATTACTAGGACGATTTGGAGAAGCTTTTCTAGGCAGGGCAGGAGGCTGTAACATCGGAAAGCGTCCCATTGATATACATATGGATGCGTTTCAGAAGATGGGTATTATGATAGAAGAGCAAGAAGCTTCTATCGCAGCTAAAGGAAGGCTTAAAGGAGCCGATATTACACTGCGGATACCCAGTGTAGGTGCTACGGAAAATATTTTAATAGCTGCCTCGCTGGCAGAAGGCATTACGGTTATATATAATGCGGCAAAGGAACCGGAAATTATAGAATTAGCAAATTTTTTAAAAAAAATGGGAGCTGAGATATTCGGGGAAGGCAGTTCCACCATAATTATATCCGGTGTGAAAGAACTCCATGGCATCGAATATAGTATTATGCCTGATAGAATCGTGGCAGGTACTTATCTTCTAGCTGCTGTAGCAACCCGAGGAAAAATTAGGCTTCATCAAGTGAACCATGAGTATCTGGGGGCGGTGAAGGTGGTTTTAAAGCAGATGGGAGCCATAATACAGGAAACGCAGGAGGGGATTTATGTTAATGGGGCTGAGGCTTACAATGCCGTGGAGAAGGTGAAAACAGAGCCATATCCTGGCTTCCCGACGGATCTGCAGAGTGCATTGTTGAGTACTTTGACTGTGGCAAGAGGTGAAAGCTGTTTATATGAAAATATATTTGAAAACCGCTACCGGACTGTGAATGAACTAAAAAAAATGGGAGCTGATATTTCAATTGAAGATAACAGGCTTAGGATTTGTGGTGTAGATACACTTTATGGATGCTCTGTGCAGGGGCAGGAACTGAGAGGATTTGCTTCATTAGTTATTGCAGGTTTAGTGGCAGAAGGCAGAACACACATAGAAAATAAAGGTTATGTGGAGCGAGGATACGAAAATATTGTAAGAGATTTGCTGGGGCTGGGTGCAAAGATAATCTGACAGGAGGAAAAAGATGCAGGGAAAAAGGAAAAAATTAATAATTGTACTGGTTAGTGCGGGAATTCTTCTGCTGGGTGTACTTGCCCTGTATCAATTTTTTACTATAACAGAGGTTAAAGTAGAAGGCAATGAAAGGTACTCAGAAGAAGAAATCAAGAAAATTGTCATGAATCATAAATATGATTATAATACACTGTATTTTTGGTGGCGGATAAAAAATCAGGAAATAGAAGATATACCGTTTATAGATACCATAGAAGTGAGTATTTTAAATCGTAATAAAGTGAAAATAAAGGTGTATGAAAAAGATATCGTAGGTTATGTAAGGCATTTGGGATATAACCTTTATTTTGATAAAGAAGGTATTGTGGTGGAAAGTTCCAGTGAACAGATAGAGGGAATTCCTAGAATCAAGGGAATCACTTTTGATAATGTGGAGTTGTATAAAAAGCTTCCGGTGGAAGATGAGGATGTATTTAAGAAAATTCTCAGTTTGACTAAGTTGTTGGCAAAATACGAAATTACGCCGGATAGCATTAATTTTTCCAAAAGTCTTTCTGTAACTTTAAGTTTTCAAGATGCCAATGTACTTTTAGGTACAGACATTGAAAATGATGAAAAAATCGTAAAGTTGAAACAGCTTCTCCCTGATTTGGAGGGGATGAAAGGAACGCTCCATCTGGAAAATTACGATGAAGATATGAAAAATATTACATTTAAGAAAGAAGAATGAAAGAAAAATGCAAAAAATTGAAAAATCCTATTGATTAATTTGCAAAAAAACTATATTATATTACTTATTGGAAGAAATATTGAAAAAAAATAAATGAACATAGATGTTGAGTCATGAGGGATAGAAGGAGGAAGTACCTTGCAACTTGAAATTATATCAAACGAAGCAGAAGCAGCAGCAAAGATTATCGTCATCGGAGTGGGCGGTGCAGGAAATAATGCTGTAAATAGAATGGTAGATGAAAGAATTAGTGGTGTTGAGTTTATTGGGATTAATACAGATAAACAGGCATTAAAATTATGTAAAGCACCTACACCTTTACAGATTGGTGAAAAGTTAACCAAAGGTCTGGGCGCCGGAGCAAAACCGGAAGTAGGTGAAAAGGCAGCAGAGGAAAATATCGAAGAAATCCGTCAGGCAATTACAGGTGCCGACATGGTGTTTGTAACTTGTGGTATGGGCGGTGGTACCGGTACAGGTGCTGCACCGGTAGTCGCAAAGATTGCAAAAGATATGGGAATTTTAACGGTAGGTGTTGTGACAAAGCCTTTCAAATTCGAGGCAAGAACACGTATGACAAATGCCGTGACAGGAATTGAAAAATTAAAAGAAAATGTAGATACTTTGATTGTGATTCCTAATGATAAATTATTAGAAATTGTGGACAGACGCACTACAATGCCGGATGCATTAAAGAAAGCAGATGAAGTATTACAGCAGGCAGTACAGGGTATTACAGATTTGATTAATAATGCTACATTGATTAACCTTGACTTTGCTGATGTCCAGACAGTTATGAAGGATAAGGGAATCGCTCATATCGGTATTGGACAGGCTAAGGGTGATGATAAGGCATTAGAAGCAGTGAAGATTGCAGTAGCCAGCCCATTGTTGGAAACTACTATTCAGGGAGCATCTGACGTTATCATCAACGTTTCCGGTGATATTTCACTTATGGATGCCAACGAAGCGGTTACATATGTACAGGATTTAACCGGTGATGATACCAATATTATCTTTGGTGCATCTTACGATGATACTAAGACAGATGAAGCAAGCATTACAATTATTGCAACAGGCATTGAAGCACCGAAGCAGTCAGCAGCGCAGCCATCCATTGCAATGCCAAAATACAAGCAGCCATCCGTGGCACAGCCGACAGCGAATAAGGTACAGGAATCTGTGAGAAACACTGTTGATATTGGTTCAGCAACTGCTTCTATAAATAGAAATATAGGAATACAGAAACCGGTATTAGAAAGCAGAGTAGAAGAAAATTCCATTAAAATCCCGGAATTTTTACAGAGAAACAAAAAATAAAACAAATAAATAATAAAAGATGTAGAAACACCTTTCAAAAATGCGAAATATCGTTTTTGAAGGGTGTTTTTGTATATGAATATTACAAAAATCCACCAAGAATTTGACAAAATATATAGAGGAATTTCGTTATAATCATGTCTATATTAAGGAGGTGGAATGTGCAATATGAAGTCTATGTAGATAAGCTATTTCTTATGAATCTTTTTTTTGACTGTCTAATGCTTGTGGCAACCGGACAGATATTAAAATTAAAGACATCTTCTATTCTTGTGGCAGTGGCGGGAGGTGTGGGAAGTCTGGGGTTATGCAGTGTTTTTTTGCTGCCCTTTCGAAATGCATGGTCCAGATTTCTTTATTTGGGAGTATTGATTTTCCCATTGATGTTATTTATTGCCTTTTACAAAAACTCATGGAAAAAAAAGATTCAGGCAGGAATGGTATTCGTAGGTATTTCTATAGTATGTGGAAAGTTAATAGAATATATCTTTTGCGCAGTGCGCACAGGATTTCCTGTGAAATTTTATGGTGTTGTAGTAGCAGCCACAGGTGCTGTGAGTATCTATTATATTAAATTGATAAGGAAAATATACATAGAATTAAAGGAAGAAGAAAGCAGATATTATACGGTGTTGATAAGGTATCACGGGCGGGAACTTTTGGTGGAGGCTCTGTATGATACGGGAAATCTTTTGAAAGATCCTTTTACTGGAAGATATGTGCATATAATTGACAAAAGCGTGACAGAATCCCTTTTTGGTGATTGTACTAAAGTTGCTATGTCAGAGCGTGGCATGTATCTGATACCATATCAGACTATTGGCAAAACAGGAATGTTGCCGGTGTTTACCATAACAGAAATGCTGGTCAGTAACGGAAGAGAGGAAATCTGCGTGAAAAGACCGGTGTTAGGAATCAGCAATGGTGAAATAAGTTCTAGGAACAGATATCATATGATATTAAATTCAGGAGAGTTAAAAAGTTAATTTAGGAGGAAAAGAATGTATATAAAAGTATCTATGGCAAATCATTTTAAGTTGAGGGTTATTCCTACTGTGCAAAATGTAATGTTTTCCAAGCAGGGAGATGTGCATTATATTGGAGGCAGTGAGGTGCTTCCTCCGCCTTTGGAGCCGGCACGTGAGGCAGAAGTAATCGGCGATTTGGGAAGTGAGTATGATAGTGAGGCAAAATCTATACTAATTGAGCATAATCTAAGACTTGTAGTTTACATAGCAAAAAAGTTTGACAATACAGGGGTAGGCGTGGAAGATTTGATTTCCATTGGAACTATAGGATTGATTAAGGCAATCAATACCTTTAACAGCGACAAAAATATTAAACTGGCAACTTATGCTTCCCGCTGTATTGAAAATGAAATTTTAATGTATTTGAGAAGAAATAATAAGACGAAAATGGAGGTTTCCATAGATGAACCATTGAATGTGGACTGGGACGGAAATGAATTGCTGCTGTCGGATGTGCTTGGTACAGAAGAAGATGTAATTTATCGCGATATCGAAAATGAAGTGGAAAGAAAACTGTTGAAAAAAGCTATTGATAAATTGTCTGAACGAGAAAAAAGAATTGTGGAACTCCGATTTGGAATTAACAGCGAAACAGGCGAAGAAAAAACACAGAAAGAGGTGGCAGAGCTGCTGGGAATTTCCCAGTCTTACATATCCAGATTGGAAAAGAAGATTATAAGACGTTTGAAAAAAGAAATTGTCAGATTTGAATAAACAGAAAAATGCACAAGAAAAACTGAAAATGTTGTAAAAAAATAGTGATAATGATATAATTGTTGTATATTAATCAGAAGGGGTGAGTGATATGAAACTTACATTTATTGGAGCAGCTCATGAAGTAACAGGAAGTTGCCACTGCCTTCAGGTATGCGGTAAGAATATTCTTATAGACTGTGGTATGGAACAGGGAGAAGATACTTATGTAAATGCAGAATTACCGGTTAGTGAGGCGGCAGTGGACTATGTACTGTTAACACATGCTCATATTGACCACAGTGGGCTGCTTCCGTTGATTTACAGCAAAGGATTTCGGGGGAAGATTTTTGCTACAGAAGCAAGTACAGATTTGTGCGATATTATGCTTCGTGATAGTGCACACATACAGCAGTTTGAAGCAGAGTGGCATAACCGTAAGGCGAGACGTGCCGGCAAAGAGGAAATGGTACCTTTGTATACTATGGAGGATGCAGAAAATGTAATCAGCCATTTTGTACCATGTGAATATATGAAAAAGATAGCTATTGATGAAAATATAGAAATACGATTTTCAGATGTGGGACATCTGCTTGGTTCTGCCAGTATAGAAATTTGGTTTGAGGAAAATGGAGTAAAGCGGAAAATGGTATTTTCCGGAGATATCGGAAATGTTAATCAGCCGATTATCAAAGATCCACAGTATTTAAAAGAGGCAGATATCGTGGTAATGGAATCTACTTATGGTGACAGAAACCATGGAGAGAGAATTAATTATGTAGAAAGATTGTCTGAAATTATACAGTCTACCTTTGAAAAGGGAGGAAATGTGGTGATTCCTTCTTTTGCAGTAGGACGAACTCAGGAGATGTTGTACTTTTTACGGAAAATAAAAGAAGAACGGTTGATTAAAGGGTTTGAAGATTTTGAAGTATATGTAGACAGTCCTTTGGCAGTGGAGGCCACAAATATATTTAACAAAAATATAGATTCTTGCTTTGACGAAGAAGCTATGGAACTGGTTCGGGCAGGAATCAACCCGATTAGTTTTCCGGGATTGAAGCTTTCGCTTACCAGCGAAGAATCTAAAGCCATTAATTTTGACTTAAAGCCGAAGGTAATCCTGTCAGCTTCCGGTATGTGCGAAGCAGGAAGAATCCGCCATCATTTAAAACATAATTTGTGGAGAAAAGAATGTACTATACTTTTTGTGGGGTATCAGGCAGTAGGAACCTTAGGAAGAACCCTGCTTGAGGGAGCAACCAGCGTAAAACTCTTTGGTGAACTGATTGATGTAAAGGCGAGAATTGAGAAGTTGGATGGTGTCAGCGGACATGCAGATAAAGACGGGCTGGTGAAGTGGATAAGTTCATTTGAACCTAAGCCGGAAAAGGTGTACGTAGTTCATGGCGAAGACAGTGTATGTGAAAAATTTGCGGATTATTTAAGAAAAGAACTTGAATTGGATGCAGAAGCACCATATACAGGTTCTGTATATGAATTAGAATCCAATAAGATGATTAAGGAAGGCGAGAAAAATAGAATTCCGGCAAAGAAGGCGGGGGCAAAACGTGCATCTGCTGTATTTGCAAGACTGCTTGCAGCAGGACAGAGGCTTATGTATATTATTGGAAAGAGCGAGGAGATGGCAAACAAAGATATCGCTAAGTTTGCAGATCAGATAAATTCTCTTTGCGATAAGTGGGAAGAATGAAAATAAATGATTTGTCAACCCCCAAAATCTTTGAAAAGAGGGTATAAATAAGAGCCATAATGAGAATTCTTCTAGTAGGGAATTTACAAGGAGGAAATCATTATGGCTCTTAATAAAGTTGAAATATGTGGAGTAAATACGTCAAAACTTCCGCTTTTAACCAATGAGGAGAAAGAAGAATTATTTGTTCTTATACAGAAAGGTGATAAAGAGGCGAAAGAGAAATTTATTAAAGGAAATTTACGACTTGTTTTAAGTGTAATAAAGAGATTTTCCAATAGTAACGAAAATGTGGATGATTTGTTTCAGATTGGTTGTATTGGATTGATTAAAGCAATTAATAATTTTGATACTACTCTGAATGTGAAATTTTCTACCTATGCAGTGCCCATGATTATTGGGGAAATTCGCAGATATTTGCGAGATAACAATAGTATTCGGGTAAGCCGTTCTTTAAGAGACACAGCTTACAAAGCGATTTACACAAAAGAAAGTCTGACACGAAAAAATCTAAAAGAGCCCACTATTAATGAGATTGCAGAAGAAATCGGAGTTTCGAAAGAAGATATCGTATATGCCATGGATGCCATACAAAGTCCGGTTAGCCTGTTTGAACCGGTTTATACGGAGGGGGGTGATTCTCTCTATGTGATGGATCAGATTAGTGACAAAAAGAACAAAGAAGAAACATGGGTGGAGCATATTGCATTAAGTGAAGCTATGAAAAAACTGAATCAGAGGGAAAATGAAATTTTAACACTTCGCTTTTTCGAGGGAAAAACCCAGATGGAGGTGGCAGATTATATTGGCATATCTCAGGCACAGGTTAGCAGGCTGGAAAAAAACGCCCTAAAATTTATGAAAAGTTATTTGACATAATATGACTTCAGAAAAGTGTGTATAAGGGAAAACACCATGGAAGTGGGAATAAAAAAATAAAAGAAACATATAGTGATAAAAAAGTTTGGAAAAATATATGCGTCTTTGTGAATTGAAAAATTGTGAAGTGATTAATATCAGGACTTGCAGGCGTCTGGGATTTGTGGCAGATGTGGATATTGATATCTGCAAAGGAATCATTATAGCGTTGATTATCCCGATTCCGGGAAAATTCTTTTGGTGTTTGTGTAGGGAAAAGGAGTATGTAATCCATTGGTGTGATGTGAAACAGATTGGATGTGATATTATACTGGTGGATGTAGAGGAGGAAAAATGTATTGAGAAGTGCAAGGAATGTTAAAAAACGGCGGCGTGAAAAATGCCGCCGGCAAAGAGAATAAAGAAATATCGTAAAAAAGTTGTAAAAAAGTGGAAGAAGAAAAAGGAAAGTGTAAAATATGCACAAAAACCACAAAGTGAAATTGTTCACAATGTGAAAAGTGATAAAAAAATTGTGCATATTGTTGACAATGAACAGTGAAAAGTGCTAAATTATACATGGGTCGAAAAATTACGAAAAAATTAAAACGTAATGGGTTTGCACAAATATGGTAAAATCTTTGCAAAAGCTTACTAAAACTGATAATATATTTGTGTAATATAGTGAAAATCTATGACCTGATATGAACGGCGTGTTTTAGTAATATTGTACAAGTTTCTGCATATACTAAAAAGTGGGGACGGAATATTGCAAGGTCGGACATAGTGATTTAAGAAATAAGATATGTTTTACATATTTTATTATAATAAAAAAAGAGAGGTAGAAAGAGAGTTATGAAAAAGAAAAAAGTTTTATCACTGTTATTAGCTACAGCAATGGCTGCAACATGTTTAACAGCTTGTGGCGGTAGCAACGACACAACAGACACAACAGACGCAACAGAAACAACAGATGAAACAACAGAAGAAGCTGGGGAAGAAACAACAGAAGAAGCTGGAGAAGAAGCTACAGAAGAAACATCTGCAGCTGACGAAGAAGAAATCACAGCTACAATCAAAGTTTGGTCTCCATCTGAAGATCAGTCTGCTGAAAACGGTAACTGGTTAGGAACAATGTGTGATGCTTTCAATGAAGCTCATCCAAACTGGAACATAACATTTGATTATGGTACATGCGGTGAAGATAAGGCTAAAGAAATGGTAACACAGGATCCAACAGCAGCAGCTGATGTTTATTTGTTTGCAAATGACCAGTTACCTGGATTAATTGCAGCTAATGCTATTGCTAAATTAGGTGGAGAAACCGAAAGCTATGTAAAGGAAACAAATTCTCAGGAAATCGTTGATTCTGTAACAGTTGATGGTGCAGTTTATGGTGTTCCATTTACAACAAATACATGGTTTATGTACTATGATAAGAGTGCATTTACAGAAGATGAAGTTAAGAGCTTAGATGCAATGTTGGCAAAAGATAAGGTATCTTTTCCTTTAAGCACTGCTTGGTATAATGCTTCTTTCTTTGTTGCTAATGGATGTACATTATTCGGAGATGGAACAGATAACGAAGCTGGTATTGATTTTAGCGGTGACAAGGGTGCAGAAGTTACAAAATATTTAGTAGACTTAGCTGCTAATCCAAACTTCGTAAATGATGATCAGGGTTCAGGAATCGCTGGATTAAGAGATGGTTCTGTAAAGGCTATGTTCTCTGGTTCTTGGGATTACGCACCTGCGAAAGAAGCTCTCGGTGATAATTTAGGTATAGCTGTTCCTCCTACAATTACCATTGGTGGGGAATCAAAACAGTTGAAGTCATTTGCAGGTTCAAAAGCAGTTGGTGTAAATCCAAATTCACAGTACCCACAGGTAGCAGTTGCACTTGCTAAATTCTTGGGTGGTGCAGAAGCACAGCAGAAACATTATGAATTAAGAAGCGTAGTTCCATGTAATACAGATTTACTTGAACAGGAAGAAGTTAAGGCAGATGCTTTGGTTACAGTACAGAACGAAACATTTAATTCTGTATCAATTTTACAACCGTTTGTAGATAACATGAGTAGATATTGGGATCCAGCTGCCAACTTTGGTAAATCTCTTTTAAACAAAGAAGTTACAGCTGATAATGCTGCTGAAAAGACTGAAGAATATAATAAATCTTTAAATACTTCTGTAGCAGAGTAAGATGATTCGTAAACATAAACATAATTTTATGTTTTAAAACAAAGGTGTCCATAGTGTTACTTGTAACACTTTGGACGTCTTTGATGTAAGAAAATAATAGACTATTTTGAAAATTTAGTGACGATTACTACATGGCGGAGCCGATTCCGCAGAATACCGCTTATTGGTATGTGTAGGCCTGGAGGTTAGAAAATGAGCAAAAGTGCGGAAAAAAAAGGAAGAAAAAAACGCGTGAATTATTTTGCTACCCCTTATACAGTAACAAATGCTGTAAAGGAAGGTGGAATGGCAACAAAGCTTTCAATGCTGATTATGGGCTTTGGGAATATAGCGCATAAACAGATTATAAAAGGTTTACTGTTTTTGGCATTAGAAGTAGCTTATTTCTTCTTTATGATTCAAAACGGTTTCCACTGTCTGGCGATGCTTCCATCACTTGGTGACAATGCTGGTGAAGAAGTATGGAACGAAGCAAAAGGAATTTATGAGTATACAGCGGGAGATAATTCTATTCTTATTTTGCTGTATGGAGTAGTTACACTTGCAATCACAGTACTCTTTGTGTTCTTATGGAGAGCGGCAGTTAAGAGTGCGTATAAAGCAGAATATTTGGCAGAAAGAAAATTACATGTTAATTCTTTCATTGAAGATGTGAAGGATATGTTTAATGAAAATTTACATAAGACATTAATGTTCCTTCCTTTTTCAGGTATTCTTATTTTTACAATTTTACCATTGATTTATATGATTACGATGGCATTTACTAATTATAGTAAAATTGGTGACCATTTGATATTGTTTGATTGGGTAGGGTTAGAAAACTTCGTAAAGGTATTGAATTTTAAGGATTCTATTGGTCAGACATTCTGGTCAGTATTAGGGTGGACAATTATCTGGGCAGTATTTGCTACCGGATTAAACTATATATTTGGTATGATACTTGGTATTGTTATTAATAGAAAGGGAACAAGATTTAAAAAGTTTTGGAGATTTTGTTTTGTATTATCAATTGCAGTACCTCAGTTCGTATCATTACTTATTATGAGAACATGTTTACAGCCGGAAGGTGCCGTAAATGTGTTGCTGAAGAATTTGGGGATTATTGATAATTCACTTCCGTTTTTTACGGATGCCACATGGGCGAGAGTGACAGTTATTGTGATTAACTGTTGGGTAGGTATTCCTTATACATTGTTACAGGTAACAGGTATTTTACAGAATATTCCGGCAGAACTTTATGAATCAGCCAGAGTAGATGGTGCAAATGCAGTGGTAACATTCTTTAAGATTACATTACCATATATGTTATTTGTTACAACACCATACCTTATTACACAGTTTACAGGAAATGTTAACAACTTTAACGTAATTTTTCTTCTTTCAGGAGGTAGTCCGGTACCAGTTGGCTCTACTGCAGGTAAGACGGACCTTTTGGTTACGTGGTTGTACAAATTAACCATTGAACAACAGTATTATAATTTAGGTGCGGTTATCGGTATTATGACATTTATCGTGCTTGCTATTGTTGCCTTAGTAACATACCGTAATACAGGCTCATATAATAACGAGGAGGAATTCAGCTAATGAAAAAGAAAGAAACAGCCTCTGCAAAAACAAGAAGATTTATATCAAATACAATTGTTCATGTATGCTTATCAATTTTAGCCATTATTTGGTTGTTCCCGATTTTCTGGGTTATTTTAACAAGTTTTAGAGGAGAAAAAGGATCTTATGTATCCTCTTTCTTCCCGAAGACATATACTTTGAATAACTATAAGAGATTGTTTACAGATACAACAATTTTAAATTTCCCACAGATGTTTATGAATACATTGATTATTGCGTGTTTCTGTGCTGTAATTTCAAGTTTCTTTGTATTATCTGTAGCTTACTGTATGTCGAGATTACGTTTTAAATTGCGTAAACCATTTATGAATTTGGCGATGATTCTTGGTTTGTTCCCAGGATTCATGTCTATGGTAGCTGTTTACTATATCTTAAAAGCAATTGGTTTATCTGAAGGTTCCATGATTCGTGTGGCGTTGATTTTGGTATACACAGGTGGTACGGGTGCAGGTTTCTATATTGCAAAAGGTTTCTTTGATACAATTCCAAAAGCTTTGGATGAAGCAGCGTACCTTGACGGTTGTACTAAATTCCAAATCTTTACGAAAGTAACTGTTCCACTTAGTAAACCGATTATCGTTTATACAGTTCTTACATCTTTTATGGCACCATGGATTGACTTTATCTTTGCGAAAGTTATTTGTAGAGCAAATGCAAAGTATTATACAGTGTCCATTGGTCTGTGGAAAATGCTTGAGAAAGAATATATTGACAGCTGGTATACATGTTTCGCAGCAGGTGCGGTGCTTGTATCTATTCCAATCGCCATCCTATTCGTCTGCATGCAGAATTGCTACGTGGAAGGTATGGCAGGAGCTGTTAAAGGCTAAAAAGAATAAGGAGATAGGAGTTTTTATGAAAAAGAAACTAATTAGTATTCTTTTCTGTGTATCTCTTATCTATAGTTTGGGAGGGTGTCAGAAGACACCCTCCTCTTTGCAGGAAGAAAGTACAGTAAAAGAAAATTCGGAAACAGTAACAGAAGAAAATAATGCACAGGAATATAGCAGTTTATTTGGAGCTTCACAGCAACAGTTAAATGTAATTGACGAATTACAGAACGTACTATGAAGTTTTTTTATATTCTTATTATGACAGCAATGGAGATGGGATTGGTGATTTGCGAGGGCTGATTGAAAAGCTGGATTATATTAATGACGGTGATGACAATACAGACACGGATATGGGATTTAATGGAATCTGGTTAATGCCTATTATGAAATCCACAACATATCATAAGTATGATGTGGTAGATTATTATTCTATTGATGAGGAATATGGAACAATAGAAGACTTTAAGGATTTAATTGCAGAGTGTGACAAAAGGGGAATCAAAGTTATCGTAGATATGCCTTTTAATCATACATCTGACAAGCATGAATGGTTTCTGTCGGCTTTGAATAGTCTGAAAGTTGAAGACTGTGGACAGGAAGAATGCAGTGTAGAGGGATTGTGTAAAAAGCATAATAAGTATTGCAGTTATTATAATTTTTCTCAGGAAAAGTTATCAGATATTTATTGTGAAACAGGAACAGAAGGATGGTACTATGAAGGAAAATTTTCTAATCAGATGCCGGATTTAAATCTGGAAAATGAAGAATTGAGAAAAGATTTAGAAAATATAATGCAGTTCTGGCTTGATTTAGGTGTAGGCGGTTTCCGAATGGATGCTGTAGGAGAATATTATAGTGGTGCAACTCTAAAAAATGTGGAAGTTTTACGGTGGATTACAGATTATGTGAAAGGAAAGTCTGAGGATAATTACATTGTAAGTGAAATATGGCAGGGATTTGACAGTTATAGTAAATATTATGACAGCGGAGTAGACAGTACCTTTGATTTTGCTTTTGCAGGTCCGGATGGCAAAATTGCAAAAGTAATTAGACAGGGAACTGGGAAAAACACCGGGCGGGGTTATGTGGATGCTTTGGTAGCGGTTCAGGACACTATAAAGGGATATAACGCAAATGCCATAGATGCACCTTTTTATACCAATCATGATATGGCAAGAAGTGCAGGGTATTATCAGAACAATCTGGAGCAGATGAAGTTTGCACAGGCAATGAATTTGATGATGAATGGTAGTACTTTTGTTTATTATGGTGAAGAGATTGGCATGAGTGGAAGTGGTCGGGATGAAAATAAGAGAGCGCCTTTCATTTGGAGCAGCGATAATACAGACGGGATGACAAAAGGACCGGCAGATATGGAAGATGTTGTGTCAGCGTTTCCTTCCATGGAGGAACAACAAAAGGATGCATCATCGATGCTTAATTATGTAAAGGCGGCAGTCAGACTACGTAATGTATTTCCGGAAATTGCCAGAGGACAGGTGGAGGCGTTAGAGGAAGTAGAAGATACTTCTATAGCAGCTATGAAAAAGATTTATGGGGACAATAGTTGCATTATTTTGATGAATGCTACAATGGAAGAAAAGGCAGTGACCCTTTCTAAGAGTAACGGATATGAGAAAATAGTTGGCGAATTAACTGTTAGTGCAGAGGAAGCTGTGTTAGATGGAGAAACAATTTCTTTGCCACCGTATGCAGTTGTGATATTGAAATAAATCGAGTTTTGGGTTGTCAGGACGCCCCTGAAAGTGAGAGAATCTTCTCTCACTTTCAGGGGCTGTTTTTCATAAAAAAGATATTGACAAGTTGAAGTTATTGTTGTATCTTTTAAATAGACCGACGGTCGGTCGGCTAGGAGGAGCTAAGAATGAGAATTGTAAAAGAACATGAAGAACGAAGAAATGAGATTTTAGATACGGCACAGCACTTATTTAGCAAGATGGGATATGAGAAGTGTACCGTGAATGATATTTTAAACGAAATTGGTATTGCAAAGGGAACATTTTACCACTATTTCAAGTCAAAGACAGAAGTTTTGGATGCCATCACAGAGCGTGCAACAGAGCTGATTGCAGAGCGTGCAGCTGAAGTGGCAGAAAATACAGCATTTACCCCGGAAGAGAAACTATTGCATATTTTCTTGTCCATGCAAATCAAGGAAGAAGTGGGAGAGAATCTTTTAGAAGAAATGCATAAGCCGGAAAATGCTCTTATGCATCAGAAGTCCTTGGCATCTGCAATCAGGGTATTGACACCGATTCTAGTTGGTGTTGTGGTGGAAGGGATGGAACAAGGAGTTTTTACAACTGCTTATCCGGAACAGAATATGCAGATTTTTCTGGCAGCATCCATCACCCTTTTGGATGGGGGAATTTTTGAAATGGCACAAGAAAAGCAGCAGATGATGTTCCGGGCATTGGTTGCAATGCTGGCAGGAATGCTTGGGGTGGAGGAGAAAGTATTTTGGGAGAAAGCAAGTGCTTATTGGAATGGATAAAGGAAAGGAGAAGGAAAATATGAAGAAATTTATGACAATATGGGTGGGGGAACTTATTTCTAATATAGGAAGTGGTATGACAGCGTTTGCGTTATCTGTTTATGTTTATCAGCTGACGGGAAGTGCCGGCTATGTATCCTTAGTTACACTTCTAGCGTATATGCCGGCAATTTTACTGGGACCAATCGGAGGGTTACTGGCGGACCGTTATGATAGAAGGCTAATGATGATTTTAGGTGACTTATTTTCCGGGCTTGGACTTTTTTACATGTTGGTTCAGATACAACTGGGTAATGAAGGGCTGGCCCCAATTCTCATAGGTGTTACTATAAATTCCGTATTTGTGGCACTGTTAGATCCATCTTATAAAGCCACAGTGACGGATCTCTTGACAGAAGAAGAATATGCAAAAGCAAGTGGTATGGTGCAGATGGCAGGAAATGCAAAGTATCTGCTGTCCCCTGCAATTGCAGGAGTAATTTTAGGATTTGCAGATATCCGTCTGATATTAATTATCGATATTACAACGCTGTTTGTCACCATTTTTTGTGCTTCTACAGTCCGAAAAACTCTGCCAAAAGCGATAGAACGCAAGAAAACAGGAAGTTTTGTTGCGGAATTTAAGGAAGGTATGGGTGTGCTTTTTGGAAATAAGGGTGTACTTTCTTTGGTGTTCATAATGACCATCGTGTGTCTGTTCATGGGAGTGATACAGACACTGACGGTGCCAATGGTACTTGCAGTAAGTGATGCAAAGATAGTAGGATTTATGGAATCCTTAGG
The DNA here is from genome assembly GCA_045126515.1 of Lachnospiraceae bacterium. GTDB lineage: Bacteria > Bacillota > Clostridia > Lachnospirales > Lachnospiraceae > RUG11237. The sequence continues at coordinate 23,345 of JBGVOM010000026.1, forward strand.
AGCCATTGGAATGTTAGTAGGAAGTGTGGTAATTAGTGTGCTGGGCATAAAAAAGAATTATGCTGGAATTCTGGAGTTTTCCGCTGTTATGTGTGGTGTATTTGTAGCATTTACCGGTATGAAAAATCATGTGGTTTGGATAACAGTAATGCTGTTTCTCTTTTTTGCGACACTTCCTTTTATGAATACTTGCGCAGATGTACTGGTGCGTGTAAGTATACCAAATGAACTACAGGGGAGAGTCTGGGGGCTGATTAGCCTTCTGTCGCAGGCTGGAACTGTCATTGCATATGCGACTTGTGGGGTATTGGCAGATTACATTTTTGAACCAATGTTTCAGGAAGAGGGGGTGTTAGCAGGAAGTATCGGAAGACTGATTGGAACCGGTACTGGCAGAGGAATTGGTTTTATGTTGATTTTGTCTGGAATTGGGATTATCCTTGTGGCTATCTTAATTGGTGGCAATTCCAGCATACGGGCAATTGAAAAGGGGTGAGGAAAAGATGTACTTTAAAATTTTTAAAAATGACATGAAAAAGAATCCGGGGAGTAATCTTGCTATAGGGTTGTTTATGGCATTATCTTCCGGATTGGCAGCATTGGTATTTTTGATGGGGATACAGCTTTTTACAACTATAAGCAATATGTATGAAATCGCAGACCCACCTCATTTTTTGCAGATGCATAAGGGGGAACTTGCTCAGAGCAAAATAGATGAATTCAACAAAGCGTATGAGGGGGTGACTGATTGGCAAACGGTGGAAATGATAGATGTATATGGGGATGAACTTACAGTAGAAGGTGAGGCGGGAAGTTTTTCAATGTCCGATTCGAGAATGGATATTGGGTTGGTAAAACAGAATGAGCGTCATGATTATCTGTTGGATAAGAATCATAATATCATAAAACTGCAATCGGGAGAAATTGGCATACCGGTGACTCTTTTGGATAAATATCCCATTGCAATCGGTGATACAGTGACCTTACATAATGGAAAAATATCTAAGTCCTTTGTGGTGGCAGAGTTTGTCTGTGACGGACAGATGAACTCCACACTCTGTTCCTCTACCCGTGTGCTTTTAAGTGACGAGGATTTTGAAATACTGCGGGGAAAAGTGGGAGAAACGGAGTACATTATAGAAACTTATTTCGAAGATACCTCTATGGCAGCAGCGTATCAGGCAGCTTATGAGGAAGAAGCAGCAGAAATGCCAAAAAATGGGCAGGCTGTTACATATACAATGATTTTTCTTTTGAGTGCTATGACTGATATTATGATGGCGATGATGCTTTTTGTTATTAGTATGCTGTTGATTGTGATTGCGTTTTTCTGTATACGCTATACGTTACTGACTGCCATGGAGGATGAACTTAGGGAGATTGGAACTATGAAAGCCATGGGAATTCCTCATAAGGAAATCAGAAACCTTTACTTGGGAAAAATGGTGATTTTGTTGGGAATTGGTACTGTTGCCGGGTATCTGCTGGCATTGGTGGGGGCTGAATTTGCCATAGACCATATGACCAGAACCTTTGGAGAGGAACCACTTTCACAGTGGACACTTGTAGTAGCGGCCATGGCAGCAGGTCTGGTATATCTGCTGGCATTGCAATACTGCAAAAAAGTTCTAAAATATGCAAAAAAAGTGAAGGTTGTGGAGGTGCTGGTAACCGGTGCAGGTTTAAAAAAATCAAAGTACATATTTGTGTATGGCGTAATGTTGGTGGCAGCTTTTATGGTACTGCTTCCGGTCAATTTGGTTCATACTATGGAGTCAAAAGAATTTATCACATATATGGGAACCAGCATTCACGATGTAATGATTGAAGTGGAACAGGGAGAAGAGTTAGAAGAGCGGGCAGAAAGAGTAATTACACTTTTAAAGCAGGAGAAGGTTACGTATCATGCTATGAAGCGTGTCCGGGTGGAAACAGAGGTTTTAGAGGAAAATGGTATAGGAGAGTTTATAAAGCGCAAGCGAAGCATTCATATTGATACAGGAGCGGATGCCGGGAAAGGCATCCAGTATTTGAGTGGTGTAGCACCATCTTCAAACAAAGAGATTGCACTGTCAAAACTTGAGGCAGAGCAGTTGGGAAAAACTGCAGGTGACAGTCTGATGGTTAAATGGCTCGGGCATCAGAAGACGCTGACGGTCTGTGGTATTTATCAGGATGTGACCAGTGGCGGAATGACTGCAAAGGCAGTTTGTGATTTTGAGGATATTTCCCCAGAACAGTATGCATTCATGGTGGATGTACCTGAGGAGAAAATGCAAGGGGGCTGTGTGGAAGAATGGAGAAAGGAACTTGGGAATGGATTCACAGTGGAATGGATGGAAGAATTTTTGAATCAGACTTTAGGCGGCGTGACCAAACAACTGAAATTGGTGGAATTGGCTGCTATTGTGGCAGTTATGGGGCTGGTTATTATAATAGTGTTATTATTTTTAAAATTGCGTCTTGCAAAGGAGGCTTCTCAGATAGCAATCAAAAAAGCCATTGGTTTATCCTGCAGACAGATACGTCTGCAGGAACTTATACGACTTGTTATTGCAGCCGCAATGGGAGTGGAAAGCGGTACAATACTTGTCAACTGTTTTGGCGATGTGCCGGTTAGTATTCTGTTTCAAATAACAGGACTTGGAATCCAACAAATTCAGTTTTTCATTCAGCCGTTAATTTCCTGGGTGGCGCTTCCATTGCTACTTCTTAGTGTAACGGTAGGAAGCGGATGGCTTGGCAGCAGGCGGGTGAACCGGATTACAGTTGTGGATTATCTGAATGAGTAAAGACTAACTATTAAAAGTCAAGCCCTAAAATGATATTTTTTGAATAAAGTACAGAAATGTATTTTAGATATATTTTGAACTCAGTTGGAGTTCTTTGAACATTGAAAACTGCATGACAAAAAGAGCATCGTGATAG
>JBGVOM010000027.1:0-55168 GCA_045126515.1 Lachnospiraceae bacterium
GAATTTAAGCCCCAGTAAACGGCGGCCGTAACTATAACGGTCCTAAGGTAGCGAAATTCCTTGTCGGGTAAGTTCCGACCCGCACGAAAGGCGTAATGATTTGAGCACTGTCTCGACAATGCACCCGGTGAAATTGAAGTACCAGTGAAGATGCTGGTTACCTGCGCCAGGACGGAAAGACCCCATGGAGCTTTACTCCAGTTTGGTACTGGGATTCGGTGCTGCATGTACAGGATAGGTGGGAGACTGAGAATCTGGGACGCCAGTTTCAGAGGAGTCATTGTTGGGATACCACCCTTGCAGTACTGGGTTTCTAACCAGCTGCCGTTATCCGGCAGTGGGACAATGCCAGGCGGGGAGTTTGACTGGGGCGGTCGCCTCCGAAAGGGTATCGGAGGCGCTCAAAGGTTCCCTCAGAATGGACGGAAACCATTCAAAGAGTGCAAAGGCAGAAGGGAGCTTGACTGTGACACCGACGGGTGGAGCAGGTACGAAAGTAGGACTTAGTGATCCGGTGGCAGAAAGTGGGATTGCCATCGCTCAACGGATAAAAGCTACCCTGGGGATAACAGGCTTATCACTCCCAAGAGTTCACATCGACGGAGTGGTTTGGCACCTCGATGTCGGCTCATCGCATCCTGGGGCTGGAGCAGGTCCCAAGGGTTGGGCTGTTCGCCCATTAAAGCGGTACGCGAGCTGGGTTCAGAACGTCGTGAGACAGTTCGGTCCCTATCCGGCGCAGGCGGAGGATATTTGAGAGGAGCTGTCCTTAGTACGAGAGGACCGGGATGGACGAACCTCTGGTGTATCTGTTGGATACCAGATCCATGGCAGAGTAGCCAAGTTTGGAAGGGATAAACGCTGAAGGCATCTAAGCGTGAAGCCCCCCTCAAGATGAGATATCCCTACATTAGTAGTAAGACCCCTTATAGAGTATGAGGTAGATAGGACAGAGGTGTAAGTGCAGCAATGCATTCAGCTGACTGTTACTAATCGGTCGAGGGCTTGACCAAAAGTTCTTGGAATTCCATGTGAAATTTTGAAGGTATAATACCTTTAATATAATCCTCGATAGCTCAATGGTAGAGCACACGGCTGTTAACCGTGGGGTTGTAGGTTCGAGCCCTACTCGGGGAGTTTTTGCACGTTAAGTGCAAGTGATAAACATAGCTAGGCTCCTTGGTCAAGCGGTTAAGACATCGCCCTTTCACGGCGGTAACACGGGTTCGATTCCCGTAGGAGTCATTTTGTATATGATAATTTGGAATCCAGTTTTGGTACTCATTGTTGTATATGCCGATGTGGCTCAATTGGCAGAGCAGCTGATTTGTAATCAGCAGGTTATCGGTTCGAGTCCGATCATCGGCTTTTAAACTGGCTATGGACCTTTAGCTCAGTTGGTTAGAGCAACCGGCTCATAACCGGTCGGTCCCGGGTTCGAGTCCCAGAAGGTCCACTTTGATAAATTAAATTTTTTATGGCCTAGTGGCTCAGTTGGTTAGAGCGCCGCCCTGTCACGGCGGAGGTCGAGGGTTCGAGTCCCTTCTGGGTCGTTTGTATGAATAGCATACATAAGTTTATAAGAATGTGGGATCTTAGCTCAGCTGGGAGAGCATCTGCCTTACAAGCAGAGGGTCACAGGTTCGAGCCCTGTAGGTCCCATTATAATCGAAAGATTATAAAATATTTTACATATGCCGGCGTGGCGGAACTGGCAGACGCACAGGACTTAAAATCCTGCGGGACTTATACTCCCGTACCGGTTCGATTCCGGTCGCCGGCATTATTTGTAAAACAAAATTTAATAAGTGGGTTTAGCTCAGCTGGATAGAGCGTTTGGCTACGGACCAAAAGGCCGGGGGTTCGAATCCTCTAACCCACAGTTTTAGAAGCTTGGATTTTTTTCAAGCTTTTTTGCTGTTTAAAAAACTATTTACATATCTATAAAAAGTGGTAAAATGAAAAGAAACATAGTTCATCGTATAAGGAGGCAATGAATATGCAACAGATTATATATGATGCAACAAAAATAAAAGTATATGAAGCATTGGAAAAATGGTGTCATATGGCAAAAAAAGATGAAAATTTTATGGCAGCATTTTGGAGAAGAATATTAGAAAATCAGCAAGTATATCAGGAATTTGTCTATTATCTGGAACATCATGAATTGGTGGCACAATACATGGTGAAGGGATATTCTATGATAGATTTATATGTGTGTCAGATGGACCGATATAATATTCAGCATGATATAGGGAAAAATGATATCAGATGTAATAAAGAAAAAATGATACTTCAGGCATTTGATGTGATGTTAAAAATGTCTGAAAATCCCGATGAGATTATTAAGAAACTTCAGTCGGGTGAAGGTATGGATAAAATGTAATAAGGAGAAAAGGATGAATAAAACTAAATTTTTAGAGGGTTTAAAAGAAGCACTGCAGGGAGAAATAAGTGCAGCAGAGTTAAACAATCAGCTTTTATATTATGAAAGATATATTGATGATGAACTAAAAAAAGGAAGAACAGAAGAAGATATTTTTAATGAATTGGGAGCCCCAAGATTAATTGCCAGAACCATTATTGAAGCAAACGGAAAAAAAGACTTTTATGAAAATGAAAAGGTTTATTATGAGGAGAGAGAGAAAAACCAGAACAGTGGTAATGCGCATCAGCACAAATTTCAGATTAATGGAGTGTTAGCATTAGCGATTGGAATTTTAGTCGTTTTCCTGGTGATTGCAGTGGTATTTAGTCTTGTGAGTGCCTTGGCACCGATTATTATACCAGTTATCATAATTGTCCTGATAATTTCATTTTTTCAAAAAAGACAATAAAGAAAAGCAAGTGCTGTAGATGAATGGGCACTTGCTTTTTTCATTATTATAAGTATCATAAATAGTAAGAAGCGTGGGGGAGCCACGCTTCTTGATGAGGGGAGTATAAATAATTAATAAGGGGTTATAAAATATAAAAAGAATTTTTGAAGGGTTAATTCTTCTTACAATGATAATTTATCACATTATGTCGAAAAATGCAATAGCAAAATGAAAAAAAATCAAAAAAAAATAAGAAAAAAGTACCAGTATACTATTTTGCACTAGAGAGATACTAGATGTGTAATATAAATTCATTGAAATTCAGGAGGGCTTAAAATGGCTAAAAATGCAAATAACGAATCAAACACATCAAATGCAACTAACTCACAGAACTATAGCAACAAAAATAAAGCTCAGAACAATAGTCAGGGTCAGAATACATCTAATGCGTCAAATGCATCAGATGCATCAGATGAATCCAACACATCTAACGCTTCTAATAATAAGCAGTAGTGTGGCGTTTTTAAATGGGTGTGAGAAGGGAATAGGATTTACCTATTCCCTTTTTATACATTAATAACTATATTATGGAGAACGGAAGAAAGGAACGCTTGAGGAATATGCGCATATACTATACTAGGAAATAAAAGCAGGTGAGTATATGAGCGTGGAGGCAATTTACCCAAAGGAATTAGATGGTTATATAAATGACGGACGTACTATGATTATTGATTTGAGAGAAAGAAACGATTACAAAGAAAAACATATTAAAGGTGCATATAATATACCTTATGAAACGGATGGAACAAGACTGTTTCAACTTTCAAAAGGACGCACATATATTCTGTATTGTGAAAGAGGAACCACCAGTTTTAAGGCCGCACGGGAAATGAGCCAAAAAGGCTATCATGTGAAGAGCCTTATGAACGGTATCAGTATGTACAAAGGAAAATATTTAGTTAGAAAAAAGGAGAATTATTATTGACATGGGAAGTTTGGCATTTTACTATAAAAGGTAGAAAAACGAAAAGGAGATACTATGGAAACAATGAAATTAATTGCTCCATGTCATTTTGGAGTGGAGGCAGTGTTAAAAAAGGAAATCTATGATTTAGGTTATGAAATCGAGTCAGTGGAAGATGGAAAAGTGACCTTTATCGGTGATGCTGAAGCAGTTTGTCGCGCAAATATTTTTTTGCGGACGGCAGGAAGAGTCTTGATTCGAGTTGGAAAATTTAAGGCGCAAACTTTTGAGGAACTGTTTCAAGGAACAAAAGCAATTCCATGGGAAGAATATATTCCGAAAAATGGGAAGTTCTGGGTTGCCAAAGCAACCTCTATTAAGAGCAAACTGTTTAGCGGATCCGATATTCAATCAATTATGAAAAAAGCAATGGTAGAGCGAATGAAGCAGAAATTTCACACAGAATGGTTTCCTGAGGACGGTGAACGGTATCCGGTACGTGTGTTTATTTATAAGGATGAGGTTGTAGTAGGGTTAGATACTACAGGGGAATCACTACATAAAAGAGGATACCGCAAACTGACCAGTAAAGCACCAATTGCGGAAAATCTGGCTTCCTCATTGATTTCCCTGACACCATGGCATAAGGACAGAATTCTTGTAGATCCTTTTTGTGGCAGTGGAACGATTCCTATAGAAGCAGCCATGCAGGCAGCAAACATAGCACCGGGGATGAATCGTGAATTTATAGCAGACAAATGGGACAATATTATTGAAAAAAAGTTGTGGTATGAAGCCATAGACGAAGCTAATGATGTAATGGATATTAATATAGAAACGGATATTCAGGCATTCGATATTGACGGAAAGATTGTAAAGGCAGCCAGAGAAAATGCCAGGTTAGCAGGGGTAGAGCATCTGATTCACTTTCAGGAACGTCCGGTAAGTCAGCTAAATCATCCGAAAAAATATGGATTTATTATTACAAATCCACCTTATGGGGAACGTTTAGAGGATAAGGCAACGTTGCCACCAATTTATAAGGAAATTGGAAACGCGATGAAAAGACTTGATACATGGAGTGTATATCTTATTACCAGCTACGAAGAAACCGAAAAATATATAGGAAGAAAAGCAGACAAAAATCGAAAAATTTATAATGGTATGATGAAGACATATTATTATCAGTTTTTAGGTCCAAAGCCACCGGCAAGGAAGAAATCATAAAAGTGGCAGGCAGTAGTTATGAGGGAGTAAATGAAGAAATTTCGTAAATACATAATCATGTCTTTGGTTGTGGTAGGAGTTTATCTGAGCAAAGATACATTTTTTTCAGACGAAGGACAGATTATAAAAAATGAAAATTATACAATTGAAAAACAGAAGTGGGATGATCTTGTTGTGAGCCATGCCAATGGGGAGCATATTATGTTGTGGGTTAATGGAAAGCAGATTGATACAGAGCAGGTCTTTATGCAAAAAAACAGAGAGTTGATGATTCCTGCCAGCATTTTGGAGGAAACTTTTAACTGTGCAGTACACTTGTATAATAATACGAAGCTTGTATTAGAACACTATCAGACTACGGTAGAGTTTATTAAGGATACCACAGATTATTATGTAAATGGTGAGCAAAAATCCACAGATTTGCCTATGGTACAGATTGAAAAGGACTATTACCTTCCGTTAAGTGAAGCAGCAAAGTCTTTGGGATATGATTACACATGGAATGGTGAGGAAAACAGTGCTTCTTTATCAGGTGAAAATCAGAGCGGACAAGTGGTACCCTACAAATACGATTTGCGAGATATGGGGCGTGCATCTTTTATCAAAAATCAGGGAGCTTTTGGAACTTGTTGGGCGGTGGCGGCTATCACAGCAGTAGAATCCAGTCTTATGCCAGAAGAAAGTCTGGTTTTGGCACCGGATCATATGAGTCATAAAAACAGTTTTTCAAATCATAGTGATGAAGGCGGAGAATATGCCATGGCTGTCGCTTATCTTACAGCGTGGCAAGGTCCGGTGTTAGAGGAAGACGATCCGTATGGTGATGAGATTTCTCCGGAAGATTTAAATCCGGTAAAGCATGTGCAGGAAGCAAGATTTATTGAGTCTAAAAATTATACAAGAATTAAAGAAATGGTGTATAAATATGGTGGAGTGGAATCTTCTATTTATTCCTCCATTAGAAGCAATACATACCGTTCCATCTATTATAACCGAGAAAATTCAGCATACTGCTATATCGGAGAGGAAAAACCAAATCATGAGATTGTAATAATCGGTTGGGATGACACGTATTCCAAAGATAACTTTAACATGGAAGTGGAGGGAGATGGTGCTTTTATCTGCCAGAACAGTTGGGGAGAAGAATTTGGAGAAGATGGTATTTTTTATGTATCATATTATGACACAAATATTGGAATTTATAATGTGGCATATACCGGCGTAGAGGAAAATGATAACTATGATAATATTTATCAGTCGGATTTATGCGGCTGGGTAGGACAGTTGGGATACGAAAGAGAAAAAGCCTTTTTTGCCAACGTATACACAGCGGAAAGTAATGAAATTTTGGAAGCAGTAGGATTTTATGCATTGGGAAAGGATACAGAGTATAAGCTTTATGTTGTGGAAGAGTTTGAGGACAATAGTTCTTTAAACAAAAGAAAGTTGGTAAAAACAGGATATTTTGAGGATGCAGGTTATTATACTGTAAAGATACCTGAAACTTTGCAATTGGAGAAAGGACAAAAATACGGAGTAATTGTAGAAATATTCACTCCGAGTTCTATTCACCCTGTGGCAATTGAATTTCAGGCAGGAGAAACTACAAAGAATGTAGATATTACAGATGGTGAGGGGTATATCAGTCTTGGAGGAACCATATGGGAGAATGTGGAAGAAAAACAAAACTGTAACTTGTGTCTTAAGGTATACACAAATAATTATTAGTATGGTAGAATAAGGAAATAAGAAAAAACAGGAGTGGAGTAAAATGAAAGATCCGCAGGCACATTTGCTGGCTGTAGTCAGCGTGATTGTTTGCAGTATTGTTGTGTTTGCTTTTTTTGGAGCATCAAAGGATGAATTTGTAACTTTTGCGGAGGCAAAGGAAACAATCAGTACGTTTGCAGGTGTTAGTTTGTACGATAATCTGGAGATACTTGCAGATGAGAAGCGTACGGAAGTGGAAGCAGAAATAAAAAAATCTTTAAGGGTGTATCTGCCGGAAAATGCAAAGGAATCGGACATAGAGTATAGGGCTGATTATGTAAACCGAAAACTTAGCATTGTGATTTCAAATGCAGACGAGGAGTATCTGAAATCACAGCCCATTGTGGGAAGCTGTAATCATATTGCAGATGTAAACTGGTGGACAGAGTCAGGAAAGATGTATATCGATTTGCATTTAGACGGAGTATATGAGTATGAGGCTGCCTGTGAAGGCAATCAGCTGAAAGTAAGCTTTATTGAACCAAAAGAAATTTATGATAAGGTAATTGTGGTAGATGCAGGGCATGGAGGTTCCCAACCCGGAACCAATCGAAATGGTATACTGGAAAAGGACATTACACTGGATATTGTTTTATATTTGAAGGAACTACTTGATAAAAGCAATATAAGAGTTTATTATACAAGAGAAGATGATGCCAATCCCTCTTTTGATGACCGTGTACAGCTTGCTAACCAGATGGATGCAGATTTTTTTGTAAGTGTACATATCAATGCAGACGAAAGAAGCAGAGCATCAAGTGGTACTGAGGCACTTTACTATACACAGGATGAAAGAAGCAGGGAATTTGCACAAATATGTGCGGAGCAGGTTTCTAAAAGTTTAAACAGCAAAAATCGCGGAGTAACGAATGGAGACAGCATCTATATTATAAGAAACTCTAAAGTACCGGTTGCGTTGGTTGAAGTGGGCTTTATAAGTAATAACGCCGAATTTAATCTCCTTTGTTCCGAGTCGTATAAGAAAAAGGCAGCAGAAGGAATCTACAACGCAATATTAGAGGCATATGAGAGTAAAAAATAAAACAAAAGGAAAGATAAAATGAAGAAAAGAATTATATTTGCCACAGGAAATGCAGGAAAAATGAAAGAAATTAAATCTGTTTTTTCGGATTTTGACGGTGAAATCTTATCTATGAAAGAAGCAGGGGTTTTCTGTGAAATCGAAGAAAATGGTACAAGTTTTGAAGAAAATGCATTAATAAAAGCAAAAGCAATCTGGGAGCGCACCGGAGATATTGTACTTGCAGATGATTCTGGATTAGAAGTGGATTATCTAAATAAGGAGCCGGGAATATATTCCGCAAGATATTTGGGAGAAGATACGCCTTATGATGTGAAAAATAAAAATATTATAGAACGTCTTGATGGAGTTCCGGTAGAAAAAAGAAGTGCCCGTTTTGTTTGTGCTATTGCAGCGGTTTTACCGGATGGTAGCACAAAAGTGGTGAGAAAAACCATAGAAGGGTATATTGGTTACGAAGAAAAGGGTGAAAATGGCTTTGGGTATGATCCTATTTTTGTAGTGCCGGAGTATGAAAAAACAACAGCAGAATTAAGTATGGAAGAAAAAAATATAATCAGTCACAGGGGAAAAGCTTTACGAAGCATGAAAGAGGAATTAAAAGGAGACATTTAAGATGAAAGTGTTGATAGTCAGCGATACACACAGGCAGCATGGAAATTTAGAACAGGCAATCAAGGAAGCAGGAACCATTGATTTGATGCTGCATCTTGGCGATGTAGAAGGTGGAGAATACTATATTGAGCAAATCGCGGGGTGTCCGGTGGAAATGATTAGTGGTAATAATGATTTTTTTTCTGATTTGGAGCGTGAAAAAGAAATTACCATCGGAAAATATAAAGTGTTGCTGACACATGGACATTATTATTATGTCAGTCTTGGAACAGAAAATATTTTGGAAGAAGGCAGGGCAAGAGGGATGGATATTGTGATGTTTGGACATACTCACAGACCATTGATTGAAAACCATGAGGATATTACGCTGATTAATCCTGGAAGTATTTCTTATCCAAGGCAGGAAGGAAAAAAGCCAACATATATGATTATGGAAATCGGAGAAGATGGAGAAGCGAAGTTTACACTTCATACGATAAAGTAGTATATGATAGAGAAAAACCTTGAGTTTTCAAGGTTTTTCGGGAGTTGTGTAATATGCAAAATGTTTGAAAAATTCAAATAATTCAAAAAAATAAAAAAAATTAAAAAAATTGAAAAAAAAGTGTTGACATTTGGATAACCATGAGATATACTATATCTTGCGTTGAGGGAAACGCAAAAGAAATTAAACACTTCGGGGTGTGGCTCAGCTTGGCTAGAGCGCCTGGTTTGGGACCAGGAGGTCGCAGGTTCGAATCCTGTCACCCCGACTTTATTATGCGGGTGTAGTTCAATGGTAGAACACTAGCCTTCCAAGCTAGATACGTGGGTTCGATTCCCATCACCCGCTTTACAATTGAATAAATTGTATATTATCACTATGTGTCTGTAGCTCAGTTGGATAGAGCAACGGCCTTCTAAGCCGTGGGTCGGGGGTTCGAATCCCTCCAGGCACAGTTGTTGTTTGTACTGGCAACAGGAAAATGACATGGTGGGTATAGCGCAGTTGGTTAGCGCGCCAGATTGTGGCTCTGGAGGCCAAGGGTTCGAATCCCTTTATCCACCCTAGTGCTTCAACAGGAGTACCTAATGGGCTATCGCCAAGCGGTAAGGCACAGGACTTTGACTCCTGCATTCGCTGGTTCGAATCCAGTTAGCCCAGCTAGTAAGTTGGGAAACCGGACTTACAAAATCAGAAATAACTGAATAAGTTTATCTATGGGATACTAGCTCAGGTGGTAGAGCACTTGACTTTTAATCAAGTTGTCCCGGGTTCGAGTCCCGGGTGTCTCATTAATACCGATACAAAATCGGTATTTTTTTTTCAATAATCATTTTAATATGCGGATGTGGCGGAATTGGCAGACGCGCCAGATTTAGGTTCTGGTGGGAGACCGTGGGGGTTCAAGTCCCTTCATCCGCACGCAAAAGAAAGAGTAGGGGTGATTCACAAAATCACTCCTTTTTTCTTAAAAAAAACAAAAAGAATTTTGCTATCAGTTGACAAAAGACATCATTATAATATAATTTAAAGGGTGACAAATTGTTTGTCCTGTTTAAAAATGAAACTATTCTGGAAATCGAATAACAGGAGGAAAAAATGAAACAGTTAAAAAGATGTATACAAGTTATAATGTTCAGTTTAATCTTGGTGATTAGCTGTAAAATGAATGTATGGGCAGCAGGAAATTCTATTTCTTTTTCAGATCCTACTGCTGAAAAAGGGGAAACAATTATTATTACGGTAAAGATTGTGTCAGACGCAACAGCATTTGATGCAGTTGATATGACGATTACTTACGATGCGGATGCGTTAGAGTTTACCGGAGGCAGTTCTGTTGTGACAGGTGGTTCGGGAAAGATTAAGATTTCAGGAACAACGACGGAAACTTCTATGAAAACTATCAGCTATGATTTGACTTTTACAGCTTTGAAGGCAGGGAATTCTGCATTGAAAGTTTCTGATTACAAAATACTTGGAGTGGATAAAGCAGCATTAACCATGGATCATGTGGGAAGTTCCAGCGTTACAGTAAAAGAAGCAGGGGCGTCAGAAGAAACTGTAACGGCAACGCCGGTACCCACAAGTGAAATAACAGCCACACCAGAGCCGACAAAGGATGTAACTGCTGTACCGGAAGCAACAGGTGATGAAGTAGCAACAACGGCAGTGGAGGGAGAAAATGATTCTATTTGTGTGAATGATAAAGTGTTGACACCACTGTCTTTGCCAGCGGATGCAGAACTTACAGGATATACAAAAGGTACTTTAGAGTATCGTGGAGAAACCATGGAAGCATTGGTGTCAGATTATATGGAATTGTATGTTGTATATATGAAAGATGCCAACGGCGATAAAGATTATTACGTATATTATAAGGATGTAGATCAGTTTACAGAGTTTATTAAGATTGATAATGGTGGAGATAAGTTTATTGTTGTTTTGGATGGTTATCCAAGAGATATCAGTATCTACGGATTTGAAAGAACCACAATTATGATTAATGATAAAAAGGTAGGAGTAGCATGGAAATATACAGATGAGTTGATTGCATATTCCAACGCAGCGGCAGAATATTATTTGGTGGGTGGCTTAAGTGAATCCGGTGTAAATACATGGTATGTATATGATTTTGTAGACGGAACATATCAGAGATATTTCGTACAGCCTGCAAATCTCATCGAAGAAGAAAGCGGACCTGATTTAACTTTAACAGAGCAGGAACAGCAGGTAAAAGAATTAAATGAAGCTTTGCAGAAGAGTAAAAATGCAAGGCTCATGGTGATTGGTGTACTGGCATTTGTAGTTCTGATTCTTCTTATGGCAGTTATTAATATGTTCTTGAAAGTGAGATTGTTAAAAGAAGAAATTAGAGAATTAGAAGACGGTGTTGAGGAGGATATTAAAATGCCGGAAGAAAGACCGGTAGCACCCCAGAGAAAAAAAGAAGTAGCAACACCAGTGAAAAAGAAAAGAGAAACAGCAGCGGAAGAAGAATTCTTTGACGAAGCGGATGTGATTCCAAGAGAGATGGAGGATGAAATCATCAAAGCTAAAATCAGCGGAAAAGAAGCGGAAGATGATGAATTTGAGGAATCATTAAAGTTGAGAAAATCAAAACCAAAGCAGAAAAGAACTCCAAAGGTAGAAGAAAAAGCATTTAATGAGGATGATTTTGATTTTGAATTTATTAATTTGGATGATGACGACGACAAATAATAGGAAAGAGGAGTAGCATGCAAAGACAGTATACAGAAAAGGCGAAAAGAGTCATAGAGCTTGCAAAAAAATCTGCAAAGCGTTTGAAACACTCCTATATTGGCAGTGAGCACATTTTGATTGGCTTGTTGGAAGAAGGCAGTGCAGTGGGAGCCAGAGTGCTAGAAGCCAATGGTGTAGAGGAAGATGCATTACTGGAATTAATTGAACAATTGATTGTGCCGGAAGGTAATGTGGGGCTGATGGATAAAGAAGGCTTTACTCCGAGAGCAGAAAGAGTGTTAGAAGCAGCGAACAGGGAAGCGGAAAGATTTAAGGCAGACAGAATTGGAACGGAACATCTTTTGATTGCAATGATTAAAGAACCGGATAGTGTTGCAACAAAGCTGTTGATTACTTTAGGTATTAACCTGCAAAAGGTATATGTAGATACCCTTGCTGCTATGGGGCAGGAAGTGAATTTGTACCGTGAAGATTTTCAAAATGGAAAACTGATAAAGAAAAAAGAAAAGGAGGCTACTCCTACTTTAAACCAGTACAGCCGTGATTTAACCATGCTTGCCAGAGAACAGAAATTAGACCCGGTAGTCAGCAGAGAAAATGAAATTCAGCGGATGATTCAGATTTTAAGCAGAAGAAGTAAAAACAATCCATGTCTGATTGGTGAACCGGGAGTTGGTAAGACTGCTATTGTAGAAGGACTTGCCAGAAGAATTGTAGCAGATACAGTTCCTGACAGCATGAAAGGAAAAAGAGTTGTTGTGCTAGACCTTGCCAGTATGGTGGCAGGTTCTAAGTACCGTGGTGAATTTGAAGAAAGAATTAAGAAAGTAATTAAAGAAGTGGTGGCAGACGGAAATATATTATTGTTTCTTGATGAAATTCATACCATTATTGGTGCCGGCGGTGCAGAAGGTGCCTTGGATGCATCTAATATATTAAAACCATCTCTTGCCAGAGGCGAGTTACAGATCATAGGAGCTACCACAATCAATGAATACCGGAAGCATATTGAAAAAGATCCGGCATTAGAGCGGAGATTTCAACCGGTGGTGGTGGAAGAACCAGAGGAAGATGAGGCAATAGAGATTCTCAAAGGTGTCCGGGAAAATTATGAAAAGCATCACGGTGTGGAAATCACAGATGAAGCCATTGAGGCAGCAGTAAAAATGTCTGCAAGATATATTAATGACAGATTTTTGCCGGATAAAGCCATCGATTTAATTGATGAGGCAGCGGCAAAATTAAAATTAAGCGGCGTAAAGACGGTTTCTGATTTGGAAGAATTAGAGGCACAGTTAGAAAAGCTGGATGAGCAGGAAGAAGAAGCTATTTGTCTGGAAGATTTTGAAACAGCATCCGAAGTGAAAAAAGAAAAAGAAGAAATAGAAGATAAGCTGCTAAAATTAAAGAAAAAACAGGAAAGAAACAAAAAGAAACCGGCAGTTACGGAAACCGAAATTGCGGAAATTGTTGCTATGTGGACTAAAATTCCAGTGAAGAAGATTGCAGAAGAAGAAACTGCCAAATTAAAGCGTTTAGAAAAAACACTTCATGCCAGAGTTGTAGGGCAGGAAGAAGCAGTGAAAGCTATTTCAAAGGCAATTAAGCGTGGAAGAGTAGGATTAAAGGATCCCAACCGTCCTATTGGCTCTTTCTTATTCCTGGGTCCGACAGGTGTAGGTAAAACAGAATTGTCCAAAGCATTGGCAGAGGCAGTGTTTGGCAGTGAAGATGCCATTATTCGTGTAGACATGTCTGAATACATGGAAAAACACAGTGTATCTAAGATGATTGGCTCACCGCCAGGATATGTAGGATATGAAGAAGGCGGACAGCTCAGTGAAAAGGTTAGAAGAAATCCATATTCCGTAGTACTGTTTGATGAAATTGAAAAAGCGCATCCGGATGTGTTTAATATTTTACTTCAGGTGCTGGATGATGGGCATATCACTGATGCCCAGGGAAGAAAAATCAGTTTTAAAAATACCATTATCATTATGACCTCTAATGCGGGAGCACAGGCGATCATTGCACCAAAGAAATTAGGTTTTACAGCGGTAGATGACGAAAAAGTAAATTATCAGAATATGAAACAGAATGTAATGGAAGAAGTAAAACGTATTTTTAAACCGGAATTTATCAATCGTATTGATGAAATTATTGTGTTCCATGCATTAAATAAAGATCATATGAGAGAAATTGTCACATTGTTGTCTAAGAAGCTGATAGACAGATGCAAAGAACAGATGAATATTGAGCTGACAATTCGTGACAGCGTAAAGAAATTTATTGTGGAAAAGGGCAGTGATGATAAATATGGAGCCCGTCCACTGCGGCGTGCAGTCCAGACATACATCGAGGATGCTATGGCGGAAGAAGTGCTGAATGGCAGGATTTGTAGTGGAGACAGCGTAGTGGTATCTATGAAAAATAAAGAAATTAATTTTTCTTTAAAGGAAAAATAAACTAGTAGAAAAATGAAGAAATATGATGTATACTAGGATATATAGCAGTGAAAAACATAAGAAGAACGGAGGACTTTTTGATGGCTGTAGTAAAAGAATTAATTCGTGCGAAGGATAGCGGGGAAATCAGCTTTGGTGATTACACATTAGACAAAAAAGCAAAGCTTGATAATTTTGAATGTAATGGAGATATTTATAAGGTAAAAACATTTAATGAAATTACAAAGTTAGAAAAAAATGGGATGTTTATTTATGAATCTGTTCCGGGAACTGCAGTGGCAGATTTAACTCAAACTGAGCATGGAATGGAATTTATTGTAGAGGGACCGGAAGATGCCCAGATTACCATTGAACTGGAAGATGAAACAGAATACAAGATTTACATTGATGATACGAATGTAGGTAAAATGAAAACAAATCTTGGTGGCAAGCTGGTATTAAGTGTAGAACTTGCAAAACGTGATGCGGTAAAAGTAAAAGTGATAAAGCTATAAATATAGAAAATCAAAGAGTTGATGCTCCTCCAAAATTCAAGTAGTCAATTGAGTTTGGAGGGGCATTTTTTGTGGATAATTTGGAGGTTGTATAGATGGCGAAAGGAACCATATTTTTTTGTCAGAATTGCGGATATGAGTCTTCTAAATGGATGGGACAGTGTCCGGGATGTAAAGAATGGAATACATTTGTGGAGGAGAAAGCACCGAAGAAGTCGGCAGGCGGAAGAAGCAGTCTTGGAAAAGAGCGGGCAGTTCCGGTGACTTTAAAGGAAATTGAATTAAAGGAAGAAGAACGAATCAGTACTGGTATTGGAGAATTGGACCGGGTGTTAGGCGGCGGCATTGTAGCAGGCTCACTGATGCTTGTGGGAGGTGATCCGGGAATTGGAAAGTCTACCCTGCTTTTACAGGTGTGTAAGAATCTGGCAAATGATAACCACGATGTAATGTATATTTCCGGTGAAGAATCTTTAAAACAGATAAAACTCCGTGCCCAGAGAATCGGAGAATTTAAGGATACTCTTACATTGTTTTGTGAAACAAATCTGGCAGATATCGAGGAAGTGGTAAAGGCGAAAAAACCGGAGATTGTGATTATAGACTCTATTCAGACTATGTATAATGAAAATGTTTCCGCGGCACCGGGCAGTGTTTCTCAGGTTAGGGAATCTACCGGAACATTGATGATGCTTGCGAAAACTCTGGGCATTGCCATTTTTATTGTAGGTCATGTGACAAAGGAAGGTGTTGTGGCAGGACCAAGAGTGTTAGAGCACATGGTTGATACGGTATTGTATTTTGAAGGGGACCGTCATGCTTCTTATAGAATTTTGCGGGGAGTAAAAAACCGTTTTGGCTCCACAAACGAAATCGGCGTATTTGAAATGCGGGGAAACGGGCTTCGTGAAGTTACCAATCCTTCCGAATTTATGTTGACAGGAAAGCCGGTGGGAGCTTCTGGTTCGGTGGTGACCTGTTCACTGGAAGGAACCAGACCGATTCTGGTGGAAATTCAGGCACTGGTATCAGACACCAGTTTCCAGATTCCAAGAAGGACTACAGTAGGAATCGATTTTAACAGAGTAAATCTGCTGATGGCAGTGTTGGAAAAAAGGGCAGGTATGCAATTGGGGGGCTGTGATGCATACGTGAATCTGACAGGAGGGATGCGTTTATCAGAGCCTTCCATTGATTTGGCAGTGGTGGCGGCTGTGATTTCCAGCTACCGTAATATTGTGGTGGATGAGCATACGATTATTTTTGGTGAGGTGGGGCTAACTGGTGAAGTCCGTGGGGTGGCTCAGGCAGAGCAGAGAATTAAGGAAGCGGAGAAGATGGGATTTACCAGGTGTATTGTGCCAAAGAGTAATTATGATGGGATTATGGCAAATGGCAGACCGGGAATCGAGATTGTGGGAGTTGCGGGGGTTGTGGAGCTGGTGGATGTATTGTAAGAAAAATAAAAAAGTGAAATAAAAAGGCAACCCCAGACCTTGAAGAAGGCTTTTTAAGCATTTCTTCAAGGTCTTTTCTGTGTTTAGAAAAAATAAAAAAAATTTTTCGTATTCATGCAACAAATCCCATGGTAAGATTATCTAATGTATGTAAAACAAATGGTACCGTTTGGAGGAAGTATACATGATTTTTAAGGTAAAGCGCGCACAGCGTGGAGATACAAAAGCTTTTGTAGAGCTAATGGAGGAAAACAGGCAGGCAATGCAGAGAATTGCTTTTGGAAACTTTAGCTGCGAAGATGATGTGGCAGATGTGATGCAGCAGACCACTTTAAATGCTTTCGAAAAGTTGGAAACACTAAAGAATCCTGCCTATTTTAAAACCTGGCTCATTCGGATACATATCAATAATTGCAACGCACTCTATAATACAAAGAAAAACTGTATGGCAGTAGAGGAGATGGAGGAGGGGAGGTATCTGGAAGAATATCCTTCAGAAGATGAATTTTATCAGCTGATTGCCGATTTAAGTGAAGAAAACCGTCTGATATTTCAGCTGTATTATGGTGAGGAATACACCACAAAAGAAATCGGACGAATATTGCACATGAAAGAGAGTACAGTACGCAGCAGATTACACAGAGGAAAAGAGCAGATAAAAAGAAAAATAGAAACTTCTGTAAGATAAATTCAGCATAGAAAGGTGGAGAACCATGGAAGAAAAATATACAGAACAAGAGCTTAAGAGGATTTTGCAAAGCAAGGGGAAAGAATATAAGAAGATTCAAAAGAAAATGGAGGAAACATATCAAATGATTGAAGAAACACAGCAAACAATGCAGCGGGAACGAAGGAAAAGCATAAAGAAACCTGCTGTCTGGGCAGGAAGTATGGCAGCGGCAATGGCGGTGTGCATCACCGCACTTGGTATCAGCAATCCTGTGCTGGCAGCAAAACTGCCGGTAATTGGAGCAATTTTTCAGGCAGTGCAGAACCAGGTGAGTTATTCTGGAGATTTTAGTGAAGATGCCATACCACTGGTGGAAACAGGCAGTGCCAAGGAAGAAGAAAATAATCTGGTGCAGAAAGATCAGGGAATTACCGTATCTATATCTGAGATTGCAAGAGATGATAAGAGCTTTTATCTTGGAATTACAATGACAAGTGAAGAAGGATTTCCGGAAGATTTTAACCGGGTAAAAAATGATACAGAATATGTACTGGAGTATGATATTATGAACTGCCAGACCGTAGGAGAATTAGTAGATACCAACGGAGAAAAAATGGATATGTCAGGAGAATTAGCTATTCTGGAAGGAAATTTTGTAGATCCACATACCTTCCAGACCATTGGGTATGTGGATTTATCTGATTATGATAAGATAGCAGATGACTTTACCTATAATTTTGAAATTACTGATATCTGGAGTTATTTAGGAAAAAACTATTATGGCAACTGGACTTACTGTGACAGACCAGAGGATGGGGAAAAACATTACAACGGTTCCTGGAAATTTTCTGTGGATGTAAGTCTTGATAAGGATTCCTCAAAGATAATAGAGGTAAATCAGACAAATGAACAGGGGATTGGAATCGCTACAGTAACGAAAGGAAAATATTATATTACAGCAGAACCAATTATTCCGGAAGGAGACACAGAGAACTATATAGTTTTAATTTATGATGCAGAAGGAAACAGACTGGATTCCTTCGGAAGTAATGTGGAATATTATTCCGTAAAGAACAGAAATACAGATAAGATAACAGTATGTGTCTGCACGGAAGGTGATTTTTTCATGAATAAAACTCAGGAAGATAAATTAAAAGAACATGCATTGTATCAAGTGGAAGTAAATTGTAATCAGTAAGGAGAGAGGAATATGAAAAAGAAGCAAGTAGTAGTATTATTAATGTTATGTGCCGCAATGGCAGCAATGACAGGGTGCTCCGGTGAAACAGGAGCAACGAGTCTGGGAAATGTGAAACAAGTTATGGCTTCGGAATTGGAAGATACCAAGCAGCAGGAAAGTATGGCGGATGGTTTGGGAAGTATTCCGGAAACATATACAAAGACCATTAGAAACACATCTTTTAACTTTACAGTTCAAGCACCGGAAACCTGGAAAAGTTCCAGCGTGCATAAGACAAAAGCAGAAAAAATTACTTTTAGCAAAGAAAAATTGGAGAAGGCTTTTGGAAAAAAGATTTCTAGTGGAGAGGAAGTGACACAGAAGGAAGAGGGCTGGTTTCTGGCAGATGACTATGGAATCCAGTATGCAACAAAACTGGGAGAGCATATCAGCAATAGTGTAGATTTAGATGCAAGAGATGGAAATTTAGATAAATATAAGAAGGATGGGGAACTTTCTTTTATGACAAAACAGGAAGCTTATGAAAAGGTATTGAGTGCTTTAAAAGGTATGGGGATTGAAGTGGGAGATGCTACATATACTTCTTATGCGTTGGACTACGAAACAATGCAGTCACAGGAATATGTGATGGATGAAGATGGGGCTCAAATGGAAGAATATAAGAAAAAAGACTGGAATCGCGAGGATGACTGCTATTTGTTTGTGATTCGTCAGGAAGTACAGGGTGCAACAGAGTATCATACCTATGGTGATGAATTTGTAAGAATGGAAGAAAGTAACGCGCCTATTCAGGTATGTTATTCTAAAAACGGAATTGAGAGTATGGAAATTGAAAAGGTATTTAAATTTACGCAGGAAGAAGAAGTTCTTACCATGTTAGATTTTGAAGAAATAACACAGGCTGCCGTGAAGGGGCTGGAAAATAGAAATGAAACATCTTCTTATCAGGTTACTTCAGCACAGCTATGCTTTATGACACCGAGTTTTGGCTCTGAGATGACACCGGTGTGGGTGTTCCAGTCAGAGGAAACAACTACAGACGGAAGCAATTATCCTGTAACCGTGGTGATTGATGCCCAAAGTGGAAAAGTAGCCGCGATTGGAAGTCGTTAAAATATGGATTTGTAGGAAAAGTGTGGCAAGGGGGAGAAGAAACTGCCGGTTTCCCTCTGGGGAGCCGCTCTCGGCACCTGCGACTAGTCCACGCAGCTGTAAGAGCGCGAGACGTATCGCCGAACGGGGCTCTCACCTCACGCTCTAACAGCTTCGGGACGGATTCTCCGGTGCCTACCGCTAAAATTCTCCCCAGAGGGAAACCGACAGTTTCTTCTTACATCTTGGCACGCTTATACAAATCCCTTTGGTAGTTGCCAAGGAAAGCTACTAACCAATAATGTAGATTTAGCATATGCGCAGGAATTCTGTTGTGTGGCTGTGCCGACGAGCAGAAGAAAGGTTGTGGTATCCTCTGGGGAGCATTTGGTCTGCTTCCCAGAGGATACTACAACCTTTCTTCGTCCTCATTGTCACACCACACCTCCACAAATTCCAATTAATATGGAAAAAACTTCTTGACATAATCATAATACATATGATATTATATTACAGTCGCTGAGACATAGGGGCATAGTTCATCGGTAGAATAAGAGTCTCCAAAACTCCAGAGCCGGGTTCGATTCCTGGTGCCCCTGTTACATATTTGGAAAATAAGAAGTCGTGAGACTTCTTATTTTTTTTGCTCTTTTAAAATTGGCAGTTCACAAAAAAAACACAAATAAACCGTATTATGAACACAATTTTCCCATATCCTTATTATGATGAGGCAGTAGTGCCGGCCCCGTACAATGTAAGGGGATAAAAGTTTTGACAGGAGGAGATTTCAATGATTGAAATACGCCATTTAACAAAAAAATATGGCAGTCATGTAGCGGTAAATGATCTGAACCTGACTGTGGAGAAGGGAAAGATTTATGGATTTTTAGGACCAAACGGTGCCGGAAAGTCCACAACTATGAACATGATAACGGGGTACCTTGCACCGACTGAGGGTGAAGTTATTATTAACGGGCATGACATATTAAAAGAGCCGGAAAAAGCAAAAAAATGTATTGGCTATTTGCCAGAGTTGCCGCCGGTATATCCCGATATGACGGTAGGTGAGTATTTAAGCTTTGTTGCAGAATTAAAAGGTATCAAAAAGGCAGAGAGAAAAGAAGCTATTGCAGATGTCATGAAGCTGGTAAAGATTACAGACAGAGAAAAACAGTTGATTAAAAATTTGTCTAAAGGTTATAAGCAGAGGGTTGGACTTGCACAGGCTTTGCTGGGTATGCCGGAAGTTATTATTTTAGATGAGCCGACGGTGGGATTGGATCCAAAACAGATTATCGAAATCAGAGATTTGATTCGAGGACTTGGAAAAAATCATACCATTATTTTAAGCTCTCATATTTTGACAGAAATCAGTGCTGTATGTGATCATATATTCGTAATTTCCAAAGGAAATTTAGTTGCCAGTGATACCACAGAAGGTCTGGAGAAAAAGTTCTCTGGTTCTAATCAGATGGAAGTGACCATTAAAGGCGAAGAAGGAAAGGCAAAGGAAATTGCTGAGAAAATAAATGGAGTACAAAGTGTACGTGTGTTGGAACGAAAAGAAGCAGGCACTTGTACACTTCAGATAAAAACAAGGAAGAAAGACGTAAGGGAAGACTTGTTCTATGCTTTGGCAAACGCAAATATGCCAATTTATGGTTTGAATTCCGGCGTGAAATCTTTGGAAGAAATCTTCTTAACTCTTACCGGAGAAAATAATTTAGAAGAAGAAAAGACAAAACTGCAAAGCAGTATTGAGCAGATTGATGAAAAATCAGAAGCTTTGAAAGAGGAAGAAACAGAAAAAATGGAAACAGAAGGGAGTGTAGACACAGATGAAAGCAATTTATAAAAGAGAGCTGAAAGCATATTTTCAGTCTGTTATAGGATGGCTGTTCTGTGCGGCAACTTTATTTTGTGTAAGTTTGTACTTTGTATCTTATAACCTGATGTCAGGATATTCCTATATTTCATACGCATTAAGCAGTGGGGCGTTTTTATTCCTGTTTAGTGTTCCAATCCTTACAATGAGGATTCTGGCAGAAGAAAAAAGGCAGAAAATAGACCAGCTTATTTTGACAGCACCAGTTCCGGTATGGAAGATTGTAGTTGGTAAATATCTTGCTATGGCAACTGTATTTTTAAGTGCGGTGGCAGTGGTATGTGTTTATCCTATTATTATGAGGTGCTTTGGCAGTGTGAATATGATGGAAGCATATGTAGCCATTTTTGCTTATGCATTATATGGGTTGGCAGGTATTGCCGTGGGATTATTTATTTCCAGCATTACGGAAAGCCAGGTTGTAGCCATGGTTCTGACATTTGTGGCAATGTTCATTACATATATGATGTCAGGCATTACCAGCATGATTTCAT
This sequence comes from Lachnospiraceae bacterium, assembly GCA_045126515.1. Taxonomy (GTDB): domain Bacteria; phylum Bacillota; class Clostridia; order Lachnospirales; family Lachnospiraceae; genus RUG11237. The sequence goes on from JBGVOM010000027.1 coordinate 21,401, forward strand.
CTGCCGGAAATGTTGTTACTAAGATTCTTAGTTGTTTTGACTTTGGCAGCAGAATGTCGGATTTTTATAATGGAGCATTTTCTTTAACCGGAGCGGTATATTATATTACGGTGATTGGACTGGGAATTTTCTTTACTGTTCAGTCTATTCAAAAAAGAAGATATACAATTTCTACGAAAAAGCTGAAAGCCGGAGCATACAGTTCATCTATGATTGTAATTGTGACGGTGGCAGCAGTATTCTTGAATTTAATGGTAAATGAGTTGCCGGAAAGTGTACAGACCATTGATGTAACAAACAGCAAATTGTATTCCATTACGGAGGATACGAAAAACTTCTTATCACAGCTTTCTGAAGACATTACAATTTATGTGCTGGCATCGGAAAGTAATCATGACACCAATGTTGAGAAAACCCTGAAAAAGTATCAGGAGGCAAGCAGCCATATTAAGATAGAATACAAAGATCCAAGTGTTTATCCTGCATTTGCATCTCAGTATTCGGACAGCAGCGTTTCTGCCGGAAGTCTGATTGTGGAAGGCAGTAAGCGTTCAAAAGTAATTGACTATAGTGACTTGTATGAATCAGAGATAGATTATAGTACTTATCAGAATAAGACTACAGGTTATGATGCGGAAGGTCAGGTAACAAGTGCACTTTCTTATGTGACAAGTGATAATAATACTAAAATTTATGCTATTACAGGGCATGGTGAAGCAGATGTAACAGAAAGTTTTTCCGGTTCGTTAACAAAAGCAAATGTGGAAGTAGAATCCTTGAACTTAATAAGTGAAGAAAGTGTACCGGAAGATGCTCAGGCAATTATTATTTTATCACCTCAAAGTGATTATTCCAGTGATGACACGAAAAAGATTAAGGATTATTTAAATAATGGCGGTAATGCATTGGTTACCATGGGATGGACAGAAGATTCCATGGATAATTTTAAAGGGATATTAGCAGAATACGGACTCAATGTGGGAAAAGAAGTAGTGTTGGAAACGAATGTAGGAAATTATGCACAAAATAACCCGTTCTATTTGCTGCCTTCGATTTCTTCTACAGATATTACCAAGGCAGTGTCGGGAAATTATTATATTTTTATGCCTTATTCTGTAGGAATTACAACAAATTATGATGATGAAAATAACAATATTAACACATTATTAAGCACAAGTGCTTCTTCTTATGGAAAGGCAGATATTCAAAATGCATCTTCTTATGAGAAACAAGACAGCGATGTAGATGGACCATTTTATTTAGGAGCAAGTTCTGAAAGAACCATAGGCGACAAGACCAGTACAGTGATTGTTTATTCTTGTGACAGCATATTCACAGATGAAGCAGACAGTATGGTAGCAGGAGCTAATAAAGAACTGTTTAAATCCAGTGTGAATAGTATTGTAACAGCAGATGTAAGTATTTCTATTCCGATAAAGGATTACGAAACTCCTTATCTGACAGTTCCACAGCTTCAAACAGTATTGATTGGTGTAATTACTATTTTGGTAATTCCGATTATCTTATTGTTCACAGGCATAATTATTGCTGTAAGGAGGCGTAAAAAATAATGAAAAAACAAATGATTGCAGGAATTGTATTACTGGTGCTGTGTATCGGCGGATATTTTGGAGTGAAAGCATATAATTCTAATCAGGAAAAGAAACAAGAAGCCGAAACAATGAAGCCGGTGGATATTTCCGTCAGTGATGTAACAGGATTTTCTTATCTGAATAATGGTGAAACTCTCAGCTTTGAAAAAGATGGCGAGGATTGGGTTTGTTCTGGTGATACATCATTGGATATGGACGAAGACAGTATTGAGGAAATGTTAGGAAAAGTGTGCGACGTATCTTCAACAGAGAAAATCAGTGCAGAGAATTTAAGCGACTACGGTTTTGATGAACCAACGAATACCATCACTTTGGAAACGTCAGAAGGAAGTAAAGTAGTTAAGATTGGAATGTATAATGAAATTATATCAAAATATTACCTTTCTATTGATGATTCCAAGGAATTGTATCTGGTAGAGTCTGATATTGTAACAGGGTTTGACAAGACAGCAGAAGATTTGAAAGCAGCGGAAACGACTACTGCAGAAACTCCGGACGAGACAACAGAAGAAAGCGCAACAGAAGAAACAACGGAAACTACTGAGGAAATCGAAGAATAAAAAAATGCAGAAAAGCCGGACAGATTTTGGGTAACCAAAATCTGTCCGGTACGTTTTTACGCTGGACATATCTTTCAAAGTATGTTATTCTAGACACATCAAAAGGATTCATTCAAATCTGAATGAAGCATCCCAATGAAAACAAAAGTAAGGAAAATTACATATGCAGATTTGATGACTCATCATTTATGAAAAGCAAAGAAAATGTCTTGCAAGCTTATGTTATCTAAGTTATCATAGAATTAACTGGTGATAGGAAGCAGTTTTTTTCGTTTATACTGTCATTAAGAATCAAAACTCATATGTAACTTCCAAAAAAGAAAGGAAGATGTATATGAGAGTGAACCCAGAACACAAAGACCGCTTATTTAAATTTATTTTTCAGAAGAAAGAAAACCTGTTGGCGTTGTATAATGCCTTAAATGGCACATCTTATGATAACCCTGAGGATTTAGAAATTGTCACTTTGGAAGATGTAATCTATATGCGGATGAAGAATGATATTTCGTTTATTCTGGATTACCAGCTGAACTTATTCGAACACCAAAGCTCTGACAATCCTAATATGCCATTACGTGGTTTCTTGTATTTTGCAAGGCAGTACGAAAAATATGTTATTGAAAACGAGTGCAATTTGTTTGGACGTAAAAGAGTTCCAATACCCACTCCGCAATATGTAGTCTTTTACAATGGGGACACATGGAGTGAAGAACGGAAAGTAGTAAAGCTTTCTGACAGCTTTACTGACAAAAGGATTAAAGGCTGTATGGAACTGGAAGTATTGCAGCTAAATATTAATTACGGACATAATAAAGAAATTATGAAAAAATGCAGAATATTATGGGAGTATGCGGTGTTTGTAGGAAAAGTGAAAACATATAATAAAACTATGCCTATTGAAGAAGCGGTAGATAAGGCAGTAAATGAATGTATTCAGGAAGAAATCTTAAAAGAGATTCTGATAAGCCATCAAGCGGAGGTGAAAGACATGCTTTTAACCGAATACGATGAAGAGAAAACCAGGCGGTTGTTCCAGAAGGAGTATGAAGAAGAAGTTGCAGAGGCGGAAGCAAAAATAGCAGAAGCCAGGGATAAAATGAAAAAAGCGGAAGAAAAAGCAGTAAAAGCGGAAGAAAAAGCAGTAAAAGCAGAAGAAAAAATGGCAAAAGCCCAAGAAGAAATTGCCCAAAAGGATGAACTCATTCGTTCTTTGAAAGAAGAGCTGGCCAGAGTGAATAAAAAGTAAGTTTTTATCAGCCCTTGAACCGGGAATAAAATCTCGGTTCAAGGTTTCTTGAAATTTGCCATGTCCAGCAAATAGCAACCGAAATAGTCACATTCAATCTTGGTGTTTTCCAAGAACAGCTCCCAGTTAATACAATTCTTCTCAGAAAGGCTGTTAAAATTTCTGCCTTTCTGAGAAGAATTGTATTAACTGGGAGCGTCCTGATAACCACCAAAATTGAATAGCTACTTTTTTGTTAAAAATTTAGCAAGATTTCTTGACCTTTATACCCTAAAGTGATACTATTTAGAATAAAGTGCAAATAAAATAATCTGCTGGCAAAGCAGAAGAAATGAATGAAAAATTACGAGGTGTAAAGAAATGAAAAACAGTTTTGATGAATTAATAGCAAAAGTATCAGAATGTGAAATGAAAAAAGTAGCAGTAGCAGTGGCTCAGGACTCAGAAGTATTACAGGCAGTCTGTGAAGCAAAAAAGAGAAAAATTGCAGATGCTATTTTAGTTGGTGATGAAGCGAAGATGAAAGAAATTGCTGCATCTATTAATGTGGATTTAACCGGATTTGAAATCATTAACGAACCTGATATGATTGAAGCTTCTTTAAAGGCTGTTAAGCTTGTTCATGATGGTGCGGCAGATATGTACATGAAAGGTCTGATTGACACCAAGAATTTCTTAAAGAGTGTATTAAATAAAGAAGTTGGTTTAAGAACAGGCAATGCATTATCCCACGTATGCGTATTTGAAGTAAAAGGAATTGATCACTTATTATTCTTAACAGATGTTGCTTTCATGACTTACCCAACATTAGAAGAAAAAGTACAGATTATTGAAAATACAGTTCCTGTCGCACAGGCATGTGGCATTGAATGTCCAAAGATTGCACCACTTGCAGCAGTAGAAGTTGTAAATCCTAAGATGCCTGTAACAGTAGAAGCAGCAGAACTTACAAAGATGTGTGAAGAAGGTAAGATTAAGAATTGTATTATTGACGGACCGTTATCCCTTGACCTTGCAATCGATCCGGAAGCTGCAAAACATAAAGGAGCAACAGACAGAAAGATTCAGGGGGATGCAGATGTTCTTTTATTCCCGGATATTCATGCAGGTAACCTTGTATACAAAGCACTTGTACATACAGCAGAAGTAAAGAATGGATGTATTTTAACAGGTACGAAAGCTCCGGTTATCTTAACATCACGTTCCGATACATTTGAAACAAAAGTAAACTCTATTGCTCTTGCAGCAGTAGTAGCTGAAACAATGAATAAATAATAATTAATAAGGAGGCAGATTATGTCTATCAAGAGTTTGATTATCAACCCGGGTTCTACTTCAACAAAAATTGGGGTATTTGAAGACGAAACACTTTTATTTGACGAAACACTTCGCCATTCCACAGAGGAAATTTCAAAATATGCAACTATTGTAGACCAGAAAGATTTCCGTAAGGAAGTTATTTTAAATGTTTTAAAAGAAAAGAACTTTGACATTAAAGAATTAGGCGTTGTTGTTGGCCGTGGCGGTTTATTAAAACCAATCTTAAGCGGTACATATGCAACTACACCGGAATTAATCAAAGACTTAGAAATCGGTGTACAGGGACAACATGCGTCTAACCTTGGCGGTATTCTGGCAAAAGAAATCGCGGATGAAGTTGGCGTACCATCTTACATTGTAGACCCTGTATGTGTAGATGAATTATCTGATGTGGCAAGAATTTCCGGACATCCGGAACTTCCGAGAACAAGTATTTTCCATGCATTAAACCAGAAGGCAGTTGCAAAGCGTTATGCAAAGGAACATGGAAAGAAATATGAAGATTTGAATTTAATCGTTGTACATATGGGTGGCGGTGTATCTGTTGGTGCCCATGAAAATGGTAAAGTTGTAGATGTTGCCAATGCTTTGGAAGGTGACGGACCATTCTCACCGGAAAGAGCAGGTGCAGTACCTCCAGGAGCCTTGGTAAGAATGTGCTTCAGTGGCAAATATACAGAACAGGAAGTATATAAGAAAATTGTAGGAAACGGCGGTACCAATGCATATCTTGGAACAAACGATATGCGTGACGTCATTGCAGGTGCAAACGAAGGTAAAAAAGAATATCAGTTAATCTTTGATGCATTTATATATCAGATGGCAAAAGCAATCGGAGCAGCAGCTACAGTATTAAAGGGTAAAGTAGACCAGGTGGTAGTAACTGGCGGTATTGCTTACAGTGATCTTGTAGTAAATGCAATAAAAGAAAGAGCTGGATTTGTGGGAGAGTTTACTGTTTATCCGGGAGAAGATGAACTGTTAGCTTTAGCACAGGGTGCCCTTCGTGTATTAAATGGCGAAGAAGAAGTAATGAAATACTAATTGACAAATTAAATGGTAAGACAAAGGATGATAGACCTGCCGAAATCTGGCAGGTCTGTCTTTCTTTGGGGAAATGAAAGGTAGATATGATAAAATTAGAGAAAGAAGGGAAAGAATTTTATAAAAAGGTTCTGGAACTGGTAATACCAATGGCGTTACAAAATCTGATTAATACAGGTATTACCACGGCAGACGTGGTGATGCTTGGAAAAGTAGGAGAGGATGTATTGTCAGGGTGTTCCCTTGCAGGACAGATTCAGTTTATTTTAAACTTAATATTCTTCGGAATTACTTCCGGTGCTACTGTGTTAACAGCCCAATACTGGGGGAAAGGTGACAGGCGTACCATAGAAAAAGTATTAGGCATTGCACTTCGGGTATCTTTGATTGTAGCAGTATTGTTTACCATAGCAACATTGTGCTTTCCAACGCAGTTGATGCATATTTTTACGAAAGAACCACAAGTAATTACAGAGGGAGTAAAATACTTAAAAATTGTTGCATACACATACTTGTTTCAGGCAATTACCATAGTCTACCTTAATATTATGCGCAGTGTGGAACGTGTGGTGATTTCTACGGTAGTGTATTTGATTTCGATGATAATTAATATTGTTTTTAATGCAGTTTTTATCTTTGGATTGCTTGGATTTCCGGCTATGGGAATTGAGGGGGCAGCAACAGCAACTTTGATTGCTAGATTAACAGAGCTAATTATTGTATTAAGTTATGCAAAATGGAAAAATAAAGATATTCGATTGCATATTAGTGATATCTGGGCAAGGAATCCATTGCTGTTTCAGGATTTTCTAAAGTATTCCTCTCCTGTGATTATTAATGAATTAATTTGGGGAGCCGGTTTTTCCGCGAATGCAGCTATTATAGGTCATTTAAATAGTTCTGCGGTTGCTGCTAATTCCGTGGCACAGGTTACAAGGAATCTGGCAACTGTAATAGTGTTTGGTATTGCCAATGCTACTTCCATTATGTTAGGAAAAGTTATTGGAGAAAATAAAACAGAGTTGGCAGAAAAATATGCGAAGCGTTTTATTGGCCTTTCCTTGTTTTTTGGTGCCATGGGTGGTGGCGTGATTTTGCTGGCAAGACCATTTGTGGTTTCTTATCTAAGTGTTTCAGAACGTTCTGCACAATATATGGGCTTCATGTTGCTTTGCATGGCGGTGTATGTGATGGCACAGGCAATGAATACAACTTTAATTGTGGGAATATTCCGGGCAGGTGGAGATACTAAGGTAGGATTGTTTATTGATGCAGGAAGTATGTGGTGTTGTTCCATACTGTTTGGGGCAGTGGCAGCATTTGTGTTTCAGGCACCGGTGGAAGTTGTATATCTGATATTGTTGTCAGATGAGTTGGTTAAGTTACCATTTAGCGTTGGACGATATCAACAGAAAAAATGGTTGAAAAATGTAACACGATAATAAATAGGAGTAAGTATGGAAAGAAAAGATATGTTAATGGCAGTTCCGATTAAAAATCCTGATGTGGCGTGGGAGGAGAACAAATCAGGCAGAATAAGAATTAAGGTTGAAAGAAATGATTTGCTTTACGGTACTATAAAAAAGCTTACCGGAAAAGTGAGAATTGATAAGATTCCTTTGGACAGATATGGAAGTTTTATATGGAGAAATATTGATGGAAAGCATACAATAGGAGAAATTAAAGATTCGCTTCAAGAACAGCAGGAAGAAGAAATTGAAGATTTAGAACAACGGATATTTAATTATTTTGAAGTATTAAAAAAACATCAGTTTATTGTGTATTAATAATGAATAGAAAGACCGGATTTTTCTGTGGGATGGATGGAAAATCCGGTCTTTTTATTGGGGTAAGAAAGAGAGTTATGGATATAGTTCGCCAATACGTGTGATTGCCACATAAATGTCGGATATTTCGTACCATGTTGGGTAATCTACCACGCCAGTGACCGGGAGCCCGAAAATGCGCTGAAATTCACGGACAGCTTCGGCGGTGGCAGGACCATAGATACCATCTGCCTGTACTCGGGGAATGGCAGTGTAAGTTTGAGCAATGCGATCTAATTGTTCCTGCATCTGACGTACTTTTGCACCGCCGGAACCAATACTTAAATCGTATCCCGGCCATGATGCGGGAATGCCGGAAATCTGTTCTGCGGTGTTGATATACATATCATCACCATAGTAGTACTGAATGATGTCAATAGGAGTATATCCCTGGTCACCAAGATATTTACTGCCCCATTGAGTCATCCAGCCACGGTCTAAGCACTGTACACGCTGACCATCACAGTACTGGGTGAGAATAGGCTGCTTTACATTAGGGCGTGATAAATAATTGGCAAAAATCTCATCTACGATATATGAAATGTTTTCAAATACATTTCTTCCGCGAATCCATTTGTGGTCATAGGCGGTAGAGGAGGTTATGGTAAAATCATATCCTTTGTTTCTATACCATTCGGTATATACTCTGTTTAGGGTAAAGGAGATGATTGCAAGTACATTGGCACGGATGGTAGAGTCAGACCAGGTGGCGTAAATCTCACTGCAGGCAACGTTTTTGATATAATCTCTAAAACGTACATAATAATCATTGGCGGAATTGTCATTAGGAGGTCCGTCGTGCACTACAACATATTCCGGTACTACCACACGGCTTAAGACGATTTCGCCGCTTTCATTTACCGGTTTGATTTCGTCCTCTGGAATTTTGGGAGGATAATCACCATACAAAGTGTGAGGGCCAATTACAATGTGATCCTCGTTGGTGACAGCTTCCGCCAGAGGAGTTAAATTCACGTTCTGAACGGCCTGTTCGTTGGGCAAAAGTTCAATTCCGCTGATGTTAATGGGCTCATATCCTTCAGCAGTTACATCAATGGTGTATTCAGCGTAAGGCTGGTTTGGAGAGGGCTCCATACTGTACTCTAAAGGCGGAGTGTCAAGGAGAAGTTCCTCTGTCTGTCCGGAGACGTTGGAAGAAAGGGTTTCTAAGACAGTGTCAGGCTGCCCGCTGTAGGATAAACGGATTGTGGCCCCTTCAATAGGAATTTCACCTGTTTCAGAACGGATATTAATTAGTAGATGCCCTTGATCCACATGATTTTCCATGTTCTGTTGCATATATAATCTGGACATAAAATAGAAATACCTCATGTATTTTAAATTAATAAAATATATGAGGTAAGAAGGGAGATTATGATAAATGTATATTTTTTAAAGAGCCTTTCAAAGATTCTGCCATATTGGCATTATCATTTAATTTAGAAGCATACAAAAAACCGGTAATCAGTATAGCTAATACGCCGACACCAATAATAATATAATTGCCGATCTTCTTTTTGGGAACATCTACATATTTGTAGTCGTTGTCTTTAGACTTCATAAAAATCACCTTTCCTATTTCGCTGTACGTCATTTACAGAGTAAATTGTAACATTAAAATGTGAAAAAAAATTTAAAATATGATGGAGAATTTCTTAAGAAATATTGGTGAAGGGATGTTCATAGACGGTGCTTTCAAACTGATAAGAGAGAATCTAACAATTTTGTTTTTGGGTTTGTAATGCACAGCCCATGATAGGGACAGAAACCTCCCGGACAGGCAATCGGGAAACGTTTTGAGTGGAGGCAAAATCCAGCTCTTAGAAAGCACTTAGTGAGGAGCCCCTCCAGCGACGAACTTAGTGCGTCTTAGAACTTAGTTTGCCGGAGCGAAGTTTCCGCCTGCCCGGGAGGTTTCTGTCCTTCTCATGGGCGTCCCTCTAACCAATAAACTCAGAACTGTTACGATTCTAAAAAAAACGGTTGAAAAAAGTACTATAATATGATAAAATTTTTACAATTTGAGCAAATATGAAAGGACAAAGGTGTACTACATGAAAGCTTTTCTGATACTTGAGGATGGAACTACATTTACCGGGACCAGTATTGGTTCTACAAAAGAAGTAATTAGTGAAATCGTTTTTAACACATCCATGACTGGGTATTTAGAGGTATTAACCGACCCATCTTATGCCGGACAGGCAGTTGTTATGACATATCCTCTGATTGGCAATTATGGTATTTGTCATGAAGATATGGAATCTTTAAAACCATGGCCGGATGGCTATATTGTACGGGAACTCTCCAGACTTCCAAGTAATTTCCGAAGCGAAGACACAATTCAGCATTTTTTAGAAGAACATGATATTCCAGGCATTGCAGGCATTGATACAAGAGCCCTTACTAAGATTTTGAGAGAAAAGGGTACCATGAACGGAATGATTACTACCAATGAAAATTATAACCTGGATGAAATCCTTCCAAAATTAAAAGAGTATAAGACCGGAAACGTAGTAGAAAAAGTAACTTGCAAAGAAGAGAAGGTCATCAAAGGGGACGGAAAGAAAGTAGCTTTGATGGATTTTGGAGCAAAAAATAATATTGCAGAAAGCTTGAACGAGCGCGGATGCGAAGTTACTATTTATCCGGCGGGCACTAAAGCAGAAGAAATTATTGCAGCAAATCCAGACGGAATCATGCTTTCAAACGGACCGGGAGATCCAAAGGACTGCGGAGCAATTATTGAAGAAATCAAAAAGCTGTATGATACAGAAATTCCTATTTTTGCCATTTGCCTGGGACATCAGTTAATGGCACTGGCAACAGGTGCAGATACTCATAAAATGAAATACGGACACCGTGGTGGAAATCATCCTGTTAAGGATTTAGCAACCAACAGAGTTTATATTTCATCTCAGAACCACGGATATGTGGTAGATATGGATAAGATGGATCCTAATGTGGCAGAAGCAAGCTTTGTAAATGTAAATGATGGAACAATTGAAGGTTTGAAATATAAGAATAAAAATATTTTCACCGTACAGTTCCACCCGGAAGCATGTCCGGGACCACAGGACAGTGCATTTCTTTTTGACAGATTTATGAAAATGATGGAGGTAACGGAATAATGCCTAAAAATCCTAATATTAAAAAAGTATTGGTTATTGGTTCTGGTCCAATCGTAATTGGTCAGGCAGCAGAATTCGACTATGCAGGAACACAGGCTTGCCGTTCCTTAAAAGAAGAAGGAATTGAAGTAGTCTTAGTAAACTCAAATCCTGCAACAATTATGACAGATAAAGATATTGCAGATAAGGTATATATTGAGCCGTTAACAGCGAAAGTGTTAGAGCAGCTTATTATGAAAGAAAAACCGGATAGCGTTCTTCCTACCCTTGGTGGACAGGCTGCCTTGAATCTTGCAATGGAATTAGACGAATCAGGTTTCTTAAAAGAACATAATGTAAAGTTAATCGGTACTACACCGGAAACAATTAAAAAAGCAGAAGACCGTGAAATGTTCAAAGAAACTATGGAAAAAATCGGAGAACCATGTGCACCTTCTGAAATTGTGCATACAGTAGAAGCTGGTATCGAATTTACTAATAAGATTGGATATCCGGTAGTACTGCGTCCTGCTTATACCTTAGGTGGAAGCGGCGGCGGTATCGCTCATAATGAAGAAGAGCTGGTAAATATATTATCCAACGGACTTCGTTTAAGCCGTGTAGGACAGGTTCTGGTAGAGCGTTGTATTGCAGGCTGGAAAGAAATTGAATACGAAGTAATGCGTGACAGCAACGGTAACTGTATTACGGTATGTAATATGGAAAATATTGACCCTGTAGGTGTACATACAGGAGATAGTATTGTTGTGGCACCATCACAGACACTGGGTGATAAAGAATACCAGATGTTAAGAAGTTCTGCACTTAACATTATCAGTGAATTAAATATCACTGGTGGATGTAATGTACAGTATGCATTGAATCCGAATACTTTTGAGTATTGTGTAATCGAAGTAAATCCTCGTGTAAGCCGTTCTTCCGCGCTGGCTTCTAAGGCAACGGGTTATCCGATTGCAAAAGTAGCGGCTAAGATTGCCTTAGGCTACACTTTAGATGAAATTAAAAATGCAATTACAGGAAAGACTTATGCAAGTTTTGAACCTACTTTAGATTACTGTGTAGTTAAGATTCCACGTCTTCCGTTTGATAAATTTATCATGGCAAAACGTACTCTTACCACACAGATGAAGGCAACCGGAGAAGTTATGAGTATCTGTACCAACTTTGAAGGTGCATTGATGAAAGCACTTCGTTCTTTAGAGCAGCATGTAGATAGTCTTATGTCTTACGATTTCAGTGATTTAGACAATACACAGTTAGAAGAAGCACTGCACAGAGTAGATGACAGACGTATTTTTGTTATTGCAGAGGCTTTAAGACGTGGTGTGTCTTACGATAAGATTAACGAAATTACAAAGATTGACAAATGGTTCATTGATAAATTTGCAATTTTGGTAGAAATGGAAAATAAATTGCGCAGAGAGCCATTGACAAAGGAACTCCTTGCAGAAGCTAAAAGAATTGAATTTCCGGATAATGTCATTGCAAAATTGACTGGAAAAGAAGAAGCGCAGATTAAAGCATTAAGAGATGAAGCCGGAATTAAAGCAGCGTTCAAGATGGTTGATACTTGTGCAGCAGAATTTGAAGCAACTACACCATATTACTATTCTTGCTTTGGCAGTGAAAACGAAGTAATAGAAACAAAAGGAAAGAAGAAAGTGCTTGTACTTGGTTCAGGTCCGATTCGTATTGGACAGGGTATCGAATTTGATTACTGTTCGGTACATTCTACCTGGGCATTTAGAGAAGAAGGATGGGAAACAATCATTGTTAATAACAATCCGGAAACGGTAAGTACTGACTTTGATATTGCAGACAAACTTTACTTCGAGCCATTGACAGCAGAAGATGTGGAAAGTATTGTAGAAATTGAAAAACCGGACGGAGCCGTTGTACAGTTCGGTGGACAGACAGCCATTAAGCTGACAGAAGCATTGATGAAGATGGGTGTGCCGATTCTTGGTACTTCTGCTGAAAATGTAGACGCAGCAGAAGATCGTGAAATCTTTGACAAGATTTTGGAAGACTGCTGTATTCCAAGACCTGCAGGTCATACTGTATTTACTGCGGAAGAAGCAAAGGCAGCAGCAAATGAACTGGGCTATCCGGTATTGGTAAGACCTTCTTATGTACTTGGCGGACAGGGCATGCAGATTGCCATTTCCGATGATGATATTGACGAATTTATTGGAATTATCAATAGAATTGCCCAGGAGCATCCGATTCTTGTTGATAAATATCTGGTTGGTAAAGAAATCGAAGTAGATGCAGTATGTGACGGTGAAGATATTTTGATTCCTGGTATCATGGAGCATATTGAAAGAGCCGGAGTTCATTCCGGTGACAGTATTTCTGTATATCCGGCACAGTCACTGACTGAAAAGCAGAAGAAGATTATCGTGGAATATACAAGAAAGCTGGCAAAAGCATTGCATGTAATCGGTTTGATTAACATTCAGTTTATTGCTTTTGGAGAAGAAATTTATGTAATCGAAGTAAATCCACGTTCCAGCCGTACGGTACCATATATTTCAAAAGTAACAGGTATTCCGATTGTAAAGCTTGCTACTAAAGTAATTATTGGAAATACAATTAAAGGATTAGGATATACACCGGGCTTACAGAAGGAAGCGGAATATATTGCAATCAAGATGCCGGTATTCTCTTTTGAAAAACTTCGTGGAGCTGATATCAGCCTTGGACCGGAAATGAAATCTACCGGTGAAGTACTTGGTATTGCCAAGACTTTTGAAGAAGCATTATACAAAGCCTTTTTAGGTGCAGGATTCAGTCTGCCGAAACATAAGCAGATGATTATTACTGTAAAAGATGCTGATAAGATGGAAGTAGTAGATATTGCAAAACGTTTTGAAACTTTAGGCTACAAGATTTTTGCAACCAGAAGTACTGCCAGAGTATTGAATGAAAATGGCGTTAAGGCATCTAAGGTAAATAAGATTGAACAGGAATCTCCAAATCTTATGGATTTGATTTTAGGACATAAGATTGACCTTGTTATCGATACTCCAACCAATGGACGTGACAAGAGCAGGGATGGATTCTTAATCCGTAGAAATGCAATTGAAACAGGTGTGAATGTTCTTACTAGCTTGGATACAGCTGAAGCATTGGTAACAAGTATGGAAACAGCGGACAAACAGCATCTGACATTGATTGATATTGCGACCGTGAAAAACGTATAAATGAGCAGACTCCCACATATAATAAAAGTGGTTACACAAGAAAAGGAGATGCACACATGAAAAATTTACTGATTGCACAGTCAGGCGGTCCAACTGCAGCCATTAACGCAACGGTAGCGGGAATTGTTACCGGAGCAGGAGCCAGTGGAAAAATTGACAAGATTTATGGAGCGGTGAATGGTATTAAAGGTGTTTTGGAGGAGAAGTTTGTTTCTTTAAACTCTGTGCTAAAAGATATGGGGTGTATTGAACTTCTCTGCCATACTCCGGCAGCGGCACTTGGTTCCTGTCGGTTTAAGCTTGACAATTTAGAAGAAAATGATACACAGTACCGCAAAATTGTTGAAATATTAAGAAAATACCATATTGGATATTTTATCTATATTGGCGGCAATGATTCCATGGATACCGTAGACAAATTATCACGCTATTGTATCATGAATGATATTGACGATATTAAAGTTGTGGGAGCTCCAAAAACCATCGATAATGATTTGGCAGAAACAGATCATTGTCCGGGATTTGGCTCTGCGGCAAAATATATCGCAACTACTTTCTGTGAGCTGGAACGGGATTGTAATGTTTATGACATGCCGGCAGTTACCATTGTGGAAGTAATGGGAAGAAATGCCGGATGGCTCACTGCTTCTTCAGCGCTTTCCAGGCTAAATGGTGCAGATGGTCCCAGCCTTATATATCTTTGCGAACGGGAATTTGATATAGATAAATTTATTCAGGACGTAAAAGAAAAGTTGAAAACAAGACCTTCCATTCTGGTAGCTGTCAGCGAAGGAATTAAGGACAAAAACGGTGTGTATATTTCGGAAAGTCAGCAAAGCGGAGCTGTGGATGTATTTGGTCATAGTTATATTGCAGGGGCAGCAAGAGTGTTAGAGCATGCGGTAAGAGAACGTATTGGTTGTAAAGTACGTTCTGTGGAGTTGAATCTGATGCAAAGATGTGCCGCTCATGTTGCCAGTGCTACTGACATTGCGGAATCTAAAATGCTGGGAATTCATGCATTTCAGTGCGCGATTGAAGGTATGACAGGAGTTATGGCAGCAATTATCCGTACCAATTCCAATCCTTATGAGGTGATTTTCAGACGCGTGAGAGTATCAGAGGTTGCCAATAAGGAGAAAACAGTACCGTTAGAGTGGATTACCAAGGAAGGAAATGACATAACAGAAGAAATGATGGAATATCTGACACCGCTAATTCAGGGAGAAGTACATTCTGTTTTTGAAAATGGTATTCCGAAGCATATTACATTGTATTAAGTGAATAAATATCCGAAAGATAAGGCTTTGTATTACGTAAGTATTACAAAGCCTTTAATAATTATTTAAAATAACGAAAAATATAGTTAAAAACTGGGAAATTTTGCACATTTTACACAAAACCCCTTTATTTTTATGAAAAAGAGTGGTATTATAAAGTTGCAATTGAAAAACAGTTATGTAATAACTAAAGAATTGTGTTAACAATTAGGTAAGAAAAGGGGATTCTTGAGGAAGGAGGATTAATATGGGTTACGATGTAGTTCGTGGATATGTAAACATGCAGAGTGGGGAACAGCAGAGTTTTTATTTTCGTAACACGGATGGAAATATTGCAAGTTTTATAGCAAAGAATGCCGGTGCAGATAATCGGATTGCAGTAGAAAATATTTTCGGAAGAACAATTATTAAGACAGTAGGTTTGGATGGTGTATATGATGGGGTTCAGTCAGCAATCAAAAGAGTTGGGGCAGAACTGGAGCTGATCAAAAGCGGTGCGAAAGAAGCCGATGAAGTAGAATGCTATGAATTAAACAGCATTATCGGCTACGAAAACATGAGCGAACACTTTAACTAAAAATAGATTTTATAATAGTTGTAAATTAGCAATGACAGAAAGTGAGGGGGCTGTCGTTGCTTTTTTTTTATAATCGTTGTATAATGAAGAAATGTGAGTAATAAAGCAGGCAGTGTACTAGGAGGAAATATGGAAAAGATAATTGATATAATTACAAAAGAAGCGGCAAAAGCCTTTTCTGACTGTGGATATGAAGAAAAATATGGCATGATATCCGTATCTAACCGCCCGGACTTATGCGAGTACCAGTGTAACGGTGCTATGGCAGCGGCAAAAGCCTATAAAAAGGCTCCGATTATGATTGCCAATGAAGTAGTGGAAGTGTTAAAAAACAGCAGTCTGTTTTCTATGGTGGAAGCGGTAATGCCGGGATTTATCAATATGAAACTTTCTATGGATTTTTTGACAAAATATATGAATGAGATGCTGAACACAGAAAATCATGGCTGTGAAAAAGCGGAAAAAGCCAAAACCATTATGATTGATTATGGCGGACCAAATGTAGCGAAGCCTTTGCATGTGGGGCATCTGCGTTCCGCTATTATTGGTGAAAGCCTGAAACGTATGGGACGTTTTATGGGACATAAAGTAATCGGGGATGTGCATTTGGGGGACTGGGGTCTTCAGATGGGCTTGATTATTACAGAATTGAAGAAGCGGAAACCGGAACTGGTATATTTTGATGATAATTATACCGGAGACTATCCAAAAGAAGCACCGTTTACCATTAGTGAACTGGAAGAAATCTATCCGGCAGCCAGCGCTTATTCGAAAGAGCATCCGGAATACAAAGAGGAAGCTATGCAGGCAACTTATTTATTGCAGCATGGTAATCGCGGCTATCAGGCATTGTGGAATCATATTTTGGAGATTTCGGTAAATGATTTAAAGAAGAATTATGAAAAACTGAATGTAGAATTTGACTTATGGAAGAAAGAGTCTGATGCGCAGCCATATATTCCGGAAATGGTGCAGTATATGAAAGACAACGGATATGCATATTTAAGTGACGGGGCACTGGTAGTGGATGTAAAGGAAGAAAGTGATACTAAGGAAATCCCGCCATGTATGATTTTAAAATCAGACGGAGCTTCCCTTTATAATACCACAGATTTAGCAACCATCGTAGAACGTATGAAATTATTCCATCCGGACGAAATTATTTATGTGGTAGATAAGCGTCAGGAATTGTATTTCCAGCAGGTATTTCGCTGTGCAAGAAAGACAAAATTGGTGGAAGAAAATACTTCCCTGCGTTTCTTAGGATTTGGAACCATGAACGGGAAAGATGGAAAGCCTTTTAAGACTCGTGCCGGTGGTGTAATGCGTCTAGAACATTTGATTGGCGAAATTAATGAGGAAATGTTCCAAAAGATTACACAGAACCATGAAGTGGAAGAAAGTGAAGCAAAGGACACGGCAAAGATTGTAGGACTTTCCGCAATCAAGTATGGCGATTTGTCAAATCAGGCATCCAAGGATTATGTGTTTGACGTAGACAGATTCACTTCCTTTGAGGGAAATACGGGTCCATACATTTTATATACTATCGTACGAATTAAGTCTATTTTAAATAAATATAAAGAGCAGGGCGGCAATGTGGAAAATTTACAGGCTGTAAAACTGGAAGAAACCAACGAAAGTGCCAAAGCTCTTGTGTTAGAAAATGTTAGATTTAATGGTGTTATTGAAAATGCTTTTGCAGAACTGGCACCACACAAAGTGTGTTCTTATATTTACAACCTTGCCAATACCTTTAATCATTTTTATCATGAAACAAAAATTCTTGGTGAGGAAGACAAAGAGAAAAAGGAAAGTTATATTGCATTACTGGTGCTGACAGAACAAGTCTTAGAAACATGTATTGATGTGTTAGGCTTTGAAGCAGCAGAACGGATGTAATATGAGTGTTATAATTGTAAGCGGGGGCAGATTAGAACAGTCTGCCCTGGCTTTTTTCGAAAAAGAGCAAATAGTGATTGCGGTGGACGGAGGACTGAAATTCTGCTATGAAAATCATATTCCGGTAGATTATGTGGTGGGGGATTTTGACACTGTTCAGCCGGAGATTCTGGATTTTTATAAACAGGAAGGAAAGGCAGAAATAAGAACTTATAAACCGGAAAAGGATATGACAGACACGAAGGCAGCCTTAGAATTGGCGATACCGATTGTAAAACAGTTCAGACACGCTCAGAAGAGGTTGGCGGGTGCGGGAACAGATGATGCGGAAATCTTATTGCTTGGCGGAATCGGAACCAGAATGGATCATACGCTGGCAAATATCGGCTGTCTTAAAGTTGCTTTAGAACAAGGCGTTTTCATGAAAATCATAGACGACCATAATTGTATGTATGCTTGCGAACACTCTTTTACCATAGAGAGAAAAAAGCTCATTTATAAAAAATATTTATCATTGATTTCTATGGGAAAGGAAGTAAGTAATCTTACCATCCGGGGAATGAAGTATGAAGTAGATAATGTTACACTTCCGTTGTTGAGCGACTGGGGCGTGAGCAACGAACTGTTGGAAGAAAAAGCAGAGGTCGCTTTTTCTGATGGAGTTTTATTAGTAATTGAATCAAGGGATTAGGAGGAGAATATGAGAAAAGATAATGTATTTTTAGCTATCTGGCGGTGTGTTTATCCACTGCTGATTCATGTGGCAGTAACTTTTGCGTTGGCTTTTGCCTATATGTTTGTGGGGATTTTTTGGGCTGTATTTCAAAGCGCAGGAGAGGCAGATGTTGTGTCTGTTACGCAACAGGTATTAAACCAATATACAGAAAATGCACTTTATCTGCTTCTTGCGGCATCTGTGATTTGTATTCCGGTGTTTGCATTGCTGTTTCGAGGTGATAGAAAGAAAGAACAGACTGTAAAGGAGAGAGAAACATCAATAACAGCTTGGAGTGTGTTAGTTGTTATGGCGGTGGCACTTTGCGTTTCTTTAAATGCGCTGATTGGCTTTAGTGGTCTTGACAAATTTTCTCAAAAGTATCAGCAGGTGGCAGAAACACTGTATTCAGGTGGCGTTTTGCTGGAACTGCTTACCGTAGGGATTTTAGGACCTGTTTGTGAAGAACTGATTTTCCGTGGTTTGATGTTTCAAAGGCTTTGCGGGTATGTGAAACCTGTCATTGCCGTTTTGGTTTCAGCATTGATGTTCGGCGTATATCATGGCAATATTGTACAGGGAGTTTATGCGTTCGTTCTTGGAACAGTTATGGCATTGTGTTATTTGCGTTTTCAGACACTTTGGGCACCGATTGTAATTCATGTGGTGGCAAATATTACATCTGTTTGTATTACGGAAATTTCCATAATCGGTGAAGCATTGGAAAAAACAAATGTATTAATTGTTGCTACAATTATAACAACTATTGTCTGGCTACTTGGCAACTGGTTTTTATTGAAAAAAAATTCAAAAAGAAATTGACATAAATAAGAGAAAAAGGAAACAACTTCGGTTGTTTCCTTTTATTTTTGTTTGAATTATCAGAAAATATACGCAAAACTATTGAATTAACAAATATTCAGACAACTATCGAAAAATAATTGTTTACACGTGGAGAAAAAAGTAGTATATTAAAAAAGGATAAGACATAAGTAAAAGCACAACGAAAGGAAGGATTGCAGAGTGAGTAAAGAAATTTCTAAGGTAACACAGCCATCACTGTACAGCGAAAGATTTGAACATGATAACTGTGGTATCGGTGCAGTAGTAAACATTAAAGGTATCAAAACTCATCAGACCGTAGAAAACGCTTTAAGAATTGTAGAAAACTTAGAGCATAGAGCTGGTAAAGATGCAGAAGGCAAAACAGGTGATGGTGTTGGTATCCTGTTACAGATTTCCCATAAGTTTTTCTCAAAGGCAGCAAAGGAAGCAGGCATCGAATTAGGTGGAGAAAGAGATTATGGTGTAGGTATGTTCTTCTTCCCACAAGACGAATTAAAGAGAAAACAGGCAATGAAAATGTTTGAAATTATCGTCAATAAAGAGGGAATGGAGTTTTTAGGCTGGAGAAATGTTCCTACAGAACCAACCACTCTCGGTCAGAAAGCCGTTGATTGCATGCCTTTTATTATGCAGGGATTTGTAAAACGTCCGGCAGATGTTGCGCAGGGGATTGACTTTGACCGCAAATTATATATTGTAAGACGTGTATTTGAACAGAGTATAGATGAAACATACGTACCATCCTTATCCAGCAGAACGATCGTATACAAAGGTATGTTCTTGGTGGATCAGTTACGTTTATTCTTTAAAGATTTACAGAATCCGGATTATGAGTCCGCCATTGCAACAGTACATTCCCGTTTTAGTACGAACACAAACCCAAGCTGGGAACGTGCACATCCAAACCGCTTTATTGTACACAACGGTGAAATTAATACCATTCGTGGTAATGCAGATAAAATGTTAGCCCGTGAAGAAACCATGGAATCCAGTAAGCTTCATGGTGAACTCCATAAAGTACTACCGGTAGTTAACGTAGCAGGTTCTGACTCTGCCATGTTAGATAACACCTTGGAATTCCTTGTTATGTCGGGAATGGACTTGCCACTGGCAGTTATGATTACCATTCCGGAACCATGGGAAAACAATAAAAATATGGACCAGAAGAAACGTGATTTCTATCAGTATTACGCAACCATGATGGAACCATGGGACGGTCCTGCCTCTATTCTTTTCAGTGATGGTGATGTTATGGGGGCCGTACTGGATAGAAATGGTCTTCGCCCATCTCGTTACTACATTACAGAAGATGATTACTTAATTCTTTCATCTGAAGTTGGCGTTATGGATGTAGATCAGACCAAGGTAGTAGTAAAGGAAAGACTTCGTCCTGGTAAAATGCTTTTAGTAGATACCGTTAAGGGTGAAGTGATTGATGATGAAACCATCAAGGCAAGATATGCAGAAAGTCAGCCATATGGTGAATGGCTAGACCGTAACTTAGTTAAATTAAAGGATTTAAAGATTCCAAACCAGCCGGTACCGGAATTGACACCAGAACAGCGTGCAAGATTACAGAAGACTTTTGGTTATACTTATGAAGAATATAAGAGTTCTATTTTGCCAATGGCATTAAATGGTACAGAATCCATTGCAGCTATGGGTGTGGATACAGCGTTACCTGCATTGTCAGGAAAACATCAGCCGTTATTCAACTACTTTAAGCAGTTGTTTGCGCAGGTTACAAACCCGCCAATTGATGCAATACGTGAAGAAGTAGTTACTTCCACCAGTATTTATGTTGGAGAAGATGGAAATCTGTTGGAAGATAGTGCAGAAAACTGTCATGTATTAAAAGTAGAGAATCCGATTCTTACGAATACAGACTTGTTAAAAATTAAGTCCATGAAAGTTCCAGGCTTAAAAGTAGAAGTGATTCCGATTACCTATTATAAGAATACAAGCTTAGAAAAAGCCATTGATCGTTTATATGTAGAAGTGGACAGAGCACACAGAGAAGGTGCAAATATTCTGATTCTTTCTGATAGAGATGTGGAAGAAAATCATGTACCAATTCCTTCCCTGTTAGCAGTTTCTGCAGTACATCAGCACTTAGTGCGTACCAAGAAGAGAACTAGTGTTGCCATTATCTTAGAGAGTGGTGAGCCAAGAGATGTACACCATTTTGCAACACTGTTAGGATATGGTGCATGTGCCGTAAATCCATACCTTGCACAGGAAACCATCCGCGAATTGATTGAAAGCGGTATGTTAAAGAAGGATTACTATGCAGCGGTAGAAGATTACAACAATGCAATTATTCACGGTATTGTTAAGATTGCTTCTAAGATGGGTATTTCTACCATTCAGTCCTATCAGGGAGCGCAGATTTTTGAAGCTGTAGGTATTGATAAAGATGTGGTAGATAAATACTTTACAGATACAGTAAGCCGTATCGGAGGTATCACATTAAAAGATATTGCAGAAGATGTGGAAAGCTTACATTCCACAGCATTTGACCCATTGGGATTAGAGGTGGATTTAACCTTAGACAGCGTTGGTAAGCACAAGATGAGAAGCGGCGGGGAAGAACATTTATACAATCCACAGACCATTCATCTGTTACAGCAGTCTACCAAGCTTGGTGACTACAAAATGTTTAAGGAATATACAAGCCTTGTAAATAAAGAAGATATGACTGGAAATCTTCGTTCTTTAATGGACTTTAATTATCCAAAGAAGGGAATTTCCATTGATGAAGTAGAAAGTGTGGATTCTATTGTAAAGAGATTTAAGACTGGTGCTATGTCTTATGGTTCTATTTCCCAGGAAGCCCATGAAACACTGGCAATTGCCATGAATACAATTCACGGTAAATCCAACAGTGGTGAAGGTGGAGAAAGCTTAGAACGTCTTACTGTAGGTCCGGACGGATTAAATAAATGTTCTGCAATTAAGCAGGTGGCATCAGGACGTTTTGGTGTAACTTCCAGATATTTAGTAAGTGCACAGGAAATTCAGATTAAGATGGCACAGGGAGCAAAGCCTGGTGAAGGTGGACACTTACCTGGCGGAAAGGTTTACCCATGGGTTGCTAAGACCAGACATTCAACACCGGGTGTGGGCTTGATTTCTCCGCCACCACACCATGACATTTATTCTATCGAAGATTTGGCGCAGCTTATTTATGACTGTAAAAATGCAAACAAGGATGCACGTATCTCTGTAAAACTTGTTTCCGAAGCAGGTGTAGGTACCGTAGCAGCCGGTGTTGCAAAGGCAGGAGCACAGGTTATTTTGATTTCAGGTTATGACGGTGGTACTGGTGCAGCGCCTAAGAGTTCTATTCATAATGCAGGACTTCCATGGGAAATCGGTCTGGCAGAAACACATCAGACATTGATTATGAATGGACTTCGTAACAAAGTGCGCATTGAAACAGATGGTAAGCTTATGAGCGGACGTGATGTTGCCATTGCAGCATTATTAGGAGCAGAAGAGTTCGGATTTGCTACAGCACCATTGGTAACTATGGGATGTGTTATGATGAGAGTATGTAACTTAGATACTTGTCCTGTAGGTGTGGCAACACAGAATCCGGAACTTCGTAAGAGATTTAAAGGAAAACCGGAATATGTTATTAACTTCATGAAGTTTGTAGCAGAAGAACTTCGTGAATATATGGCAAAACTGGGTGTCAGAACAGTGGATGAACTGGTTGGAAGAACTGACTTATTAAAGGTAAAAGACAACTTAGGTGAAAGAGCTTCTAAGATTGACTTATCCGGTATTTTAAATAATCCATATGCCAAAGATAAAAAGGTTACTTTTGATCCGAAGCAGGTATATGACTTTAAGTTAAATGAAACAGCAGATGAAAAGATTCTGTTAAAACAGTTTAAGTCTGCTTTAGACAGCAAACAAAAGAGAAGCATCGAGGTAGATGTAACTAACACAGACCGTTCCTTCGGTACCATCTTTGGTTCTGAAATCACCAAGAAGTATGGTGATACTTTGGAAGAAGATACCTTTACGGTAAAATGTACCGGTGCCGGCGGACAGAGTTTTGGAGCATTTATTCCTAAGGGACTGACATTGGAACTTGTTGGTGACAGTAATGACTACTTTGGTAAGGGACTTTCCGGCGGTAAATTAGTTGTTTATCCACCAAAGGGAATCAAGTTCAAACAGGATGAAAACATTATTATCGGTAACGTTGCTTTATATGGTGCAACCAGTGGTGAAGCTTACATCAATGGTGTAGCAGGAGAACGTTTCTGTGTTCGTAATTCCGGTGCCATCGCTGTTGTAGAAGGTGTTGGAGAACATGGATGCGAATATATGACAGGAGGTCGTGTAGCCGTTCTTGGTAAGACAGGAAAGAACTTTGCAGCCGGTATGAGCGGTGGTGTGGCTTATGTATTAGATGAAGACAGCGATTTATACCTGAAATTAAATAAAGCTATGGTTTCTATTGAAGAAATCACAAATAAATACGATGTAGTAGAATTGAAAGATATGATTCAGGCACATGTAGCATATACCAATTCTGAAAAAGGTAAAGAAATCTTAGATAACTTCAAAGAATATTTACCTAAGTTTAAGAAAATCATTCCACACGATTACAAGCGTATGTTAAATACCATTGTACAGATGGAAGAAAAAGGTTTAAGCAGCGAACAGGCACAGATTGAAGCATTCTACGCAAATAGAGGATAAGGAGGGAAAGAAAAATGGGAAAACCAACAGGATTTTTGGAATACGAGAGAGAAACAAGTAAAGCAGTAAAACCAAAGGACAGAATTAAAAACTTTAATGAATTCCATACCCCTCTATCAAAAGAGCAGCAGCAGAAGCAGGGTGCGCGCTGTATGGCATGCGGTGTACCGTTTTGTCAGTCTGGTATGACTTTGGATGGAATGGCATCCGGTTGTCCATTGCACAACCTTGTTCCGGAATGGAATGATTTAGTATATGTAGGAAACTGGAAGGAAGCGTACAATCGTCTGAAGAAGACAAACAACTTCCCGGAATTTACATCCAGAGTATGTCCTGCACTTTGTGAAGCAGCTTGTACCTGCGGATTTAACGGAGAGGCAGTTTCAGTAAAAGAAAATGAGCATGGCATTATCGAAAATGCATATGCAGAAGGTTATGCAGATCCAAAGCCGCCAAAGGTTCGTACAGGAAAAAGAGTGGCAATCGTAGGTTCCGGTCCTGCCGGACTTGCGGCTGCTGACCAGTTAAATAAACGTGGACATTCTGTTACAGTATTTGAAAGATCTGACCGTATCGGTGGACTTTTGATGTACGGAATTCCAAATATGAAGTTAGAGAAGCACATTATCGACCGTAAGGTAGAGGTAATGAAAGCAGAAGGTGTTGAGTTTGTAACCAACGCCAATGTGGGTAAGGACGTAAAAGCATCAAAGCTTCTGAAAGAGTATGACAAAGTTATTTTGGCATGTGGTTCTTCTAATCCAAGAGATATCAATGTTCCGGGAAGAGATGCAAAAGGAATTTACTTTGCGGTAGATTTCCTGACAGCAACCACAAAGAGCCTTTTAGATTCTGAATTAAAGGATGGAAAATATATTTCCACAAAAGGTAAGAAGGTTGTTATCATCGGTGGTGGTGATACAGGTAATGACTGTGTTGGTACCTCTATCCGTCACGGTGCAGCATCTGTAACACAGATTGAAATGATGCCAAAGCTTCCGGATGAAAGAGCAGAGGACAATCCATGGCCGGTATGGCCAAGAGTCTGCAAGACAGACTATGGTCAGGAAGAAGCCATTGCAGTATTTGGTCATGACCCAAGAATCTATCAGACTACAGTAAAAGAGTTTGTAAAAGATAAGAATGGAAACTTAACGAAGGTTGTTACCGTAAAATTAGAGCCAAAGAAAGATGAGAAAACCGGAAGAATGATTATGAGCGAGGTTGCCGGAAGTGAAAGCACCTTAGAAGCAGATATTGTTCTGATTGCAGCCGGATTCTTAGGATGCCAGAAATATGTGGCAGATGCTTTTGGCGTGAAATTAAATGAAAGAACAAATGTGGCAACAGAAACAGGTAAATACAATACAAATGTAGAAAATGTATTTGTTGCAGGTGATATGCATAGAGGACAGTCCTTGGTAGTATGGGCAATCCGCGAAGGAAGAGAAGTGGCACAGGCAGTGGATTTAAGCTTGATGGGCTATACAAATCTTTCAGTACAGTAATTTAATAAATATTTAGAAAAAACTGTGGTACATGGTTGTGGGATGTACCACAGTTTTTTGTGCAAGTAATAATTGCAATTCTGCCCTGAAAAAGGTAAGATATATATAGATAGTAATTAGAGGAAATTTGGAATGAAAGTATGGGAGTTGGAAAATGCAAGGTATGGAAAAATATCACAAGATATTTTATTTATATTTAATACTTATATTTGTGCTTACATGTTATCTGGCTTGTGGAAGTGTTAATACGGAAAGTGGATATTACCATGATTATCATATAGAAAAGTGGAATGACGGATGGTTTTTGGAGAACACTGGGGAAAAAGTGATACTTCCAGCAAAATTAAATGAGCCAAAAGGGGAGTATGCCCGTATATATAGGTATTTAGAAGAAGATACCAATGAGGAGAGCCTTTGTTTTAGGACGGACCATTCGTATGTACGTGTCTATGCAGATAATGAGTTGGTTTATACTTTTGGCAATCAGGAAGAAATTCCATTTGGTAAGACGCCGGGGAGTATCTGGAACATTATTCCCATACACAATTTAAAGGCAGGAACAAAACTGACTGTGCATGTCATGAGCCCTTATACCATGTATGCAGGAAAATTTAGAACTATTATAATGGGAAATAGGGCGGATATATTATTGTACATATTTAAAGACAGTGCCCCTTTGATTTTAATGACAATTATACCGATTATAGTGGCAGTTTTTTTGATTTTCATACACATTTGTTTTAGAAAAAATTTTACACCTATGATATTTTTGAATGCTGCAGTATGCTATTCCTTTTTGGCATTATGGAGCTTTACGGAAACCAGAGGCTGGCAGTTCTTTTTCAAAAATGCATATGCAATTCAGATGGTAAATTTTGTATCATTTTCAATGGTAATTTCCGGCGTGGCAGTTTCTTTGAAACAAATGGGATTTATCAATAATAAAAAGCATTTTCGGATATTGTTATCTGTAGATTTGCTAATTCCTATTCTGCAGATTATTATACAAATTCTTGGAATTGCAGATTTTTTTGAAATGTTGTTTGTGATTCATGTATTGGATGCAATGAATATATTTGTATTTGGTACAGATTTCATTATGGATTTTTATAAGAAGAAAAGGAATGTTAAAAATCTGATTCTATCAATTATTATGTATGTTACAGCATTTTCCTGCCTTCTTTTGGATTTATTGGACTTTTATGTGTGGGATAAATTTGGTAATGGATTTTTTTCAAGGCTTGAACTACTGATTATTATAACAGTAGCAGGAATTTGTGCGGTGAAACAGGCGATTTCTATGTATGGAGAAAATATTGAGAAACTTACCTATCAGAGAATGGCATTTACAGATGATATGACAGGTATGAGAAACCGTCGTGCTTTTGACCGGGATACGGAGGCAATGGAAAACAATAACGATGCAGTGGCAGTTTTATATGCGGATATGAATGGGCTGAAGCAGATTAACGATAATATGGGTCACCAGAAAGGTGATGAGGCAATCAAAACTATTGCAGATAAGCTACAGTATTTTGGAGAACAGGGGAATTTCTGTTATCGTTTAGGTGGCGATGAGTTTTGTGTGATTGGTTTTAATCTTACTGCTGAGAAGATGGAGGAGGAATGTGCCCGTGTTAATCAGGAATTGAAAGCGTATGAGCATGACTTTATTCATGGACTGAGCATTGCCTATGGAGCCATGGATTATAAGCCGGAAAATGGTGATAAGCTGTTTGAGGTGATGAAGAGTGCGGATCAGAAGATGTATGAGAAAAAGCAGGAAATGAAAGAAAATTGGAAGTAACAGTTGCAATTCAAAAAAAAATTAGATATAATAGGCAAAGAGTGTGACGAAGGTTGCATGAAGGGGTACACCACCGCGGGTGTAGTTTTCTTCATGTAACCTTTTTTGCTTGATAAATGCGAGAGAAAGAGAGGAGATAGAATGGTTCGAATCAATGGAAATGAGATAGAACATATGGAGGGAAAAAGCATCGCAGAATATTTAAAGGAAGCGGGCTATGACAGCAGAAGGGTGGCAGTGGAACGGAATGGTGCCATTGTACCTAAGAAAAGCTATGAGGAAGTAATGATTAGCGAAGCAGATACCATAGAAGTGGTAAGCTTTGTAGGCGGAGGCTGATGTATGGTTACCAGGAAACAGTTAGAACAGGCAATGGACCAGCGTTTTTCCAAAGAAGTGTATGAAAAATTTAAGCAGGCAAAGGTCTGTATTGCAGGACTGGGAGGACTTGGCTCTAATATTGCTATTATGCTGGCAAGAAGTGGCATTGGTACTTTAAAACTCATTGATTTTGACAAGGTAGATGTTACGAATTTGAACCGGCAGGCATATAGGATAGAACATATCAATCTGCCTAAGACCGAAGCTTTGCGGGAAATGATCGGAGAGATTAACCCTTATATCAGAGTGGAAACCATACAGGCAAAGGTGACAGAAGAAAATTTACAAGAATTTTTTGCCGGAGAAACACTGGTTTGTGAAGCTTTTGACAATCCCGAATATAAAGCAATGCTTGTAAATTATTTATTAGAGCAGCAGCCGGAAACCATTGTGGTATCAGGTTCCGGTATGGCAGGTGTGGGCAGCAGTAATCACATTTGCACCAGACAGAAAATGAAACGCCTGTATGTGTGTGGTGACGGCGAAAGTGATGCTTATGCAGGAATGGGCTTGTTATCACCGCGAGTCAGTATCTGTGCAGGTCACCAGGCAAATATGCTGCTGCGGCTGATTTTAGGGGAAACGGAAAGTTAGAAATGAGTGGCTTAATCAATAGATATAGGAGGAAAGGAAAGAAAGATGAAAGAGGATAAATTAGTATTAGGTGGACATGAGTTTGAATCCAGATTTATTTTAGGTTCCGGAAAATATAATGTGGAATTGATTGATGCGGCAGTAAAATATGCAGGTGCTCAGATGATTACGCTGGCATTGCGTCGTGCAAATTCTAACGGCGAGGGCAATATTTTAGATTACATTCCAAAAGGGGTAACATTGCTTCCAAATACATCAGGAGCGAGAAATGCGGAAGAAGCAGTGCGTATTGCAAGACTCGCCAGAGAAATAGGATGCGGAGATTTTGTAAAAGTAGAAGTGATTCGTGACAGCAAATACCTGCTTCCGGATAATTACGAAACCGTAAAGGCCACAGAAATTCTGGCAAAAGAGGGTTTTGTGGTGCTTCCTTATATGTATCCGGATTTAAATGTGGCGAGAGATTTAGTAAATGCCGGAGCGGCAGCCATTATGCCGTTAGCAGCACCGATAGGATCTAACCAGGGGCTTGCTACAAAAGAATTTATACGCATACTGATAGAAGAAATCAATCTTCCTATTATTGTAGATGCAGGAATCGGAAAACCTTCTCAGGCGTGCGAGGCAATGGAAATGGGAGCAGCGGCAGTGATGGCAAATACGGCTATAGCAACTGCAGGAGATATTGTGGCTATGGCAGGAGCCTTTAAATCAGCCATAGAAGCCGGACGTGCAGCATATTTAGCTGGAATGGGGCGTGTACTTGAAAAAGGTGCATCGGCATCCTCTCCGTTAACAGGATTTTTGCAGGATTAAAAGAGAGAAAAGAGGATAACTATGGAAAAAACAAATCATATGGAGTATATGGAAGGAATGGATGTTATAGATTCCGATGTTATGGAGCAGGTTATTGGTGCTATGGAAACGTATGATTATATGGCATATTCTAAACAGGATGTGATTGCTGCTTTGAAAAAGGAACGTTTGACGCCAAAGGATTTTGGTGCTTTGTTATCTCCCGCAGCAGCTCCTTTCTTAGAAGAAATGGCAAAGCGGGCAAAACAAGAAACAGCGAAACATTTTGGTAATTCCGTATATTTATTTACACCATTATATATATCAAATTACTGTGAAAATTATTGTGTTTACTGTGGATTTAACTGTCATAATCAGATTCGACGGGCAAAGCTTTCTATGGAAGGAATTGAACAGGAGATGGCAGCCATTGCAAAAACCGGGTTGGAGGAAATTTTGATTCTTACCGGAGAAAGCCGTAAGATGTCAGATGTAACCTATATCGGAGAGGCCTGTAAAATAGCCAGAAAGTATTTTAAAATGGTGGGGCTTGAAGTATATCCCATGAACGTGGATGAGTATGCGTATCTTCATCAGTGTGGCGCAGACTTTGTGACGGTATTTCAGGAAACATATAATTCAGACAAATACGAAACATTACATTTAGCAGGGCATAAAAGGGTGTTCCCGTATCGTATGAATGCGCAGGAACGTGCCTTGAAGGGAGGTATGCGTGGTGTGGCTTTTGCAGCACTTTTAGGTCTGGCTGATTTTAGAAAAGATGCGTTTGCTACAGGAATGCATGCTTATCTGATTCAAAAAAAGTATCCGTATGCTGAAATTTCTTTTTCTTGCCCAAGGTTGCGCCCTATTGTTAATAATGACAAGATTAATCCAAAGGATGTGCATGAAAGGGAATTGCTGCAGGTAATGTGTGCTTATCGTATTTTTATGCCATATGCGGGCATGACAATATCTACCAGAGAACGCGCCGGATTCCGTGATCATGTAATCGGCCTGGCGGCAACTAAGATTTCGGCAGGTGTCAGTACCGGTATCGGAGGACATCAGGGGGAAGGAGAACAGGGGGACGACCAGTTTGAGATTGCAGATACCAGAAATGTAGAAGAAGTGGTAGCTGCCATCAAAGGGCAGGGCTTGCAGCCTGTGATGAATGACTATGTGTTCCTATAAAAAAATTGCAGTGACGGCTGCAAAATTAACACAAATCCCCTTGCCGGAACAAATCCAAAAGATAGCAGCTATTTATAAGCCGGATATGTTGATTTTGCGTGAGAAAGAGCTGCAACCGGAAGAATATGAGGCACTGGCAGTACAGGTGCTTGCAGTCTGCCGTAAGGAAGGAATGGAATGTGTTCTGCACAGTTTTGTGGAGGTGGCACAGAAACTGGGCGTGAAGAAAATACATCTGCCTCTTGTGGGTTTAAAGAAGCAACAGAGGAATCTGGCATTTTTTGAAACTCTGGGAGTGTCTGTCCATAGCAGAGAAGAAGCGGAGGAGGCATATAGGTTGGGTGCCACTTATCTGACAGCAGGCCATATTTTTGCAACGGACTGTAAGGCAGGTCTGCCCGGCAGGGGACTTGAATTTTTAAAGGAGGTTTGCCAGGCGGTGCCAATTCCCGTCTATGGAATCGGGGGCATTAATAACGATAATACGGAAGCTGTAAAAGTAGCCGGGGCAGCGGGTGAGTGTAGGATGTCCTATTATATGAAGTGAATATTTTTCAAACTTTTTTGGAAAAAGAGAAGTTTTTAACTTCAAGGTTAAAAAGAGTTGTAAAGTTCGGAATAAGAATAGAAGGAGGAAAACAATGACGACCAAAACAAAATTAACAGTAAGATACGCAGAAACCGACCAGATGGCAATCGTGCATCATTCCAATTATCCTGTATGGTATGAAGCCGGCAGAACAGATTTTATCAAAGCTATGGGAATGAGTTACACCCAGATAGAGGCGGAAGGTGTACTTTTTCCATTGCTGGAGCTGCATTGTAAATACATCCAAGCTGCAAAGTATGAAGATGTGGTTATTATTGAAACAACACTTACGAAACTAAGCATAGTAAAAGC
The DNA here is from genome assembly GCA_045126515.1 of Lachnospiraceae bacterium. Taxonomy (GTDB): domain Bacteria; phylum Bacillota; class Clostridia; order Lachnospirales; family Lachnospiraceae; genus RUG11237. Next base: position 52,563 of record JBGVOM010000027.1, read on the forward strand.
AGAATTTTCCTATAAAGTATACCGGGAAAGCGATGGCGTGCTCCTTAATACAGGAAGCACTGTTCATGGTATGGTAACAAAAGAACTTCGTCCTATCAATATGAAAAAAGAAAAACCGCAAATCTATGCCATGATGGAACAGGTGCTGGAAAAATAGGGAAAAATACCGGAATACTTTATATAAAGTTTACATATAATAGGAAGAAATGTAAAAAAAGTAAACTGTTTCTAAAAAAAATATGAAATCACCAATAAATATGAAAAACGAGAAAACAAGAGAAAAGAAATAATAAATTGGAATAATTGGGCATAAATAGGTATAAATACGGATAAATGAAGTTGCACATTGAATATAAAGTGTTAATATATGACTATCGGTTAGCACTCAAGCGAAATGAGTGCTAATAAAACAAAGAGGATAATAAGTCATAGAAATAAAAGGAGGAAAACAACATGACATTAAAACCATTAGGCGACAAGGTAGTTTTGAAACAGTTAGAAGCAGAGGAAACAACAAAATCAGGTATCGTTTTACCGGGACAGTCCAAGGAAAAACCACAGCAGGCAGAAGTAATCGCAGTTGGACCTGGCGGTGTCGTTGACGGAAAAGAAGTAGCTATGCAGGTAAAGGTAGGAGATAAGGTTATCTACTCTAAATATGCAGGAACAGAAGTAAAGCTTGGCGATGATGAATATATCGTAGTAAAGCAGAACGATATCGTAGCAATCGTAGAAGACTAATTTTTATTATTTTATATATTAAAAAATCAAAGCAAATTAATTAGGAGGAATCAGAGATGGCAAAGGAAATTAAATACGGAGCAGAAGCCAGAGCAGCATTAGAAGCAGGTGTAAATAAATTAGCAAACACAGTAAGAGTAACAATCGGACCAAAGGGAAGAAACGTAGTACTTGACCGTTCTTTCGGAGCACCAATGATTACAAATGATGGTGTGACAATTGCAAAAGAAGTAGAATTAGAAGATGCTTTTGAAAACATGGGAGCACAGCTTGTAAAAGAAGTTGCAACAAAGACAAATGATGTTGCAGGTGATGGTACAACAACAGCTACTGTTCTTGCACAGGCAATGGTAAATGAAGGAATGAAGAACTTAGCAGCAGGAGCTAATCCAATTATCTGAAGAAAAGGTATGAAGAAAGCAACTAAAGCAGCAGTAGAAGCAATCCAGAACATGGCTTCTCCTGTACAGGGCAAGAACCATATTGCAAAAGTAGCAGCAATTTCTGCAGCAGACGAAGAAGTTGGAAACATGGTAGCAGATGCTATGGAAAAAGTTTCTAAAGATGGTGTTATCACAATTGAAGAATCTAAGACAATGCAGACAGAACTTGACTTAGTAGAAGGTATGCAGTTTGACAGAGGATACATTTCTGCATACATGGCTACTGATATGGAAAAAATGGAAGCTGTATTAGAAAATCCATACATCTTAATCACAGACAAGAAGATTTCTAATATTCAGGAAATCCTTCCATTATTAGAACAGATTGTACAGTCTGGTGCAAAACTTTTAATCATCGCAGAAGATGTAGAAGGCGAAGCATTAACAACGTTAATCGTAAATAAATTAAGAGGAACTTTCAATGTAGTAGCTGTTAAGGCTCCTGGATACGGTGACAGAAGAAAAGAAATGTTAAAGGATATCGCAATCCTTACAGGTGGTCAGGTAATTTCTGATGAACTTGGCATGGACTTAAAAGAAGCTACACTCGATATGTTAGGACGTGCAAAATCTGTAAAAGTTCAGAAGGAAAATACAATCATCGTAGATGGTGAAGGTTCTAAGGAAGAAATCGCAGGACGTGTAGGACAGATTAAAGCTCAGTTAGAAGAAACTACTTCTGATTTTGATAAAGAAAAATTACAGGAAAGACTTGCTAAGATGGCTGGTGGTGTTGCAGTAATCCGTGTTGGTGCAGCAACAGAAACAGAAATGAAAGAAGCAAAACTTCGTATGGAAGATGCTTTGGCAGCTACAAAGGCAGCAGTAGAAGAAGGTATCATCGCAGGTGGTGGTTCTGCTTATATCCATGCTTCTAAAGAAGTTGCTAAATTAGTAGATACTTTAGATGGTGACGAAAAGACAGGTGCAAAACTTATCTTAAAGGCATTAGAAGCTCCATTATTCCACATTGCAGCAAATGCAGGTCTGGAAGGTTCTGTTATCATCAGCAAAGTAAAAGAATTAGAGCCGGGAATGGGATTTGATGCTTTACATGAAGAATATGTAAATATGGTAGAAGCTGGAATTCTTGACCCTGCAAAGGTTACAAGAAGTGCTTTACAGAACGCTACTAGCGTTGCATCTACATTACTTACAACAGAATCTGTTGTAGCAAACATCAAAGAAGAAGCTCCGGCAATGCCAGCAGGTGGTGCACCGGGAATGGGAATGATGTAAGCAGCATCAAAATATAATTGGAAATATGTATTATATATAAGAAAAGGGGCTGTCGCTTTAACGAATGAAAATTCGTGAAGCGGCAGCTTCATTTTTGCTGTTTTTTGATTAATTTCAAGAAAAGATTCTGATTTATTCTATCATTCTATAAAAGAAGCGTACTTTAATAAGCCATTGTCCATG
>JBGVOM010000028.1:0-19541 GCA_045126515.1 Lachnospiraceae bacterium
CTGTGATCCACGCTTTTAGATCGTAGAACTCGTCGGCGGACCATTAGCCTGTAGGTAACCAATCCACGAATAACAGAGTGGCCAACTGCCGGGGACTGTTAAACTAGAGCTCTTTTCTAATGCTGTCAGGTAAAAAATGTGGCTAGAGTTGAGAAAAAAGTTTCTTAAATTTACTCTTGACAAAAGTCACTTCATAACAGCAAATATATGATATTAAAGCTTTCCATCCGGAATACGGGGAAAAAGAAATTTTTGAAGCACTTCAGCACAGGTAAGAAGCAGAGCCGACTTTAAGTGGAATGTTGAAAACGTTGTTCTCGCCGGAGTTCACAAAAGAAGAAATAATAAAACGATTGGAAGAAGTTTATCATATACCTAAAAATCAAAAGCTGGAAGGAGCAATCCCGCTCCGATGAAATCGGAAGAGCAGTAAGTGATAAGGAATATCAGAAAAAGCTGTTTGAAGAATTTGGTCTATAGAAAAAAGCCCGGTCAGGATTTAGTGAGAATCCCGACCGGGTTTTTGAGTGGGATTTAATAAAATAAACAAAAAATCTACATATATTTCCAAAAAGTTTAGTGACAAAATTCCCCTAAAAGTTTGACATTGCTTAAGTGTGCGAATATAATAGATAAGTATGGGAACTTAGGGCAGTGTTTTGAAAATGAGCAAATTAATCATTTGCTTATTTTCAAAATACTGTACTGGGAGATTAAGGAGTGAATTATGAGCAGGAGTAAAAATAATAGTAAAAATACAGGCAGAAATGCAGTCAGACCGTATACGGTCATGTGTACAGACATGTATCTTCTCTGGATACTTGTGTTTTTTCCACTTTATTACGCAGATGGGTATTTTCATTTACCGGAAAAGAAGGCAATGTTCTGGACGGTGTCCACATTGGTTTATGTAATCGTGTGTCTGGTGGGGGTGGTGATTACGGCGTTTTCCATGAGAGAGAACTGGAGCATGGAAAACTTTAAAAAGAATATTACTATGACAGATGTTTTTATGTTTGGATTTCTGATTAGTAACCTGATTGCACTTGCCATAAGTGATGACCCAATGGGTTCCTGGGTAGGACAAAATGCACGGTATTATGGAGCCAGAGTGCTGATACTGGTATGCGTGGTGTATTTTCTGGTGTCAAGATATGCTTGGATAAATCAGGTGTTTATAGTGGCGTTCCTGATTGGTGGGAATGGTGTTTGTCTGCTGGCGACGTTTGATTATTTTGGGATGGACGTGTTGGGGATAAATAAGCAGATGCAGGCTAGTGACTGGCTGATGTTTATATCTACTATGGGAAATGCGAATACTTGTGCTTCTTATGTTACGATGGCTGTGGCTGGTGCGATTTGCTATTTTTGTGTAGCAAAAGGGATAAAAGAGAAGGTGTTTGCGGGAATCAGTGTTGTAAATTGTTCCATGGCGTTGATTACAGCCCGTAGTGATAGTGCGTTTGTGGGAATTGCTGTAATTGGAGTAATACTGGGTGTTTTAGCTCTTCTAAAGAAAATAGAGTGGAAAGCGTATCTAGCGATGCTTATGTTGCTAGATGGGAGTCTGATTATATTTTTTGGTATACGAAACATTTTTGGACAGTATCTTTTAGATGCAAACTATGATAAAGGGATTCCGTTAATGTTGAATCAGCCTGTAATGTTAATGGGAGTATTTTGCCTTTTGACAATAAGCTATTTGTGTGTTCATTTTGTGGAGAAAAAGAAAATTGAAATTAAGGGGAAATCCGCAGTTATTATATCTATTATAGTGCTTGTCGCTGTAATAATATTAGCTAAATTTCTTATTAAAAAGCTTAGAATAGTGGCTTGGTATAGAGATGGAATGGGAATTGGTTTAAATTTAATAGTAGGAGGACGAGCATATATTCAAAAAAGAGTTAAAGAATCATATAAGTTGTTACCATTAATAAACAAAATATTTGGTTCGGGTCAAGCTACTGTATCAACTGTTCTAAATTGTTATTTTGGAGAAGAATTATCAAGTGTAGGGATAAGTGTAAATTCAGCACATAATAACATATTGGATTACTTAATTACTACAGGATTATTTGGGGTAGTTTGTCACATTGGAGTACTAATTAGTGTAATAAAACACAGTTTTATTACTTTAAAAGAAAATAAATATGTTATATTATTTGTTGGTGGTGCTTTAGCATACTTTGCTCAGGGAATTTTTAATATTGACCAAACAAATACAACAACAGTGTATTGGCTAATGCTATCATGCTGTGAAGCCATGTATCGGCAAAGTGTAATGAAAAAAGAAAATTATTAAAACAAAATACATAATGAAAGAAATAAAAGAGTGGGACAATGGAACGGAAAAATAATAGTCAAATGAGTAAAAAAATAGTTGTAAGGCGTGGAATTCTTATTGTATATGATATATTAGCAATGGTGATATCCAGTGCTTTTGCATTGCTTTTGAGATATGACTTTAATTATAATGCAATTGATGTACAATTTATTGATAATGCGTGGAAATATCTTCCATATAATATATGTGCGACTTTAATTATATTCTACATTTTCAGGTTATATCACAGCCTCTGGGCATATGCTGGTGTTACAGAAATGCAGAATGTAATTATTGCATGTATGCTTAGTAGTGGAGTTCAATTGTTAGGAATTCAGTGCTTTAATATGTATATGCCAAGAAGCTATTATTTTATATATGCAGGAACTTTTGTTATGTTGACTCTTGCCAGCAGATTTGCTTATCGATTTATTCGTATGACAAAACGATTACATCGTCAGAAAAAAGCTTGTACCAATGTAATGATTGTAGGAGCGGGAAATGCCGGTAACATGATTATTAAAGAAATTGTTACCAGTGGAAAAGTGCAAATGAAAATAAAGTATATTATCGATGATGATAGAAGCAAGTGGGGGAGTTACATCCATGGTATCAAAGTTATGGGGGGACGTCAGCTAATTCCGGTACTTGCCGAGGAAGTAGATGAAATCATTGTTGCCATGCCTGCTGTGAAGAAGTCAAAAGTAAAAGAAATCATAGAAATATGTAGGAAAACAAAATGTGAAGTAAAGACATTGCCGGGAATGTATCAGTTTATGAACGGTGATGTAATGGTAGAAAAACTTCGTAAAGTAGAAATTGAAGACTTACTGGGACGAGAAAGTGTACAGATAGATTTAGAAGGGCTTATGAAATATGTAAGTAATAAAGTAGTCCTGGTAACAGGTGGCGGCGGTTCTATTGGTTCGGAACTTTGCCGTCAGATAGCGGCATATAAGCCAAAGCAGCTAGTTATTGTAGACATTTATGAAAATAATGCTTATGATATTCAGCAGGAATTAATTGAAAAATATCCGGAACTTAATCTGGTAGTGTTAATTGCATCTGTTCGAAATACCGCACGTATGAATAAGATTTTTTCTACATATCTGCCGGATATTGTATATCATGCAGCGGCACATAAACATGTACCTTTAATGGAAGCAAGTCCCAATGAGGCCATTAAAAATAATGTGTTTGGAACATTAAAAACTGTTCAGGCAGCGGATAAGTATGGAGTAAAACGTTTTATCTTGATTTCTACAGATAAGGCAGTAAACCCAACAAATATTATGGGAGCTTCCAAACGTATGTGTGAAATGATTATTCAGACTTATAATAATCGCTCCAAAACAGAATTTGTAGCTGTAAGATTTGGTAATGTGTTAGGAAGCAACGGTAGTGTAGTACCATTATTTAAGAAGCAGATTGAGAAGGGTGGTCCTGTGAAGGTTACTCATCCGGACATTATACGATACTTTATGACCATTCCTGAAGCCGTGTCGCTGGTATTGCAGGCAGGTGCCAATGCGAAAGGTGGAGAAATCTTTGTGTTGGATATGGGGGAACCCGTAAAGATACTTGATTTGGCAGAAAATATGATCCGTTTATCTGGTCTTGAACCGTATGAAGATATTGATATTGAATTTACCGGATTACGTCCGGGAGAAAAGTTATATGAGGAATTATTAATGGCAGAAGAAGGATTGCAGGAAACAGAGCATTCTTTGATTCATATTGGAAAGCCATTGGCATTTGATGAAGAAAAATTCTTAAATCAGTTAGAGGAACTTAAGAAAATCGTGAAATTGGAACCGGAAGCCATAAGAAAACAGATTCAGGAAATAGTACCTACATATCAACCGAAAAATATAGAGGAATAAAGGAGAACATAAATGCAGGAAAATAATATGTATGAACGGGAAATAGACTTAGTTCAGCTTATCAAATACTTATGGAAACGTGTATGGATTATGTGTATTGGTGCAGTCGTAGGACTTGTATTGGTGTTAGGACTACAACTTGTTCGACAAAGCGGACAGGAAGTTAGTGATGATTCCGGAAAATTAACAGGATTTGAAAAAGAAATGAAGGAATATGAGGAAGATTATGCGCAGTTGGAAATGGAGATTTCTAATCTGGAAAAATCTATTGAAGAGCAGATTGCATATAATAATAATTCCATTCTTATGAAAGTGAATCCTTATGATAAGAAGAGTGTATCAGGACAATTTTATATTGATTCTGATTATCAAATTATGCCGGAGCTTACTTATCAGAATGCAGATATAACAACCAGTGTGATTAAAGCATATCAGGCACTGGCTACAACAGGAGAATTGGCTAAATATGTGAATGAACATTTAGAACAACCCATTAAGGAAAGATATTTAAATGAGTTAATTACTTTATCTTATGATGGAGATGCTGTTTTGAATGTAACAGTAGTCCATACGGATGTTGAGTCAGCAAGAAAAATTTATGATCTTGTAATTGAATGCATGAACAGTAATAAAGAGGATTTTAGAAAGAAAATTGGGGATTATACCATTACTTTACTAAATGAATCAGAAAGTGCTTCCGTTGATCTTGTATTAAAGGATACGCAGGTTGCTAATATAGATGCAATTAATACATTGAAAGAAACTTTGACTACAAAGCAAGAGAGTTTTGACAGTCTTGTAATGCCAACACAAGGGACGAGTTTAAAACATCCAATTATCGGGGCTTTTCTTGGAGGATTCGGTGTGGCAGCGGTGTTGGTTGTACTTTTCCTAATTGACACCACTCTGAAAACAGAAGAAGATGTTGCTATGGTGTTGGATGTTCCGGTTTTGGGAAGCATTCCGGTTATGGAAGGCAAAAAAAATAAAATATATTTAGGAATAAAAAATAAAAAATCACGTTATACGCAGTATATGAAAAGGTAAGAGGCAAGAAAATGGAAAATGGAAAAATAAGTATAGAATCAATTGCAGATTACAAAGTAGAGGAAGCAGTTAGAAGATTAAGTGTAAATTTAAGTAATTCATACCCGAATGTTCACAGTATTACAGTTTCTTCTGTAGCAGGTAAAGAAGGAAAAAGTTTTGTAAGCTTACAGTTAGCAAGAGTGTTGGCTGAAAGAGGAATGAAAACTATTTATGTAAATGCAGATTTGCGACTTGGGGGCAATGAATATACTGGTTTGGTCGAGTATATGAGGGAAGAAACAGAAAAAAATAAAATTATTTTTAACACAGGATGTAAAAATTTGGATATTATTTATCCAGGAAAAAAGACAGGAACTATCATTAATGAATTATTGTTAGAAAAGCTTCTAAAAGAATTACGAACAACATATGAATATGTAATAGTAGATACTCCTTCTTTAGGAGAGGTATCCGATGGAATGATAATTGGAAAATTTTGCGATGGGGTTCTTCTGGTATTAGAGCCTGGAATAGTTGAGGAAAAGAAAGCGAAAATGGTAAAAGAAGAATTAAACAGAAATGGATGCAAAATTCTGGGTATTGTTTTAAATAAGAATGTAGAGTAACCGAGGGGGAGAAAGGAAAATAAGTATGGAACAAAATAGAAATATTCTTACAAAACGTCAGAAGAGATATATGAAAATAAAACGTATTTTAGACGGTATACTATCATTGCTGGCAATTGTTGTTTTATCACCGGTATTACTTATTTTATGTGTCGCTATTAAATTAGAAAGTAAGGGCCCTATTTTGTTTCAGCAAAAGAGAGTGGGGAAGAATGTGACTTATTTTCCTATTTATAAGTTTCGTACTATGAGAATTGATACTCCTAAGGATATGCCGACTCATATGCTAAATAACCCGGAACAGTATATCACTAAGGTTGGAAAGTTTTTAAGAAAATCATCATTGGATGAACTACCACAGTTATTTAATATCTTAAAGGGTGATATGAGTTTTGTGGGACCTCGTCCGGCACTTTGGAATCAGGAAGATTTAATTGCGGAAAGAGAAAAATATGGTGCCAATGATGTAGTACCGGGATTGACGGGCTGGGCGCAGATTAATGGAAGAGATGAGCTGGAAATTCCGGTAAAAGCAAAGTTAGATGGTGAATATGTAAAGAAAATGAGTTTTTTATTTGACATAAAATGTTTTTTAGGGACGTTTGTTTCTGTGGCAAAAGCAGATGGAGTTGTGGAAGGCGGAACTGGAAACAAGAAAGAACAGTAAGAGGATTACATAATGAAACGGGTATTAATTACAGGAGCTGACAGTTATATTGGCACGTCGGTAGAAACGTGGCTGAAACAATGGAAAGATGATTATAAAGTAGATACTTTGGATATGAAGCGAAAAGACTGGATGGAGTATGATTTTTCAAAATATGATACTGTTTTTCATGTTGCCGGAATTGCTCACGCAGATGTTGAGAGGGTTAGTGAAGAAGTAAAACAAATGTATTATCGAGTGAATACAGATTTAGCAATAGAAACTGCAAAAAAAGCTAAGGAAAGCGAAGTGAAGCAGTTTATTTTAATGTCATCCATGATTGTATATGGAAACATAGAACATATTACTCAAAAGACAGAACCTAATCCAATTAATTTTTATGGAGATAGTAAATGGCAGGCTGATAAGGGAGTGCGACAGCTAGAAGATAATAACTTTAAGGTAGTGGTAGTACGTCCACCAATGATATATGGAAAAGGAAGTAAGGGAAATTATCCGACTCTTGCAAAATTATCCAGAAAGATGCCGATTTTTCCTAAGATAAATAATAAACGTTCTATGATATATATAGATAATTTTTGTGAATTTATAAAAGGAATTATTGATAAAGAAAATAACGGGATTTTTTTTCCGCAAAATCAGGAAATGGTAAGTACTAGTGATATAGTGGCAGAGATAGCGAGAGTTTATGGACATAAGATATTTATAACTAAATTATTAGTACCATTTGTTATAGTTGGGAAAAAATTACCGGGAAAAGTTGGAAATATGTGCAGAAAAGCATTTGGAAGCAGTTATTATGATCAGAAAATGAGTGAGGGAAACGATTCATATTGTATTTATAATTTTGAGTCTTCCATAAAAAAAACAGAGGTTTAGTATTATGTTAGTAAGCGTAGTTACAGTATGTTATAATAGTGAAAAAACAATTAGAAAAACAATTGAGTCCGTTTTAGGGCAATCTTATACAGAAATTGAATATATTATTATTGATGGAAAATCTAATGATAAAACATTAGAAATTGTTAAAGAATATGAGCACAAATTTGAAAAAAGAGGAATGAAGTACACCATTATTAGTGAAAAAGATAATGGAATTTATGATGCAATGAATAAAGGCATCAGGATGGCTCAAGGAGAAGTAATCGGAATTATTAATAGTGATGACTGGTATGAAGAAAATGCAATACAGACAGTTGTTAAAACATATGAAGAACAGCCATTTGATTATTTTTATGCCGACATTCGTTTAATTAAGACAAATGGTGAAGCTATAATTAAACATTCTAAAATGGATAAAATTGTTACCAGCAGACATTGGAATCATCCAACGTGTTTTGTGACAAAACAAACCTATCAGGAATTGGGAGTTTTTCGGTGTGAGGGAATTCATGATGATTTTGATTTCTTTTTAAATGTACGTAAAAATAAAAAGAAAATTGTAATAAAAAATGAAGTATTGGCAAATTTTAGAATGGGCGGAGTCAGTAATGATAAAAGTATAAAAAAATCAAAGCAAAGAATACAAGATCGCTACAGATGCTATAGAAATAATAATTTTAGTAGGTTGTACCTGATTGAATGTATAATGATAGAAGCTGCTAAAAATATTATAGGATAATATCAATGCTGGTGAATTAGTGTGAGGCGAGGAAAAAATGAAAGTATTTGAAATAAATACGGTATACAATTCTGGAAGTACAGGGCACATTGTGGCAGATTTGAAGCACATTCTGGAAGAAAATGGTGACACTTGTTATGTTGCATATGGACGTGGAAAGCATGAAGAAAAAAATGTTTTTTGTATAAGCAATAAGCTTGATTTATATATGCATGCTTTTTTGACACGAATAACCGACAGAACAGGTTTTTTTTCAAGAGGAGCGACAAAGAAACTTATTAAGATAATACAAGAAAATCAACCGGATGTTATCCATATTCATAATTTACATGGATACTATTTAAACATAGAAATGTTATTTAACTTCTTAAAAGAGTACGATAAGCCGGTTGTTTTAACCTTACATGATTGTTGGATGTTTACGGGGCATTGTGCATATTTTGATATGAGTGGCTGTGCAAAATGGAAAGAGGGTTGTTATGCCTGTCAGAACTTAAAGCAATATCCCAGAGCGTTATTGGATAAATCAAAAAAGAATTATGCCCAAAAAAAGAAATTGTTTACATCTCTAGAAAAAATGACAATTGTTACACCATCCAAATGGCTGGCAGACCAGGTTAAGTTATCATTTTTAAAAAATTATCCAATAGAAGTAATTAATAATGGAATAGACCTGCAAAAATTCCGACCGGTATCCAGTAATCTCCGTTCCAAATTCAACATTAATAACAGGTTTTTAATTGTTGGCGTTGCAAGTGTGTGGGATGATAGGAAGGGACTGAAGTATTTAGTTGAATTAGCACAACGGTTAGGAGAGCAGTTTGCAGTTGTAATTATTGGCTTATCAAAAAAGCAGATAAAGTTTTATAAAAATATAGAGAGTAAGGGACAATTAATTTTGCTGGAAAGAACCAACAGTATGAATGAATTGGCACAGTGGTACTCAACAGCGGATGTATTTGTGAATCCTACTTTAGAGGATAATTTTCCCACAACAAATATTGAAGCCTTAGCGTGTGGAACACCAGTAATTACGTTCGATACGGGAGGAAGTCCGGAAATTCTAGGAAATCCTCCAGTGGGACGAGTAGTACCAAAGGGAGATAGAGACAAGCTTTATTCAGCAGTTTATGAACTTGCAACAAATGAAAATAAATTTAGCATGGATACGTGTGTGAAACAAGCACAAAAGTATGAAAAGCGTATGCGCTTTGAAGAATACATAAAAATATATCGTAGTGTGATAGATGAAAAAGAACTTATAAGTGGTTCAAAAGGAGATGAAAATGGAGAAATTACCAATTAGTGTTGTCATACCAACTATGAATAGAGCAAAAGATTTAGAAGAAACCCTGGAAAGTTATATGACGGCACAAGGAATTCCCATGCAAATCATTGTAGTTGACCAGTCTGAAAAAAAAGAGGTACAGGATAGGAACAGGGCAGTGTTAGAAAAATATGAGGATGCTATAGAATGCTTATATATATATCAGAAAGAAGCATCTTTAACAAAAGCTCGTAATAAAGGTTTTGAACAAAGCAAGTATGAAATTGTCTGTTATTCGGATGATGACATTACGGTAAAAAAAGACACATTAGTTCAGGTATATAAGCGTATGAAGGAAACAGATGTTGTAATGGTAGCTGGGTTGGATGAAAATGCTGGATTGTCTGATTCTTTGTTGGGTTATTTCTTCGGACGAAAATCCTATCGAAAGAGAGTACAAGGTCATGTGACAAAATCTATGTTTGGAAGATTTCCTAGTGTGAAAATGAATGAACCAGTGCCAACAGAATGGGCCATGGGATATTTCTTTTTGATAAAAAAATCATATGCATTAGAATGGAATCTTAAATTTGATGAAAGATTATGCAGTTATGCGTATGCAGAAGATTTAGATTATACATATTCATATTATAAGAGAGCAGCAAGAGAGCAGAAGAAATGTATGATATATCCAGAGATAAGTGTTTTTCATAGAACTTCTGACAAAGGAAGAGTACCATCCAAGAAAAGTACAATGATGCTTGTTTTAAACAGGGAATATTTAAGCTATAAACATCGAATGGGTTTGCTTTCCAGATTCGCAACCAGATGGGCAAATTTAGGTGAAATTTTTTTGAGAATAATACATAAATCAGATTGGCGTACGGTTGTTCAGGCACAATGGATATGCGATAAAAATAGGGCAGCTATTCGGAAAGGAGTGTTGCATCATGAGTGGTACGAAAAATAAAATTGGAATTATTACTTTTCATAGGGCATATAATTATGGTTCTGTGCTTCAGGCCTATGCGTTAAATTATTATTTGAATAAGTTGGGCATCACAACAGAAACAATTGATTTTTGGACAGAACGCCAGAAAGATATCTATCGTATATTTGAACCTAACAAATCTGTTATGTCAATCTTGCGAAATATTCAGTCACTTATGCAATATTCCAAATTAGTGCGAAAAAAGAAAAGATTTGAAGCATTTATAGAAGAAAATATTGTGTTGAGCAAGGGGCAATACAAAACATTGGAGGATTTAAGAGAAGCACAATTATACTATGATTATTATATTTGTGGCGGTGATCAGGTTTGGAATCCGTATTGTGAAGATTTTGATTATGCCTATTTGCTTGACTTTGTAGACAACAAAAAAAAATGTATGTCATTTTCACCTTCTATAGCAGTCACTGATATGGGGAAAAAAGAAAAAGAAGCTTTTGAAAAAGTGAAAGATTTCAAGGCACTTTCAGTTCGGGAGGCGACTGGAAAAGGTCTATTGGAAAAATTAGTAAACAGAGAAGTGGAAGTAATATCAGATCCGGTAATATTACTTGATAAAAAAGAATGGATGAAATTTGTAGACACATCATTTCCATTAAGGAATTATGTTTTTTGTTATTTTATTGGCGACGTCAAAGGAATGCGTGAATATGCCAAGAAGCTGGGAAAGCAAGGTAAAAAAGTTATTGTAATTCAAAAAAGTATAAGAGATATGTTATTTCAAAATCGTAAGATGTATGATGCAGGGCCGAAAGAATTTTTAACTTTGTTATACCATGCAGATTATGTTATTACAGATTCCTATCATGCAACAATTTTTTCTACTATGTTTCATAAGAAATTCTGGACTTTTTTAAAGCCAGAGGCAAAGACAAACTCAAATAGTAGAATAGTAGATTTTGCAGAAAAATTTGGTGTGTCAAATAGGATTGTATCTTATGAGAATCCTAGAATTTCAGAGTGTAGTGAGTGTATTGATTATAAAAAAGCAGAAGAACAGTTTGAAATAGAAAGAAAAAAAAGTATAGAATATTTAAGAAAGTTATTTTTGTAATATGCGGGATGGAAAATGGGAGAGAATTGATGTTAAAGCAATTAAAACATAAAATAGGTCTATTACTTATGAAGAAGCTGGGAGATGGAAAACTGTTTGTATATTTAAAGAAAGTAAATAGCATGTTATTCCATTATAATGATAGAACCAAAAAGAGAAGTTTTGGTAATAAAAATCCAGATAAAACGTTTTATATCATTACGCCAAATGGAAAAGAAGCAGGATTGATTTCTATGTTTTGGAATACAGCAGTAGGGATAGAATATGCTTTATCTAAGGGATATTGTCCGGTTGTGGATATGCAGAATTATGAATGTCAATATTCTGTGGATAATAAAACAAATGCATGGGATATATTTTTTAAGCAACCTACTGATTTTTCTTTGGATGAAGTGTACCATAGTAAAAATGTTATTATTCGCGGAAGTGGAGACAATAGCAGAAGTGTCAATTCTATTGTTACCAGTGTTACTTATGATAATGATTCAAATAAGAAAAAACAAAAATTTATTCTACAATATGCAGACGTGAATAAAGGAATCAAAGATGAAGCGAAACTTTATCGTAAAGAGCATGAGAATAATAATATTCTTGGTGTCTTTTTGCGGGGTACAGATTTTGTAGCCTTGAAACCATCGGGGCATAATATACAGCCTACGGCAAAGCAAGTAATGGAAAAAGTAGATGAGTTTTTGCAGAAATATCCTATTGATTCTATTTTCCTGGTAACGGAAGATGAAAAAATAAGAAGTGAATTTCAGGAAAAGTACGGGGATATTTTGTTGCCCAATATGGGAGCGACCATAGAAAATTACGATGAAAAAGACTATATCTGCTATTATTTATCAAAAGAAGAGAAGATAAATAATGCAAAAATATATTTGCAGAAATTAATTATTTTGTCAGAGTGTGATTACTTAATTTCTTCTCTTACAAATGGTTCTGTATATAGCTTGGCATACAATTGTGATTTTAAAGACTCCTATATATTTGATTTGGGAAGATATAAATAAGGTGAAAAAATATGCGTTTTAAAAAATCAATGTTAAATTTATTGGCAAGTTGGATAGGACAAGTACTTTTGGTGCTTGTGAACTTGGTGGTTCGAAGAGTATTTGTAGATACCCTGGGAGAAGATTATTTGGGAATCAGTGGACTTTTTGCAAATGTGTTATCCATATTGTCTTTGGCAGAATTAGGAATTGGAAGTGCGATTAATTATAGCCTGTATCGACCAATTGCAGAAAACAATCACGAAGAAATAAAAGCAATTATGAAATTTTATAAAATAGTATATCGGGTTATCGGTATTACTATTATTGTAGTTGGAATTGCCATTATTCCTTTTTTGGGTGTTATTGTACCGGAAGTTAAGAATTATGATAATATATATATTTACTATGCAATGTTTGTGTTAAATACTGCAATTTCCTATTTTTATTCCTATAAATCTACATTAATTATTGCAAATCAGAATCGATATGCGTATATATTAAATCATTATGCCTGGGTTTGTATTTTGGGAATAGTGCAGGTGGTATGTTTATATCAAACAAAAAATTATATTTTCTATCTGGTATTACAGGCTGCATTTACATTATTTGAAAATATAAGTGTCTCAAAAATTGCAGACAAGATGTTCCCATATTTAAAAGAAAAGAATGTTTCAAAAATAGATCGTGCAATTCTATTGGATATAAAAAAGAATACCTTGGCTATGATGTTAGACAAAATAGGTGGAGTTTTAGTGACAGCTACAGATAATATTGTAATGTCCCGTTATTTGAGTCTTGCCATTACAGGTATTTATTCATCTTATGCATATGTGGTGAATTGTGTGGGACAAATTTTGGCTCAGGTTTTTACTGCAATTCAGGCAGGTGTAGGAAATCTTGGAGTAGAAGAGGGAGTAGAGTCCAGGGAACAAGTTTATAAAGAAACCTTTTTTGCCGGGTATGTGTTTTATTCCTTTGGTTCGGTCTGTCTTGCTGTTTGTCTGACCCCTTTTGTTCAAATTTGGATGGGAGATAAGTATATAATGAATCAGATGACAGTTTTTCTGATTGTGTCAGCATTTTATCTTTCAGGGTTACGTCAAGTCAATTTAACGTTTATTCGAGGTTTAGGATTATTTTGGCAGACAAAATGGAAGGCCTTTTTAGAAGGAATTGTAAATCTCATTATTTCTATTGTGTTGGTTAAAAAAATTGGAATTTCCGGAGTATTTATTGGGACGGTAATAAGCTCTATTGTATCAGGCTGGTTTATTGAACCATATGTGGTATACAGGGATGGGCTAAAGCAACCGTATAAAAAATTTTGGATAATCAACTTAAAATATTTGTTTTCTACAGTTATTTTTACGGGAGTGGCATATTATTTGCAGGTAACCATCTCTTTTCCAAAAGGTTTCTTGAGTTTAATGGGACAATTGTTCTTAAGTGTTTTGATATATGCTTTGGGCATGCTTTTATTATGGCGAAAAAATGTAGAATTTATTAGCTTAAAAGCGCGTATTTCAGGTTTGTTGGTAAAAAGGAGTAAGAAATAGATGAAACGTTGGGTGACAGTGTTTGATTCAGAAAATGTGCATTTAATTAAAGATGTGGGAATGATAGGATACATTATGGGGAGGGATTTTGGGTATGAAAGTACTTTGGCAACTTATCAAAATGGAGAATACCCATATGCAGATAAAGAAGTAAAAGGGTTGAAATTAGAATTTATTAAAAGGAAAACTGGTAAATTTGATCTTGATTCTATGATATGGATATGGAAAAATGCCAAAAGTATTGACGTATTACAATTATTCCATATGCGAAGATATACGTTGTTAAAACTATGGTTATATAAAATAAGAAACCCAAAAGGAAAAGTATATTTAAAATTAGATGGAATGTCACCTGTATTGGCAAGAAAAATTGTCAAGGAATTTACATGGAAAGTGCTTCTTAAAAATTTAAAAAATTGTAACGTAGTAAGCTTAGAAAAGGGTAATGTACAAGAAATTGAAGAAATTTTTGGGGTGAAAATTTTAAAAATTCCTAATGGATATTATGATGACGGAACTCTTTGCCATTTTAAAGAAAAAGATAATATAATTTGCACTTGTGGACGACTTGGGACCTATGTAAAGAATACACAATTAATGCTGGAAGGATATACAAAAGCATTTCCTAAAATTAGTAATTGGAAATTAAAGCTTATTGGACCAATTGAAACTGAATTTAATCAGTATATTGATAAATGGAAAAAAAAGAATCCAGATGTGGCAAAGAAAGTGGAATTTACCGGGGAAATTGTTGATAGAAGAGAAATAAATTATTATTATGACAAGTGTAAAATATTTTGCTTTACATCACGAAATGAAAGTTTTGGTCTTGTATTGTCGGAGGCTTCAAGCCGTGGATGTTACCTTGTATCCTCGGATGTAGGTGCAGCAAGTGATATTGTATCCAGTGTGGGAAACGGAAGAATTTATGAGGATTATAGTGTGGATGGATTAGCATCAGCGCTGGTGGAAGAGTGTACAAAATTGGAAGGTGAATCTAAGGAACTGTATGAAAATATAGCTAAAAGGGCAAAGGAAACCTTAAACTGGGAAAGCAGTTGTAGAAAATTAGCAGAGTACTTAGAGTAAAACAAGAAAGGAATAAAGTGTGGTGATAATATGAGTGTCTATGTAGTTGCGGCAATCATAGCAGTTATGAATGTGGTAGTTTGTTTTGAAAAGCGTTTAAATAAAAAAAGTAGGTATCTATTAATATGTTTATATCTTTTAAGCTATGCATTTATTTTTGCTGCAAGAGATTTTTCGTTTCCAGACACAGAAGTCTATCACCGCATATTTACCAATTTGAATCCATCAAGTATTTATTTTGAAAAATTTAACATCTATTTGATGCAGATAATCAAAATAATATTTGGTGACAGCTTTAGAATCTATTTGCTTGTTTGTGTGGTCTTAAACGAAACTTTAATTTTGTATTCAATGCATCGATTATGTAAGCTGCTAGCAAAAGAACAGGATATAATGTGGAATATAGCAGTTTCTGCTTTGGCAATGTATTTTTCCTATTTTGGTTTTATATATAATGGGGCAATTATCAGGCAGGGGATTGCCATGTCGTTTGTTGTTTTAGCAATTGCTTTTACATTGGAAAAGCGATATATAGCAATGATTATTTCCTTATTTGTGGCATATCAGTTTCATACGGTGGGATTAGTTGGAATAGTAATTATTGGAATTATATTTTTGGGTAAGTTTTCAAAGAAGATATATTGTGTTTGGTGGTGCGGAATCTTTCTTTGTTGGCTATTAAATGGGAGTTATCATCTTTGGTTAATCTTTAAAAACATATTGGTTTGGCTCAATGGTGTGCTTCCTAACTTAAATAGAGTAACATATTACGTGCTGGATGGGGCAACAATAAGGATGAACGGAAGAGCCTCTTACAAAGATGTGTTGTTTATGGTACTTGGTTTGTTTGTCATAATTTACATGGAAGAAAATAAAGTTTATAAACGTCTGTTGACCATATATCTGGTGGGAGTGACACTTATGGTTGCACTTAATTCAATGGTTATTTCTTATCGGTTGTATGATGTCTTTTTGATTTTTGGTATTCCATTAATATTAAAGAATATGGAAAAATTACCCTTAAAAACGGATATGCAAAGAAAAGTATGTCTTTTAGGATTGAATGTACTTATGGTAATCATTGGTACCAGATTTCTTAATCAGTTCAATTAGATGAGGAGGAATGTATGATTTCAATTATCTCAGTAGTTAATAAAGAGGAAGTATTAAAAAGAGGGCTAGAGAAAAGCTTAAAGGAACAAAACGACAGTGATTATGAATTTATAAAAGTGGATAATACAAAAGGGCAGTATTTTAAGATGAAGGATGCTCTTGATTATGGAATATCTCAAGCAAAAGGTGAATGGATATATATGATTCATCCGGATATTTACTTTTTAAATAAAAATGAATTACAGCGAATCATACACCAAATAGAAGAAATTTCGTTAATAGATTCGGATATTGAGATTTTTGGTGTGGCAGGCGTTAGTTCGGGAGAACAGTGGAAAGGAATTTCTACAATCGTTCATGGTGAGGAAAAAAAGGGTGGAAATAAAGAAAGCTTTGAAGGAAAGAAGTATCAGTATGTTCAGACGGTAGATGCCTGTTGTTTTATGATTCGAAAAAAAACAATAGAAGAGTACGGTTTTTGGGATAAGTTAAACGGATATCATCTATATGTAGAGGAACTATGCCTTCGCCTTAGAGAAAAAGGAAAAAAGATAGCTGTTATTCCTACAAATATATGGCATTTTTCAGCAGGTGCTTCCTTGGATTATACATATTATCGTGAAACGAAGAAAGTGATAAAAAAATATTCATATTTGGACTATATCAATACAACGAGTTTTCACTGGAAAGTAACGAAGGGACTTTGTTATAGATTAGATTATTATATGATTAGAAATTATATTCATCATAATATGATAAACATATTTCTGAAACAAGGAAAATGAAGTAAAATAGAAGTGTGATAAGAGTTGTATTAAGCGGAGGCGTAATATGGAAAATAAAGTAGTCAAAAAGAGTTCAAGGACAGTATATCTGGATGTGTTAAGAGTATATGCCTTAGTGGCTGTAGTTTTAAATCATTGTTTTGGATATTATGACACTGTTAAATGGCAAGGAACAGTGGTATATTATATCGATATTATACTTAATTCAGTTACACGTTTTAATGTACCTATTTTTTTTATGGTGTCAGGAGCATTGATATTAAATGAAGAAAAGAATTTGTCAGTTGCCTATACCATAAGGAAAAGAATTAAGAAAATAATGATTCCTTTTGTTGTATGGTATGTAATTTACATTATTATTCATTGTATCTATACAGGTGACAACATTCTATACCAAATTGGTGCGGCAGTCATATCAGTGAGAGGATATGCCGGACATTTATGGTATATGTATTGTTTGATTATTATGTATTTAATAACTCCATTAATTATGTGTTTTATTATTCAAGCTAAAGATGAGCATATACATTTGTTACTTACTTTATGGCTTATTTTTAGTGTCATTGTTCCCTTTGTACAACATTTTTTTCCAATACTTCAACTTCCGGAGTATGTTAATCTCAATCTATTGGGGGGATATTGGGGGTATTATATTTTAGGGTATGAATTATCAAAAAGACAGATAAGATTTTCTAAGAGTTTTGAAATAATATTAATCGGTTTTACATGGGCTATAACTGCTATTTTGTATGCTTACGATAAAAAGTATATAGACAGTGCGAGTTCATATTTTCATGGTTTTTTGTCACCTAATATAGTATTATTTTCTATAAGCATTTTTTTATTGTTAAAAAAAATTTATGAAACGAAAAAACTTTCTGATAAGATAAATAAAATAATCATACATATTTCGAAATTATCATTTGGGATTTACTTGGTTCATTTTCTTGTCAGAAACGTGGTCAAAGCTTATATAAATAACAGCGGAATTACCCCGGTAGGAGATTTATTAATTTCACCGGTCTTAGTGTTTGGAATTTCATATTTATTTATTTTAGTGGTTTCAAAAATTAAAGGTATAAAATTTTTCCTAGCAGGAGTAAAAAGTTAGAAGTATATAATATTGGAGAGAGTATAAATGAAAAGGATACTTTTACTCTGATAATTTAAGAAGGGAGTGACGCAAAAATATGGAAATATGTAAAAATAATAAATGTACAGGCTGTTTTGCATGTAAGAATATATGCCCTAAAGAGGCGATTGTTGTCGATACAGACAAGTCAGGAAAGACAGTCCCTACCATTTTAAAAAATAAGTGTGTAGATTGTGGGCTTTGCCAAAAGGTTTGTCCTGAGAATGAAAATAAGAAGCTTGTCTTTCCACAAAAATGTTATGCTATATGGGCAAGGGATGAAAAGGACAGAGAGGAATGTGCATCAGGAGGTGTGGCAACGGGAATCGGTCGATATTTCATATCCAATGGTGGAGTTGTATTTGGAACAGACTGGAATGAAAAGAAGGAGTTAGAATTAGAAATTAAAATGGCTGAAACAGAGGAGGAACTAGAACATTTTAAATCTTCTAAATATGTGCAGGCTTTTACCGGAGAGTCATATAAAAAGGCAAAACAACAATTAGACCAAGGAAAACAGGTGCTTTATGTAGGAACACCATGTCAGATTGCAGGACTAAGAGGATATTTACAGAATGAGTATTCAAATCTGACGACAATTGATTTAATCTGTCATGGGACGCCGCCTATAGAATATCTGAGAACATATGCAAAAGAACTTTTTCCTAATAAAAAAATAGTTAAAGCTTCTTTTCGTGGAAGGGATGACTATTATTTGAAACTTTATGAAAATGTGTGTGAAGAGTCAATATATAGTAAAATGCATATCTTAGATTTATATTTTTATGCTTTTTTAAGTGGCTTAATTCAGCGAGATAATTGTTACGAATGTGAATATGCAAGAAACGAAAGAGTTTCAGATATAACAATTGGAGATTTTTGGGGGCTTGACCGAAGTACGTTGAAAAACAAATATGAGGGAAAAATATCAGTTGCATTAGTCAATACAGATAAAGGAAAAAAAGTCTTGGAACAATGCAGTGATAGGTTTTATATGGAGGAACGCTCAATAGGAGAAGCCATAGAAGGGAACGACCAATTAAGAAAACCATGTACTCCTCACAAAGATTATGAGAAGTTCATTGAAGTTTATAAAAAAAATGGTTTTAGCGTAGCAGTCAAAAGTACTAGAATAAAAAGAGAACTTTTTGTATCAAATATTAAACAATCTTCAGTAGGGATTAAATTAAAAAAGATGGTTAGAAAAGTGGTAAAAATATAATTAGACGAGTGTTTTTTGTGTTTAATAACAATAGGTAATTGATAAATGATTTTATCAGTTCCTGTGGATAACTCTCCCCTATATAAGGAGAGAAAAACGGTCAGTATTCAGAATTGTTTCTGAATTGACATAGATCATCAGATTTTGGGCATACCTGAATAAGCCCAAAT
>JBGVOM010000029.1:0-8985 GCA_045126515.1 Lachnospiraceae bacterium
TCCATAAAGCCTATGGCTTATTAAAGTGCGCCTAAAACTGGTAGTTATCCTCTTTTCATCCTGGCCTTCGTGCTCCGCACGAAGGCTTCCCTGTTTTAATTCAAGATTGCGAACGAGCTTAGCGAGTTTCGCAATTACCTATGTTTTCTTATATCAGTATAAAACATTTTTTTGTAATTTTATAGTTTTTTTTGGAGAACAAATGTAGTAATTTACTGAAAAAAATAGTACAATAGAGTTGTCTATGTAAAAGAAGCACAAAAATACAGAAAGAAGGTTAGAACATGGGATTATCAACATTTAAAGGCGGAATACACCCTTATGATGGTAAGAATTTATCCAAAGATAAACCAATCAAGGAAATTTTGCCGAAGGGTGATTTAATCTATCCCTTATCCCAGCATATTGGGGCACCGGCGAAGCCGATTGTGGAAAAAGGTCAGCATGTGCTGGAAGGAGAAAAGATAGCCGAAGCAGGGGGATTTGTATCGGCACCGATTTATGCCAGTGTGTCAGGTACTGTGAAGGCAATCGAGCCAAGGAGAGTGACAGTAGGTGACAATGTAATGTCCATCGTAATTGAAAACGATGGGAAATATGAAACTGTTGAATATCCTAAGCACAAACCTTATACAGAGCTTACAAAGGATGAAATCAGAGAGATTATCAAGGAAGCTGGTATTGTAGGTATGGGTGGCGCAGGATTTCCTACTCATGTAAAGCTTTCTCCGAAAGAACCGGAAAAAATTGATTATGTGGTGGCAAACTGTGCCGAGTGTGAACCTTATCTGACTTCTGACTATCGCAGAATGTTAGAGGAACCAGAAAAGCTGGTGGAAGGTTTAAAAATTATTTTAAGACTTTTCGACAATGCGAAAGGGATTCTGGCTGTGGAGGATAACAAAAGGGATTGTATTGAACTTTTAGAAAAGCTTACAGAAAAAGAAGAACGTATTACTGTAAAACCATTAAAGACAAAGTATCCGCAAGGGGCAGAACGCCAGTTGATTTATGCTTCTACCGGAAGAAAAATCAATTCCAAAATGCTTCCGGCAGATGCCGGCTGCGTGGTAAATAATGTAGATACTATTGTGGCAGTATATCATGCGGTAGTGGAAGGAAAACCTCTGATGCACAGAATTGTAACAGTGACAGGGGATGCTGTTGCAGACCCGAGGAACTTTATTGTACGTGTAGGTACGGACTATGCAGAGTTAATTGAAGAAGCGGGTGGCTTTAAGAAAGAGCCGGCGAAAATAATTTCCGGTGGGCCAATGATGGGATTTGGTATCTTTGATATTCACGTTCCTGTAACGAAAACATCTTCTGCATTGTTATGTCTTACCGAAGATGAAGTGGCAAAATATGAACCAACTGCTTGCATTAACTGCGGTAAGTGCGTAGAAGTATGTCCCGGACGTGTGGTACCGGCAAGACTTGCTGATTATGCAGAACATTCAGAAGAAGAAAAGTTTGTGAAGAATAATGGTATGGAATGTTGCGAGTGTGGATGTTGTAGCTTCATTTGTCCTGCAAAAAGACCACTTACACAGTCCATCAAGTCTATGAGAAAAATGGTTCTTGCAAACCGTAAAAAATAAAATGAGAGGTGAATATTGTGAGTGATTTAAAACATGTGTCATCATCACCGCATATTAGAAGTAAAATAACAACGTCTAATATTATGTTGATGGTAATTATAGCTTTACTTCCTGCCACAGCAGTTGGTATCTGGAATTTCGGAGTCAATGCTTTGATGAATGTGGTAGTTTGTACAGGAACTGCAGTAATCGCAGAATTTGTATATGAAAAATTAATGCACAAAAAAGTGACCATTGGTGATTACAGTGCAGCGTTGACTGGGCTCTTGTTAGCTTTGAACCTGCCGCCGAAAGCAGCATGGTGGATGGGAGCTTTGGGAAGTATTTTTGCCATTGTTGTTGTAAAACAGATTTTTGGTGGATTAGGTCAGAATTTTATGAACCCGGCACTGGCTGCAAGATGTTTCCTGTTAATTTCTTTTACCGGAAGAATGACAGACTTTACATATGATGGTGTTTCTACAGCAACACCACTTGCATTATTAAAAAATGGCGAAAGTGTAAATTTGCTGGATATGGTTTTGGGACGTACTGCCGGAACCATTGGTGAAACTAGTGCTGTTGCATTATTGTTTGGTGCAGCGATCCTTCTGATTATGGGAGTGATTGACTTAAAGATACCTGCAAGTTATATTCTGTCCTTTGTGGTATTTATTACGATTTTTGGAGGACATGGTTTTGATGTATCCTATATTGTGGCGCACTTAGCAGGTGGTGGATTGATGTTAGGAGCCTTCTTTATGGCGACAGATTACGTTACCTCACCGATTACCGCGAAAGGTCAGATTGTGTATGGTATTATTCTTGGTGTGCTGACAGGAATTTTCCGTTTATTCGGCGGTTCCGCAGAAGGAGTTTCTTATGCCATTATCTTTAGTAACCTGTTAGTTCCTCTGATTGAAAGAGTAACAATGCCAAAGCCGTTTGGACCAGAGAAAAAGGAGGTAAGTGGAAATGAATAAAATAGTAAAAGATGCACTTGTATTAACCGCTATTACCATGATTTCCGGCTTAGCTCTCGGTGGTGTTTATGAAATTACAAAAGAACCTATTGCAAAGCAGGAGGAGCTGACAAAACAGGAGGCATATAAGACGGTACTTTCGGATGCAGATAGTTTTGAAGAACTTGAGATAGAAGGTACTAATGGCGTGGATATTCCGGCAGCCGCTGGATATTCTGCACAGGAAATTACAGGCGCGGCAGTAGCGTTAGATGCTTCCGGCAAGGAAATAGGATATGTGTATACCGTGGTGACCAGTGAAGGATATGGCGGTGACATTTCTTTCACTATGGGTATGCTGAGTGATGGAACCGTAACAGGGATTGAAATGCTTTCTATTAGTGAAACCGCCGGACTTGGTATGAAAGCTACAGAGGATGCATTTAAATCTCAGTATGCAGGTAAAAAGACAGATAAATTTGAGTATACGAAAACCGGTGCTACAGCAGAAAATCAGATTGATGCCATCAGTGGTGCGACTATTACCACAAATGCAGTTACCAATGGTGTAAATGCAGGTATTGAATATTTCAAGGCAACAGAAGGAGGTAACTAACATGAATAAATATATGGAACGTTTATTTAACGGTTTAATCAAAGAAAATCCCACCTTCGTGTTGATGCTTGGTATGTGTCCTACTTTGGCGGTTACAACATCTGCTATGAATGGACTTGGTATGGGACTTACTACAACGGTGGTTTTAGTTATGTCGAACCTTATTATTTCTTTACTGCGTAAAGTGATTCCGGATAAGGTCAGAATTCCGGCATACATTGTAATTATTGCAAGTTTTGTTACTTTAGTAGAACTGTTATTGGAAGGATTTATTCCAAGTTTGTATTCAGCACTTGGTATTTATATTCCGTTGATTGTTGTTAACTGTATTATTTTAGGACGTGCAGAATCCTATGCATCTAAGAACGGTCCGGTAGAATCTGTTTTCGATGGAATTGGTATGGGACTTGGTTTTACCCTTGGACTTACTTGTATCGGTATTGTGAGAGAGCTTCTTGGCGCAGGTCAGATTTTTGGCGCACAGATTCTCCCTTCCTCTTATGAAGGAATTACCATTTTTATACTGGCACCGGGAGCTTTCTTTGTTCTTGCAGCCTTAACAGCAATACAGAATAAAGCGCGAAATAAAAAAGGTACAAAAGCACCTGTCAGCCGTTGTGGTGAAGGATGCATGTCCTGCCAAAATACAGGATGTACCGGAAAAATAGAAGGGGAGGCGAAGTAAATGACAGAATTAATTTTAATAGCAATCGGTTCCGCATTAGTAAATAACGTTGTGTTAAGCCAGTTTCTTGGACTTTGTCCATTCCTTGGAGTATCGAAAAAAATTGATACAGCCGCTGGGATGGGGGGAGCAATTATCTTCGTTTTGACTATTTCATCTGCTGTTACAAGCTTAATTTATACGTTTATATTGGAAAAAGCAGGACTTACTTATTTAAAAACAATTGTATTTATTCTTGTAATTGCAGCATTGGTTCAGTTTGTAGAAATGTTTTTAAAGAAATCCATGCCTTCCTTATATCAATCTTTAGGTGTTTATCTTCCGTTGATTACAACTAACTGTGCTGTATTAGGTGTGGCTATTACAAACGTACAGAAAGAATACAATTTCGTAGAAAGTATTGTGAATGGATTTGCCACAGCTGTAGGATTTACAATTGCAATTGTAATTCTTGCCGGCTTGAGAGAACGTATGGAATATAACGATGTTCCAAAATCATTTCAGGGTATGCCGATTGTTCTTGTCACAGCAGGTCTCATGGCAATTGCATTCTTTGGATTTTCAGGATTGATATAGGAGGGTGCGAGTATGAATATAACCGGAATTATTATGGCTGCAGTGATTGTTGCAGTGATTGGTCTTGTGCTTGGACTTTTCCTTGGCATAGCAGGTGAAAAATTCAAAGTAGAAGTAGATGAGAGAGAAATAGCGGTAAGAGCAGAGCTGCCGGGAAACAATTGCGGTGGCTGTGGATATGCAGGATGTGATGGTCTTGCAGCAGCTATTGTAAAAGGTGAAGCAGAAGTATCTGCGTGTCCGGTTGGTGGAGATGCCTGTGCTAAAAAAATTGGTGCAATTATGGGTGTGTCTGCCGGAGAAGGAAAACCTATGACAGCTTTTGTAAAATGTGCTGGAACCTGTGATAAGACGAAAATGGACTATGAATATTATGGCGTGGAAGACTGTAAAATGCTTAGCTTTGTACCAAATGGTGGTCCGAAGACATGTAATTATGGCTGTCTTGGATTTGGCTCCTGTGTAAAGGTATGTCCATTTGATGCCATTCATATTGTAGATGGCGTGGCAAAAGTAGATTCTGAGAAATGTAAAGCATGTAAGAAATGTATTGCAGAATGTCCGAAGAATTTAATAGAACTGGTACCAAAGGAAACAAAACATCTGGTACAATGCAGCTCCAAAGACAGAGGTGTGGATGTGAAAAAAGGCTGCCAGGTGGGCTGTATTGGCTGTAAGATGTGCGAAAAAGTATGTGAGTTTGGTGCGATTACCGTAACTGATAATGTGGCACACATTGACCCGGAAAAATGTACAAACTGTGGTAAATGTGCAGAAAAATGCCCTGTAAAGATTATTTTATAGTCAGGTAAAATGAAATGAAGAAGTTATATATTGAAGTGGTATTTATTTTTTCCATTGTTGTATCCCTTCTTACGGGGTGCAGCATTAAGAAAGATTACTGTGAACAGAAGCTTTTTTTTGACACCATAATCACAATCAATATATACGACACAGAAGATAAGGCAGTCATGGAGGACTGCCTTATTCTTTGTGACGAATATGAGAAAATGCTGAGTAAAACCATAGAGGGCAGTGATATATGGAATATTAATCATGCAGAAGGCAAATGGGTGGAAGTGTCGGAAGATACCGCAGAGCTTTTAAGTGAGGCAATCCGGTATTCGGAATTGACAGATGGAATGTTTGATGTCACCATTGCTCCCCTGACGGAGATATGGCATGTGAGAGATAATGAAGGAGAACTGCCATCACAGACAGAAATTGAAGAATCAAAAAGCCATGTTAATTATCGGTTGATAGAAATAGATGGAAAGAAAGTCCGCCTAAAAGATACTAAGGCACAGATTGACCTTGGTGGTATTGCAAAAGGGTTTATAGCAGATAAGTTAGAAGAATTAATAACAGCCCGTGGCGTAACCTCAGCAATGATTGATTTGGGCGGCAATATTAAAGTAATTGGCAGTAAAAAGAATGGCAGTGACTGGAATATCGGTATACAAAAACCGTTTGCTGACAGGAACCAAGTGATAGGCAGTGTAAAAGTGAAGGATAAAACAGTAGTTTCTTCTGGAATTTATGAAAGATACTTTGAGTTTGAAGGAAGAATATATCATCACATTATAGATAAGACTACGGGTGCACCTTCGGAAAGTGACTTAGAATCTGTGACAATCATCGGCGATTCCTCTACCATGGCAGACGCACTGAGTACTTCCTGCGTTCTTTTGGGTAGCGAAAAAGGAATGGAATTGATTGAAAAAACAGAAGGAATAGAGGCTGTTTTTGTAAAGCGGGATGGTAGTGTGTTGGAAAGTGGCGGAGCCTGCCTGCAGGGAATAGATTAAAAAAGGTACTTGAATAAGAATATTCACAGTAGAAAAAAAACAATACATATGATATAATCTAGAACAATAGAAAGTTCACCAAGGGACTTTCTATTGTTTTGCGTATTGTGAAAAAAGATAGATTGGAGAGACGTTATGCTTTTTAATTCCTTGTCATTTGCAATTTTTCTGCCTATTGTATTTCTGGTTTACTGGGCAGTTCCGCATAAATGGAGATGGGTGATTTTATTGATTTCCAGCTATTATTTTTATATGAGCTGGAATGTGAAATATGTAGTTTTAATTTTGTTCACCACGTTTATTTCTTATGCCTGCGCCCTGGGCCTGGAACGGGCAGAAGGTGTAAAAAAGAAGAAAATCCTTATTGTGTCTACCATGGTGGCAAGTTTAGGGTGTTTGTTTTTCTTTAAATATTTTAATTTTGCCAGTGAAAGTATTGCAGACATATTGAATCTTTTTACTATACAAGTGCACCCGATTACATTGAATTTGCTGCTTCCGGTGGGGATTTCTTTTTATACATTCCAGACCCTTGGATATGTAATCGATGTGTATCGCGGAGAGGTAAAAGCAGAAAAAAATTTTGGAAAATATGCAACGTTTATTTCATTTTTTCCGCAGTTAGTGGCAGGACCTATTGAGCGTACCAAAAATTTAATGCCACAGATAGTAGAAGAACATAAGTTTGATTATGAAAAAGCAGTTTCTGGCATAAGGCTTATGGCATGGGGATTTTTTAAGAAAATTGTGATTGCAGATACCTTGGCGGTTTCTGTAGACACGGTGTATGATTCCTTGAGACTTTACAAAGGTTTTCCGTTACTTGTAGCATCCATCTTGTTTTCTATACAGATTTACTGCGATTTTGCAGGGTATTCTGATATTGCTATTGGAACTGCAAGATTGTTCGGAATTGACCTTATGCAAAATTTTAATAGTCCATACTTTGCTACTTCGGTGAAGGATTTTTGGTCGAGATGGCATATTTCACTTTCTTCCTGGCTAAGAGATTATATTTATATTCCATTAGGAGGAAATCGTGTAAGCAAAGCAAGAAATGCATTTAACCTTATGACAACATTTCTCATTAGTGGACTGTGGCACGGTGCCAACTGGACCTATGTGGTGTGGGGCGGTATTCATGGTTTTGCACAAGTAATTGAAAAATTTTTATTTAAAAATAAAAACAGAAGAAAAAATGAAAAGCAGGGCGGAGCAAAATGGTGGCTCTCTGTTCTTTTCACATTTGTATTTGCGACTTTTGCGTGGATTTTCTTCCGGGCAGAAAATATCAGTGATGCTTTTTATGTACTCACCCATATGTTTCAGGGGATAGGAAATCCTATGCAGTATATAAGCCAGATTGATGTGTATCTTAATATAGATAAGCTGACACTTCTTGGTATGATCATTAGTGTAGCGCTTCTTGCTATATATGATTATATGTCTTTGAAAAAAGATGTGCTTTCCTGCCTTGGAAAGAAGAAAGCAGCTGTTCGCTGGGCTATTTATGTGGTATTTATTATATTCCTGATATTTAATATTCCGGTAACTTCAGGACAGGAATTTATATATTTTCAGTTTTAGAAAGGGAGGCATACTGTGAAAAAATTTATAAAGAAAATAGTGCTGTTTTTGCTTATCTTAGCGGTGATTTTAGTACCGATCACCTGGACTTTTTTCGCTGTAATATCACCGCAGTATTCGGATGGTTATAACGCATCCCTTTTGGATAAAGCACAGCGGTTAAAAAGTATTGAGGGACCGAAAATCGTATTGATTGGAAATTCAAATGTATCTTTTGGGTTTCAGTCTGAGTTAATTGAAGAAGCCTATGGCATGCCGGTGGTGAATATGGGTTTGCATGGCGGGTTAGATAATGCTTTTCATGAGAATATGGCAAAAATGAATGTACAGGAAGGTGATATTTATGTCATCTGTCATCACACCTTTGCAGATGATGGAAAGATAGACGATGTGGAACTGGCGTGGATTACATTAGAAAATCACACGGAGCTTTGGGGTCTGGTAAACAGACAGGATATCACATCCATGTGTGTGGGGCTGCCTACTTATATGAAAAAGGCTTCTGTTATCTGGGGACTTGGACTGATTAGTAAGGAAGCAGCCAAAAATTATAATGCAGAAACCGATGCTTGTTATTCCAGAGATGCCTTCAATGAATACGGAGACGTGGCATACCCAAGGGAAGAGGGTACTTTTGAATTTAAGGAACAGTCCTTGCCGGAAATGAATGATACTTGCATTAACCGTTTGAATGAATTAAATGAGTATCTGGTAGAGCGAGGAGCTACTATGGTAGTGGCGGGTTATCCTATCGGAAAAGGAGAATATACTCCGCCGAAAGAAGATTTTGTGGAGTTTCAAGCAAAATTGGCAGAACGATTAGATTGTCCGGTTATATCAGATTATAGAGATTACTTTTTTGATTATAAGTATTTTTATAACTCTTTTCTTCATCTGACCACAGAAGGTGCAGAGTTAAGAACAGAGCAGTTGATAGAAGATTTAGAAGGTTATGGATTGGAAAGACAAGATAAAATTCCTTGACAAAAAGAAAAAGATTGATTATATTTATGGCATAAACAATTATTAGAATAGGTAATTGATAAATGATTTTATCAGTTCCTGTGGATAACTCTCCCCTATATAAGGAGAGAAAAACGGTCAGTATTCAGAATTGTTTCTGAATTGACATAGATCATCAGATTTTGGGCATACCTGAATAAGCCCAAAT
>JBGVOM010000030.1:0-7220 GCA_045126515.1 Lachnospiraceae bacterium
GCCTCTCTTAATTTCCATCAGATTCACTTCCTTCCTGTTCTCTGATATATTCCCTTGCTTCGTCCTCTGTAGGACAAGAGACCACACGACTGCCTTTCTCATCGATCACTGTGGTCTCTGATGGATAAATGATACAGCCTAACACCCGGCGCCACCGTCCCAGACAAGCGTAGCAGGTGCAAAGCCTCTGTTCTCTTCATTAATGCTGACATTGTGCTCGGCTGCCAGCTTCATAATGCTTTTTACCGTTTCTCTATCCGTTGAAATATCCCAGATACTTCTAACAAGAACACAGATGATCCCTTCTCTTTCTATATAGTAAGTGAGCTTATCTATGGCTCTGTCATCCTTGAAAACAGTATCAACGACCTTCAAGTCATTCTGCTTTGCGTAGTCTTCCATTCTGTCGGCAACATGGTTTTCCATGCTGCCAACAAATACAAGGCACTGATTTGTTCCTGTCTGTTCCATAACTGCCTCCTTAATTCTGCTGTGACATTATTCCGGAACGGAAAATTTTATCTAACTCCTCAACGAGGTCTGAATCATCAGTGTTACAGTCATTACAGCCACAGTATCCATCACTGTTCAGTGCATCATAATACTTATCCATATCTTCCTTTGCCGTTTCAACGGTAATTCCAAAATGAGCAAGCAGTTCGATGGTCTCCATTACCTCTTTATCCGTTGTACCAACCATAGCACTGGAAAGTGTTACAACTGCATCAATATCCTCAACCTCTGCCATACCGATAAACGAATATTTCATCGGCATACTCATACCCGCCTGGGAATTTTCACCAAGAAGGGCAACAATCTCATACTCATGCTTCTCACAGTATCTCTCAAGCACTTCCACAATCATGTTGTTTACTGTTTCATTTGTTGTTCCACTGATATAAATTACTGCTTTATTCATCGTAATAATCTCCTTCACTAAATAAATATTGTTTAGATCTGTTGGGAAATCTCCCTGATATTTCCCTATGTTTGATTTGATATTCGCGCGATATTATCTCCTCACATAAAGGGACTTAACTCTCATTCACTGTCTGTTGGTCCGATAAAATGTGGCACAGGTTGAAAAAGCTAAATCCCTTTGTGTGAGAAGACAATGTGGAAAGCAAAACCTTCCAATATCTTCTCAAGTCTCTCTGACTCATCCCCCGGCTGGGTAACATATCCTATGCTAGCTGCAATCACTTCGTAGTATCCATGCCCGTCAAGGACTTGCGAAAAAGTGAGCCACACTTTCTATAAATGCATTCTGCTGAAATACAGGTGCGCCATCTATCTCATTATCTCTGGCTGCTACACCAGTAGGCACAACCCTCTGCTCGGCACCTTCATAGGCGAATACTTCATGTTTCTCATAATCATCAAAGTATCAGGTACATCTTCGCACGAAATGGGGTTCTGCCACCCTGTTTCCAAATAAATTGAAATAAGGCGAAATAGAAAATCGCGGGATATGCGTGTCCTATTCAATTGTCAAGGTGCAAACGGTTACTTCCAACTGCTTCATCAGTATTTGTTTGCTCTTACCTTCGGCAAGCGCCTTCTCCTGATTTCGCTTAGGTCATCAACCTTGATTAAATTCTACAAAAAAAAATCCCAGCAGTCGTGGGCGCTATCCGCACAACTGCTAGGACTCTAAGTACCAATTACATATTCAATTCATTATTTATCACTTTATCCATTTCCTTTTTTAAGCGATGAATAAATTTCTTATAATCATTTACTTCGCTGCTTCTACCCAACAGAAAATCTGTCGACACACCAAAGTAATCCGCAAGTAAAATTAGAACATCAATTGACATTCCTTTTCTTCCCTGCTCTATCTTTCTAATAGTTTCTACAGAAATAAATAATTCTGTTGCTAACTCTTCCTGCGTCATATTGTATCTTAAATTCTTGACGCACTTACCAGTCTCTTTTAAATTATACATTGCAATTATCCTTTCGATTATACGAAAGGTCTTTCCCGGAAAAGCACCTATCGGAGCTGTGCTCTGCGATAAGCATATCATTTTCCAGAACCTTTTGATATTGAATGTATTTTTCAAAAAATGGGGGCTGTTATTCTAATACATTAAGTAATTCTCTTGCATATTTACCATATAATCGTCTTGCATCCTTTGCAATTCGTACTTCATCATATGAAGAAAACAATTTTAAAACTGTGTTATAAAATGATTTTTGAAGTTTATTTTTCAAAATATACTCTTCAGCATATCCCTTCTCCCTCATGAATCCCCTACTTATTTTTTCTCTAATAAAATACGATTCTCTCTCTGAATCAAAATAAGGAATTTCTTTATTCTCTATATTTCTCATGATGGTACGAGACTGTTTATTATTATACTTCAAAGTATCTTCTATTATTTCTCTATATACTACTTTCACATGCTGTAGATATTCTGCTCCCAATTCTCTTCCTGTAATAGAGTTTAATAAAATCATCAAATGCTGTACATCTTCCATATTTTTATTAAATCGTTCTTCTTTTTCCACTTTTCCCTCTAAAATAATTCTTCGTAATTCCTTTTTAGTCTCAATTTCATTTATCCATCTTTCGTTACACTGATATTCTTCGTCAACTACAGCAACATATGATTTGTTTTCCATTTGCAAAGATAAAATTTCCTGTATCTCAATTACATTTCTGCAAGTATTTCTGTAATCAAGGTACATAATATAAACTGCAAATGAATCAAAAATATTATTCTTTTCTGCTTTATCAGTGCATGGAGCAAAAGTTGTTTCTAATTCTTCTGCATGTTTAACCAATAATTGCATCTTTATTATTTTATCTGCTTTGTTTATAGACGGGTTATCTATCAGTAAATACAGTACTGATTGAAAATATATATCAGCAAATGAATACAGTGCCTTATAAAGAACATATAAATTTTCCAGCAGATTATGAAATCCTAACCGTCTATGTTCCACCATACGACCGATAAAACTATTAAAATAGTTCATATAAGATTTATAACATTTTTCAAATCTGATTTTTTGGAAATCATTGGTATGTCTTATTTCCCATCTATATCCAGAAGACTCTTCTGCCATAATCCGTGTAAGTTCTTCCCTGCTGCATAGATTCAAATTTGGAATGAACGACTTATTACCATAATACTCATAACCAAAACGCATAAAAGCTTTCATTAATGAATCTAATGTGTTATCAACATCCTCTTTTTTTAATGTATAACATATCTTTTTATTGGGAAGTTTTTTTCCTGCTTTTGCTTCCCAAATGTTTTTTATGTAAGGCTTATCGCTTTCCAATATCTCAATAAATTTGTTAATAAATTTTCCCTTCTCATCTACAGTAAATTGATCCAAATCAAAAGGGAAGTCATCTATTTTCATTATTGCATCGCACAATCCCGCCAATCTATGATAGCAATCCTCAACATTTTTATTTTGTTCATATTCTTTTGTAATCAAATATAATCCATCTATATGTCTCGCCATAATTTTGCTCCTTCACTATCGTTATTCCAAATTTTCTAATATGCCTTTCAAGATTCTTAATGCCATATTTTGCTTATCTGTTGGATATTTTTTCAACATTTCCGACATTTGATTATTCAATTCCACTTTTCCACTTATAATAAAATCTATGCTAGTTTCATAATATTCTGCATACAGTTCAGCTATATCAATTGATAATCCTCTAACACCCTGTTCGTTCTTTCTTACTGTATCAACTGATATCTGTAAATCATTTGCCACTTGTTCCTGTGTTACTTTTTTATTCCTTCTTAATTCCTTTAATCTCTTTGCACTTTCTTCAATATTATACATTATGTTTTGTTCCTTTCCTACACCCACTGGAAAGAAACTCAGAAATGTACTCCCACCCTAGTTGCAAAAAAAGACGCAAGAGAAAGTCCAGCTAATAACTGGTTTCTTTCCCCTGCGTCTCTGGTGCTTCCATCTTACGATGTGCCCTTATCAGGTGGGCTCTATTTACTTTTTATTTATAAATTATTCTGTACCAATTTATCCTTTTACATCTATGACACTTTATTTCAATACATAACTCACCTCCACAATAAAATCCCAACTTTTTACCACAAGATTTACAACAAATAGCTTCCCTAATATGCATCCTTTTTACCTCCTGTCTTAGATTAATTATATTCTACGCTCATTTTTCGACCTCTGCACTAACATATATGTATTATTATCAACCTGTTTGCAGAACATTTTATTCTGTGCTAATATATAAATAACCTTATAAAACAAGAAAGGAGCTATATAATATGAGTAAATCATCTAGTAATGAAGATAATTTAGCTTTTTTTTCTATTAATCACATAAAACTAATAAAAAGAAAATTATGTGATGCTAAAAAAAAATATGAACATGACACTGGAATCACAAAAGAACTTACTGCATATGCCATTCACAAAATGTTTGAGGAAAAAGGTGAATATACACTTGCAATTTCAGCGTTACAAAAAATATTTAATCCCACTCTAGACAGTACCTCAATAGATGTCACAATGGTTGTCAAATTATGTAAACTTTTTAATGTTAATCTTTCATATGTGCTTGCTCTTCCAGAAGACCAAGCAATTTTGCCTGAATATGCTATGTACACTTCTGATTTCAAAGCACTTACAGATCAGTTCTATTTAGGTAACTTTACTGGATACATGCTCCGCACAGCATATGCAACGGATACAAATGCTGACTCAAATAAACAAGACACTCTAAGAAAAAATGATTCTTTAGTCAAGTGTACAATAAAAATTGAAAACAAAAATAACTATACTTCCGCAGAAATGATTATTCATAATCAAACAACGCATGTTGATGGTAAAGAAGTAAATTGCGATTCTCATTTACATGGTATTCCTATACACATAACCAGAACAAATAACATTTTCATTAACTTTGTATCTGAGCACGGAAAATACTATACAGTTATGTTTGATCACCAAGTCTTCTACAATGCCCCTATGTATTATCGAGAAGCAGTTGTATTGACATCAGCTACCGGGAATCAAGAACTTCCACTTATATCAAAGATGGTAATTTTTCGAAATGAGGTACCCAAGCAATACCACAAGTACATTTTAGGGTTACTATCATTAAACGTTAATAACATAATTATTTCTGAGGATAAGTTAAATTCAATGAAATCAAATCCTGAAATAGCAAGGTTCTGTAATGATTTTGAAGACCATTTGAACTTACATTTGCGACCATATTATGTAATCCCAGAAGCAATTATTGAGCAAAACCCAAAAACAACAATGACTCCAAAAGAGCTAAAAAAAGTCCTATTACTATTAAGAAACGAATCATATTCATTGGCTCAAATTGAAGTAGGAAATGATTCAAAGGCAAGTATCATTGCCAAAGAAATTCAACAATTTCATATTCCAAATGAGCTTAATGAGTAACAATAATTATGTGGGGTGTCTTTCTCCCCACATATTACTAAACCTTGAAGATTTTATTTTCTTTAATATTTTCTTTCATCATTCCTTCTGTGTATTTTTTAATTATCATAACTCTTTTACATCTACCACACTTAATTCCAATATTTTGTAATGCAATAATAGAGTCATTTCCACAAGAATAATATTCCATCATCAATTTATTACATTTTTTACATCTAATTTCAAATACTTTATCTTTATCCATCTCAGTCTGCTCCTTTACAATACAAAATCAACAAGTTTCATTTTGTACTTGAAAAGGAAAGGGAAATCACCTTTGCAAGTCTTCTTCCTGCCGGGAGTTCCGACGCATACTTTGTATGCCCCTGCATATGCTGATCTCGAAGCCAACTGATTACATACCATCGTACATAATCAGGCTCCGGCTCTTCCCTCTACAAACCACATATTGTTATCCTCATAGAACAAATGGCTTTCTTTTCCATCTATAATACAGGTATATCTCATTCCTACACCGCCAGCCTTTAGACTGGCAGCACGCCTGATATCTGTAATTCGCTGTATCTCATAAATATGTCCATCCTGCCATTTAACACTGACCGGCTTCAGCTGTCCCTCTTTACTAAACACAGCAGTCACATCCACATACACTTTATTCGTATTCATGCTTCAGCCACTCCTTTCTCCACAACTGTTATTGTTCTTGGCATTGATTCTATCCATGTGATATGTCCTGAATCTCTTAGATTACTTAACTGTGCTGCCATACTTGATGTTGATTTGAGTCCAACTAATTTGCACAGTTCCCTGACCGTCGGTGAAAAACCATATTCTTTTTTGAATTTGATAATCTCTGCCAATATCTCCTTCTGTCTTTCCGATAAACTTTTTTCCTGCATTATTTCTACCTCCAATGCAAATTGCGAATACATCAGTGTATTACACCAAATGTACCGTTCTTAAAAGTAACCATGTGGATGAACCGTATGCTCTTCCTTTGCATTTACTGCCGAAAGAATCGTGTCACCCAGCATCAGTCCACGTTGTATACTGTAGAAACCGAATCGTCTCCGTATGTCATCAACCGCTGCATCCATCTTCATCATTTTGTCTCTCAATTCTGCATTATGGAATAAATCCAGCTGCTCCCAATAGTTATCATTCACAAGGTCTGCTCCACGAATACCAACACTCCTGATCGGCTTCTGCCAGTTATAGCTTTGCTTAAAAAGTCTGAATCCTGCATCAGCAATCTCTTTTGTAATATTCGTAGCATTTGAAACCTTTGTCTGTTTTGTGTATGAATGCAGCTCATTATCACGGATACTGATTTCTACCGTCCTGCAACGAAAACCATTCTCTCTTAGTCTCGCTGCAACACTCTCTGCAAGAACATACAATACAATTTTTACATCTTCGTCATTCTCTAAATCTCTTGGAGTGGTTGTACTATTTCCAATTGACTTAACCGGAGCTGATGTATTCTCTTTTCTTACTGGTGAAGTATCATAGCCGTTTGCAAATGCCCACAAGATACTTCCCATTTTACCAAGATAACTGTTCAACCATTTTTCATCAGCCCTTGCTATATCACCTATGGTATGAATGCCCATTTTCTGTAATTTACTGTCTGTACTTCTTCCCACATATAACAAATCAGAAGCCGGAAGATTCCATGCTTTTGTCTGAAACTCATCCTTATACATGGTTGTGATGGCGTCGGGTTTCTTATAATCAGAACCAAGCTTTGCAAATATCTTATTAAATGACACACCAACACTTACTGTTATGCCA
>JBGVOM010000031.1:0-25350 GCA_045126515.1 Lachnospiraceae bacterium
AGACCCCTTATAGAGTATGAGGTAGATAGGACAGAGGTGTAAGTGCAGCAATGCATTCAGCTGACTGTTACTAATCGGTCGAGGGCTTGACCAAAAGTTCTTGGAATTCCATGTGAAATTTTGAAGGTATAATACCTTATAGAAGATAGCTGATGAGCTATCTTTTTTTATACCCAAAATTCGCCAGGTGAAAATATTTGTGTTCTCACTTGGCGAATTTTGGATTATTCACTAGGAATTCAGATAGTATGTTAGAAGGAAAGCGGCAACAGAAACGGTTATTATAGCAAAAGAGTATAATAGTCAGATATGTTTCACAAAAAAAATAGGAAAATGTGCATAATTTTCTGTATTTTTAGATAACTTTATGTTATAATACTATTTATAAAAAGAAAGTCAGACAGAATGCAGATAATGAGGGTTTGCGTTTCGATTTGGGTTTTTACATAATTTGTGCAATTAGGAGGGAAATAAAATGGATACTAAGATTTTATTGGAGAACGGTACAAATGAACTGGAGGTATTAGAATTTACTTTGGGTGGAAATCATTATGGGATTAATGTGGCAAAGGTTCGCGAAATTTTAACTTATGAAAAAGTTACACCTGTGCCAAATTCCCATCCTAGTATTGAAGGAATTTTTATGCCTCGTGATACAATGATTACTGTGGTGAATTTAAAGAAAAGTATAGGTCTTCCGGAAAATGATGAAAAAGGTTTGTTGATTATTACAAATTTCAATAAACTAAATATTGCATTTCGTGTAGATTCGGTGCTGGGAATTCACCGTGTATCATGGGAAGAAATAATTAAGCCGGATGCGACTATTAATGCAGCTGGAGCCGGAGTATCTACAGGTATTATTAAAATGGATAATAAGTTGATTATTATTCTTGATTTTGAAAAAATTGTAACAGATATTAGTCCGGAAACTGGACTTAAAATGTCTGAAATTGATGAGCTGGGTGAAAGAGAGCGCAGAAACACTCCGATTGTGATTGCAGAAGACTCTCCTTTACTGAATCGATTGATTACAGATTCACTAAAGAAAGCAGGCTATGTAAATTTGATTATTAATAATAACGGTAAAGAGGCATGGGATAAGATTGTTGAAATGAAACGGAAAGGTAACATTGAACAGCAAGTGGGATGTGTTATTACTGATATTGAAATGCCAGTTATGGATGGTCATCGTCTTACAAAGTTAATTAAGAGCGATGCACAGTTAAGCACAATACCAGTTATTATTTTCTCATCATTGGTAAATGATGAAATGAGAAGAAAAGGAGAACAGTTGGGAGCGGACGCCCAATTAGCAAAACCTGAAATTGGAAATCTGGTAAGAGAAATTGATAAATTGCTTATAAAAAAACAGCAAGGTGCATAAAACGTGCCATATAGGGGGACAGTTCATGTCCCCTTTCTATTTTAAGTATTTAAAAATTTAATCACAATTGTGATAAATTTCCAAAATGCAATAGAAAAGGAATGAATAACATTGGAAAATATAAGAAAAGCAGTAGAAGATGCAGAATGTGTATTGATTGGTATTGGTCATGGATTTCAATATACTGATTATGATGAAAATCTCATGGAGATTTTTGAGAAAAAAAAAGAAAAAGAAGAATTAAGTAAAGAAGTGGAATGGCTAGTACCATTTTTGCGAAGCTATAGCTGCAAAAATTGCAAAGATATTAAATTGGAAAATGCCTATGAACATTTATATCAGTTGGTGAAAGATAAGAATTATTTTGTGGTTACATTAAACGAGGACGATAAAATATTTCAGTCAAGTTTTTCGGCAGATAAGATAACCGCACCATGTGGAAGTATGAGCAGACTTCAATGCATTAATGGATGTGAAGACAGTATAATAGAGTCTGGAACAATAGTGAACAGCATTATAAATGAAATTAAAAAACCGGAGCAAAAGCTTGGAGAAATTAAAATTCACTGTTGTGAAAAGTGCGGTGGACAACTTGTTTTTAACACGGTGGAGCAGGAAAAATATTTAGAAAGCGGTTATATGAAAAGTTGGGAAAAATATCGAATGTGGCTTACCGGGACTTTAAATAAGAAGATTTGCTTATTAGAATTAGGAACTGATTTTAAGTATCCTTCGATTATTCGGTGGGCATTTGAGAAAGTTGCTTTCATTAATGAAAAGGCTGTTTTTATCCGAATTAGTGAAAAATATCCGCAATTTACAGAGGAATTAAAGGGAAAAGCTTATGCATATAAGCAAAATCCGGTAGAATTCTTTCAATAAATAGAATTGTGTTATCAATGTAAATATGATAAACTAAAGAATAGCATATGACATTGAGGTAATTTGTAAAAATAATCAATGTACTGACGAAAAATGATTAGAGGTGAGGGTATGAGCACAACAGAAGATTATTTAGATCAATTATTAAGAAGTGCGTCTGGTGAGGAGAATGATGATACTGGGGAACTGGACTCTGCGTTACAGAGTGAAGAAAATATCATTCCTTTAGAAAATGACATAGAGGAACCAGCAGCAGAAGAAGGTTTGTCTTTAGAACAGGCAATGGAAATGTCTGTGGATGATGTTTTAGCTGAAATGGAAAGTATAGGAGATGTAGAAACTGAACCTGTAGTAGAAGAACCGTTGCAGGAGGAAGCACCACAGGAAGAAGTGCCGCAGGAGGAAGTACCGCAGGAGGAAATGCTGCAAGAGGAAACCCTAGAACCGTTGGAAGAAAGCAATGGAATGATGAGTGAAGAAGCCATAGCAGCAATGTTTGCGGCGAATGAAAGCACAGAGTCTGAGTCGGAACCAGAGGAATCAGTAGAAGAACCGTTGCAAGAGGAAACATTACCAGAGGAACCGTTGCAAGAGGAAGCGTTGCCAGAGGAAACTCCTCAAGAAGCAGTGTTGGAACCAGAGATGGAAGAAAGCAATGGAATGATGAGTGAGGAAGCCATAGCGGCAATGTTTGCGGCGAATGAAAGCACAGAGTCTGAGCCGGAACCAGAGGAATCAGTAGAAGAACCGTTGCAAGAGGAAGCATTGCAGGAAGAAGTTCCACAAGAGGAAGAACCTGCAGAAGAAATCATAGAACCATTAGAATTCGAGCCAGAAATATCATTGGATGATATGTTGGCAGATATGCGGGAAGAAGATTTCGAGACAGT
This sequence comes from Lachnospiraceae bacterium, assembly GCA_045126515.1. Taxonomy (GTDB): domain Bacteria; phylum Bacillota; class Clostridia; order Lachnospirales; family Lachnospiraceae; genus RUG11237. The sequence continues at coordinate 3,160 of JBGVOM010000031.1, forward strand.
TGCAGAGGAGACACCAATCGTACTAGAAAAATCGGAAGTTGAAGTTGGCGAGCCGGAGGAAACGGAAAGCGAATCTCCAACGGAAGCGGAAGGTGATGACAGTATTCTTGACTTGTTGAACATGATGTCGGAAGATGAGGATTTAAAGGACATTGGGGATTTATTGAAATCAGATGAAGATACCGATTTTGATATATCGGATGATGAATTGTTTGGCGAACCTCCAACGGAAGAAGAGACACCTGTGCAGGAAGCAGGAGAAAAAGAGGAAAAGGAAGAAAAGCAAGGATTCTTTGCAAAACTGTTTGGTAAAAAGAAAGGTGAAAAGCAAGAAGCAGAAACCGATGAAAATGAGCAGATAATAAAAGAAGTAGAAGAAGAAATAAAAGAAGAAGATAAAAAAGCAGAAGAAAAAGAAAAGAAGAAAAAGAAAAAAGACAAAAAGGATAAAAAAGGTAAGAAGAAAGGAAAAGAAGGCGAGAAGGGTCAGGAAGGTGAAGAAGACCAAGAAGCCGAAGACGGTAAAAAAGGCAAAAAAGCGAAAAAGAAGAAAGAAAAACCGCCAAAGGTAAAAGAAATAGCACCGAAGGAACCGCCACTTCCGAAAAAACCGGTTATTCTGATTATGCTTATGGCTGCGTCTATTCTTGCGCTTGTGCTTTTAAGTCATAAAGTAATTGATTACCAGTTAAAGATTAGTAAAGCTGACAGTTTATTTATCAATAGAAATTATGAAGAAGCTTATGAAAATATTCTTGGAGTAAACGTAAAAGAAGAAGACAAGCAGTTGTATGACAGAATTCGGGTGATGATGAAACTGGAAGCAAAATACAAAATGTATTTATCACATATTGAACAGAATCGATATGATGAGGCATTGAATGACTTAATAATGGGAGTCATTAAGTATGACCAGTATAAGAAAAATGCAGAAGAACTGGGAATTCAGCAGGCATTTGATGATGAACTTGCATTGATGGAAGAACAGTTGAATGTAGTATTTGGCGTTGATGCAAATCAGGCAAGAGATTGGTATAATAGATTAAGTGCATTAGATTACACAGAAACAGTGCGAAGTGTAGTAAAGGCTGCTGGTTATTCCGTGGAAGAACCAGAGGAAAATGTAGAAGAAACTTCAGGCGATTTATCACAGTTTGGTGTGGAAGAAGTAGAGTAAAGCAGAAAGGGTGACATGACAGAATGATAGCCATTATTGATTATGATGCAGGAAACATTAAGAGTGTAGAAAAAGCACTTTTGTATTTGGGAGAAGAAGCAGAAATTACCAGGGACAAACAGAAAATTCTGAATGCAGACAAAGTTATTTTACCAGGGGTAGGTAATTTTGGCGATGCAATGGCGAACTTACATAAGTACGAACTTGCACCTGTAATCAAAGAAGTAGTGGATAAGAAAACCCCGTTTCTTGGAATTTGCGTTGGTTTACAGCTTTTATTTGAGAGAAGTGATGAGTCCGACGGTGTTCCGGGACTGGGAATCTTAAAAGGAGAGATTTTAAGAATTCCGGATACAGGACTTAAGATTCCACAGATTGGCTGGAATAATATTAAAGTAGATAAGTCATGTCCGTTGTTTCAGGGCTTGCCGGAAAATCCATATGTGTACTTTGTACATTCCTATTATTTAAAGGCAAAGGAAGAGGAAATCGTAAAAGCTACCACAGAGTATGGTACTTTAATTCATGCGGCAGTGCAGAAAGATAATGTGTTTGCGTGTCAGTTCCATCCTGAAAAAAGCAGTGAAGTGGGATTACACATTTTGAAAAACTTTATTGAATTGTAGGTACTTGCAAGGAGGAACAGCACATGTTAACAAAAAGAATCATACCATGTCTGGATGTAAATAACGGACGTGTGGTAAAGGGAATTAATTTTGTAAATTTAAGAGATGCCGGAGATCCGGTGGAAATAGCAGCAGCATATGATAAAGCTGGTGCAGATGAAGTGGTTTTCCTGGACATTACTGCTTCATCTGACGCCAGAAAGACCGTAGTAGACATGGTAAGACGTGTGGCAGAGAATGTCTTTATTCCGTTTACTGTAGGTGGTGGAATCAGAACCGTAGATGATTTTAAAGAGTTGTTGCGGGAAGGTGCAGATAAGATTTCGATTAATTCATCTGCCATTAACAATCCGCGACTTATTAGTGATGCAGCAGATAAATTTGGACGTCAGTGCGTAGTGGTAGCCATTGATGCGAAACGCAGAGCAGATGGCAGTGGATGGAATATCTACAAAAACGGTGGAAGAATCGATGTGGGTATTGATGCGGTAGAATGGGCAATGAAAGCAGATAAAATGGGAGCAGGAGAAATCCTTTTAACAAGTATGGATTGCGATGGAACGAAAGCAGGCTATGATATAGAACTGACCAGAACTATCGCAGAAAATGTGTCCATTCCGGTAATTGCTTCCGGTGGTGCCGGTACCAAAGAGCATTTCTATGATGCACTGACAGAAGGAAAAGCAGATGCAGCCTTAGCGGCATCTTTATTCCATTATAAAGAGTTGGAAATTAAAGATTTAAAGCAATTTTTGAAGGATAGAGAAGTATCTGTTAGAATGTAATAAAATAGTAAATGTAAGCAACTTGGAAGACATTTTGTTTTTCAAGTTGTTTTTATGGAGGAAAATAGAATGTCAATGATAAGTAACGACTGGCTGGAGGCCATTGAAGGAGAATTTAAAAAGCCATATTATAAAGAACTTTATAAATTTGTAAGGGAAGAATATAGCAGGGTGAGAATTTACCCGCCGGCAGATGATATTTTTAATGCCTTTCATTTTACCCCTTTAAGTAAAGTAAAAGTATTGTTGTTAGGGCAGGATCCTTATCATAATGAGCATCAGGCACACGGTTTGAGCTTTTCTGTATTGCCTGACCAGCCGGAAATACCACCATCACTGCAAAATATTTACAAGGAACTGCAGGATGATTGTGGCTGTTATATTCCGGATAATGGATACTTAAAAAAATGGGCTGACCAGGGAGTGCTTTTGTTAAATACTGTTTTGACTGTGAGAGCCCATCAGGCAAATTCCCATCAAGGAAAGGGCTGGGAGCAGTTTACCGATGCGGTAATTGAAGCTGTTAATGCGCAGGACCGCCCAATTGTATATTTCTTATGGGGCAGACCTGCGCAGATGAAAGAAAAAATGCTTACCAATCCAAAACATCTTGTGTTAAAAGCACCTCATCCAAGTCCATTGTCGGCATACCGCGGATTTTTTGGATGTAAACATTTCAGCCAGGCAAATGAATTTTTGAAGGCCAATGGTATTGAGCCTATCGACTGGCAGATTGAAAATAGAAATTAAATAGTTTCCTTTATCATATCAACAAATAACTGATGAATAGCAGTGCTTTCATCTAATTCAGGATGGAAGGAAATTCCTAACTGGTTTTTGTAGCGGGCACCTACAATGTGTCCGTCTACGGTTGCCAGAACTTCTGCTTCGGGAGAAACCTTGTCAATGTAAGGTGCCCGGATAAAAGTCATAGGGATTTTTCCAAGACCTTTAAATTCTTCTTCGGTATAAAAACTTCCTAATTGTCTTCCATAAGCATTTCTTTTTACGGTAACCGGCATGGTGCCAAAATGTACGGTAGCATCATCTGTAAGATGTTCTGCTAACAGGATTAATCCGGCGCAGGTAGCAAGTACAGGCATACCGTTTAAGATTTTTTCTTTTAATGTATCAAATAAATTCAGACTATGTAATAATTTCCCCATTACAGTGCTTTCACCGCCAGGCAGGATAAGTCCGTCAAATGGACGGTCTAAATCAGAAGCCTTACGGATTTCAAAACAATCTACCCCTAATTTTTCTAACATTTTTTCGTGTTCTATAAATGCTCCCTGTACTGCTAAAACTGCAACTGTCATATTATTTTCCTCTTTCTGCCATTAAAAGTTCAATTTCACTTTCGTTGATACCTACCATAGCTTCGCCTAAGTCTTTAGAAAGTTCAGCAATTAATTTTGCATCTGTGTAGTTGGTAACTGCCTGTACGATAGCAGCAGCACGTTTTTTCGGATTTCCGCTCTTGAAAATACCGGAACCAACAAAGACACCTTCTGCACCTAACTGCATCATTAAAGCAGCATCTGCAGGAGTAGCAACACCGCCGGCAGCAAAGTTAACTACTGGTAATCTTTTATGTTCATGTACATACTGAACTAATTCATATGGTACCTGTAAGGTTTTTGCAGCATCGAACAGTTCATCTTCACGCATAGAAGAAAGTCTTGCAATTTCCTGATTCATCATACGCATATGACGTACTGCCTGTACTACATCACCGGTTCCAGGTTCACCTTTGGTACGAATCATGGATGCACCTTCGTTGATACGTCTTAAAGCTTCTCCTAAATCTTTGGCACCGCAGACAAATGGTACGTTGAATTTTGTTTTATCAATATGAAATTTATCATCTGCAGGAGATAATACTTCGCTTTCATCAATATAGTCAATTTCAATGGCTTCTAATAACTGTGCTTCTACAAAGTGACCGATACGGCATTTTGCCATAACAGGAATAGAAACAGCTTCCTGAATGCCTTGAATCATTTTCGGATCACTCATTCTGGAAACACCACCAGCAGCTCTGATATCTGCCGGAATTCTTTCTAATGCCATAACTGCACAGGCACCGGCTTCTTCTGCAATATGAGCCTGTTCCGGTGTAGTAACGTCCATGATTACACCGCCTTTTAACATCTGTGCCAATTCTTTGTTTAATTCGTATCTTTTATTCATTGTTACATCTCCTTGTTGTAGTTATTGATGAAATGAATTGTATCATAAACTGAACTTTTGAAAATAACCAGTTTTTGATAATTTGACCAGACCAGTTTGAAAAGGAGAGAGGGGAGTATGTAATAGACATGTTTATTTGTGGATGTTATGGAAAAACAAAAAGCCCTTTAACCGTAGTTAAAGAGCTTTATATTAATGCCGGCAGCGGGACTTGAACCCGCACGTGGTTGCCCACAACAGATTTTGAGTCTGCCTCGTCTGCCATTCCGACACGCCGGCGCGTCACAACTTCTATAATATATCATATATTTTTGAATTTGACAAGAGCTTTTTTTGCTTTTTTCACAATTTTTTTGAAATTGTGAAAAACAGAAAATTGTGGATATAATTGTTCCAATATTTGTAAATAATATCAACAACTAGATTATAGGAGTTGATATAAATGAACCAATATTTTAAAGGATATTATTTTAAGTGTGTTGAAGGTAACAAAGCATTGGCATTGATACCGGCATTGCATATCGGCGAAAAACAAGAAAACGCTTCCTTGCAAGTAATCACAGACCATAATGTATATTCCATACCATATTCTGATATTAGATTTGGCAATGGGATATTTGAAATTAAAATAGGTAAGAATTATTTTTCCTCAAAAGGTATCTACCTGGATGTAGAGTCCGAAAAATGCTGTATACATGGAAAATTAAAATTCGGTGCATTTCAAAAAATTAAATACGATATTATGGGAATTTTCCGGCATATTCCGTGTATGCAGTGTAAGCATAGTATCATTAGTATGAACCATTCTGTTACAGGAAAAATAAGCATAAACGATACCATCTATGTTTTTAAGAATGGCAAAGGATATATTGAGGGAGATTGTGGCAGTTCGTTTCCAAAAGAATATATTTGGACCCAGTGTCATTGGGAAAACGGTTCATTAATGTTGGCTGTTGCGGATATTCCCATGCTTGGATTTCATTTTAAAGGGATTATTGGTGTTGTGATGATAGAAGGAAGGGAGTATCGCATTGCAACTTATTTGGGGGCTAAAGTTATTTCAATGGGAGATAATATAGTAATCGTTAAGCAGGGAAGATATATTTTTTCGACCAGGCTTATGGAAGCTAATCATCAGAGGTTATATGCACCCGTAAAGGGTAAGATGGTAAGGTCTATTCATGAAAGCGTTTCTTGTAAAACTTTCTATAAATTTGTTTGTGATGATAGGACATTACTGGAATTTACAAGTAATCATGCCAGTTTTGAGTATGAGATGAATAATAACGAATAAAAGTAAAATAGCAGAGCATAGATATCTCAAAAAAGAGATATGCTCTGCTGTTTTTTATTATTATATAGGTTATGTGAGCTATATAATATAGTATATGACTAGCTGCTACAGCGTCTCATAGGATACGAGCTCTTTTAAAGGTTTACGCATGGATGTGTGTCTTTCTGAATCAGCAGGTGTTTCAGCAGAATACCCGACTGCTAAAATATTGACTGGCTCAAGAGTTTCTGGCAAACGAAATTCTTTTCGGATGATATCCGGTTTAAAATAGCAAATCCATACAGAACCTAAGCCAAGTTCTGTTGCTTGTAACATCATGTGGTCTGTTATTATGGAAGCATCAATATCGGAAGTATTTTTACCGTCGAAAGGTCGTTTCCAAGATTTTGATGTGTCAGAGCATACGATGATTGCCATAGGGGCATTGTAAATATTAGTTGCTTTTGAAATGCTGTTCAGTCCGTTTGTTTCTGTCACCACAATTAAGCGAACAGGCTGCAAATTGGCTGCCGTAGGAGCAACGTGTGCAGATTCGATAATTTTATCGATTTTTTCCTGTTCCACCTTTTGAGTGCTGTAGTTTCTTACAGAATAGCGTGATTTTGCAATGTTTAAAAAAGTCATATGTAAATCCTCCTTAATAATGTGTTGTTTTTTGCTTTAACCTGCATTACAATTATATTGCAAACTGAAAGTATGGCAAGAATGCACTTTTGGGGTATATACTTCCCAAAAAGAAAGTATAAGGAGTATTGAATTGATGAAAAGTTGTGAATTTACTTGCCCGGTTGAGGCAACCATTCGGTTAATTGGTGGAAAGTATAAAGCGGTTATTTTGTGGCATTTGATGAGTGGTACACTGCGATACAGCGAATTGCACAGGCGTATGCCGAAAGCAACAGATAAAATGTTGGCCCAACAATTGCGGGAGTTAGAAAAAGACGGATTGATTACTCGTGTTGTGTATCCTGTGGTTCCGCCCAAAACAGAGTATTCATTAACTGATTTTGGGAAGAGCCTTACGCCTATTTTAGATGAAATGTGCAATTGGGGCAAAGAATATTTAGAAAGCAACACTCTGTAATTCTGTAATATTGAAAAGAAGATAAAGTAGTAGAATTTAAATAATTTCAAATTGAAACTCTACGACACAGTGATTGTTTATAGGGTTGATTGGAAAAAGATAACGTTCCGTGGGTGCAGCTTCTAGTTTATATCCTAATCGTGCACTCTCTTCTCTTACATATGCGATACTATCTCCAAAATTTTCAATGGAACAATGAAAATAGGCGGACATAATTTTCTTTTTGGGATAATACAGGATAAGCTGGTCTTCGCATGGTTTGACGGGCAAAATAAGTGTCATTTTTCCTGTAGAAAAGTCGTGTTTTACCATGTAGCACACGGGGTTTTGAAGTATGATATGCTGCTTTTTGGCATAATTTATCATTTCTGTAAAATGATTTGTAATTTCAACAGGTGGTCCAATTTCTAATGTTTTGGTAATTCCATAGAAATCATATCGATTACGGACAATTAATTCCGGGGTTTCTTTTTTATCTAGAACACCTTGAATTAGTGCAATCTGCATATTACATAAATCAATAATATTTCTAAGGCTATGTATTTTTTCATCCTTTGTAAAAGTATTATTCGTGTATTTTTTGATTTCTGAAATGCCAAATCCAAGGGAACGGAGTTGTACAATATTTAAAAGTTGTGCAATATCTTCTTCGTTGTACACACGATAGTCAGAGGAGGATTCTCTTTTAGGCTTTGGCATAAGTCCTATTTTTTCATAATACCTTATAGTCTGGGTGGAGACACCACAAATTTTTGCAATATCTTGTATATGATACATATAACTCTCCAATCTTGATTTTCTAAAAAATTACTTTACCTTATAGTGCACTATAAGGTTTATACTTTCATTATACGGATAAAATAGAAATGATTCAAGAAAGGATAGGAAAAATATGAAAAGAAAAATATTTTTAGCAATTGGTTTGGGACTATGTATAGCGACTGTAGGATGTTCTGCTGATTCAGAAACGAAGGAGAAGGTAATCACAGCGGAACCAACTATGGCGGAAGAAACTCCCACAGAAGTGCCACCAACAGAACAGGCGAATAATGAAAAGGAAACAGCAAAACCTGATTATTTATACGCGGACTTGCTATTTGACGGAAAAGAATGCACGATTCCTGATATGGTGGCTTCTCCTGAAAAATATACCTATGCTAATGAGGCATTAAGAATTACGCAGGAACAAAAAGAAGCTTTTATTGAGAAATATGGAGAAGAGGAATACGAGGGTGCAGTATCTGCTCTTTCTACTATATTTCACATTCAGTCAAATGCCCCAGTATCACCTGCTTACACAGGAGAACTGAAAGAAACATATACCATGGAGGATGTGGTTCTTACATCAAAATTGGATGGACACCATATTACTGCTGATTATATTTTACAGTCTGGTGCTAAGGATAATGATACGGTTATTATGGTTCATGGAATTGGTGGAACGCGCCGCAGTATGAGGGAAGATGTATTCTTTTACTTAAGCCTTGGATACAATGTATTGACATATGACCAGAGAAGCAGCGGTGAAAATGATGGATTTTTATATACTTTTGGGGCGTGGGAACAATATGACCTTATGGAGTGTGTCAATTATATTGACCAACAGATTTCATCAGATAAGAAAATAATTGTCCTGGGACAGTCATCTGGTGGAACAAGTGCGGGATTGTTGCTGGCAAATAAGGAAGCAGCGGAAAAGGTTGATTACGTAATTTTTGATTCACCGGTTACAAGTGTGTATGAGCTGATTCAATCTAAGTTGTACAATTATGTTAAGAGAGAACAGGTGGAGAATGCTTTAAAGAGTTGCGAAGATTTTATGAATTTCATGTATGGTTTTGGATTTGAAGATGTGGAAGTTGCCAATTTCGTGGCGGACACTACGATACCTGTTCTTATTTTCACAAGTAAGGTGGACGGTGTTGTTCCCCTGGAACAACCAAAACATATGTATGATACCATCAAAAGCGACAATAAAAAAATTGTTATCTCGGAAATATCATCTCATTGTGCCATGAATCGTATGGAACATGAATTATATGAGAGAGAAGTGAGGGATTTTTTAGGAAAGTAAAAGTTAATCAGGTGATTCAGATACTAGGTTAAGGTCGCCAGAAGCAGAAGTTTGTGGTATACTTTTTTCGTGAGAAAATTTAAGGAGAAAAATTCATATGGGAAATTCATGGAGTGGTATTAGAAAGATATTGGAGCAAGATTTATTGTGCCAGTCATTGCAGGGAAGAGTTCAATATTTTATGACACATTATCATGGTGCACCGGATAATTATGGACGTTTTTGCGTGAGAGTGGATGGAAAAGAAGTATTTTGGGCAAACCCGTATAATGAATCTGCATTTTATGAATATGCGGATGAATTGCAAAAAGAAAAAAATATTCCCAGGCGTGAGTGGAATGGCAAGAAATTTTTATATGATGAAGAAAATAATCAGATAGAGGATGCAGCGGCGGCTCAGATGATGCAAGAGGGAATCATGGATATTTGGCAGATAACGGATGCAATACAACAGTACCGTCAAATGGATGTTCAGACTGCACTTTCATCAGAAAATGAGGCGGTGAGAATGTTTGCTATTTTAGACAGAAGATTGGGAAAACGTACGCTACAGAAACAGGCGAAAGTAATAAAAGAGCAGCCGGAATGGTTGCAGTTTTTTTATAAACTACGATTACAGGCGGAAGGGATGGAAATAGTGTGATGCTTCGCGTCAAATTCCAAGTTGATTTTTTTTACATTTACCATTAATATATAAGAGATTAAATGTAGAAAGAGAAACGAAAAAGGAAGTAGAAAATATGTCACAGGCAGTTGTTAGAATACGTAAAGGTGAAGGCCGTACCATTAAAAAAGGCGGCGCGTGGATTTATGATAATGAGATAGAGACAATCACGGGAGAATTTGAAAATGGAGATATTGTAACGGTGGAGGATTTTGACGGTTATGTATTGGGAAAAGGATTTATCAATACCAAATCCACCATCACAGTCCGAATGATGTCCAGAAAAAAAGATGTAGAAATTGATGCTGAATTTATAAAAGAACGTGTAAAAGAAGCAGTAGCATACAGAGAAAAGACAGTAGACATGAGTAGCTGTCGTCTGATTTTTGGTGAAGCAGACTTTTTGCCGGGAATAGTGGTAGATAAATTTTCTGATGTTTTGGTAGTACAGTCTTTGGCTTTGGGAATTGACCAGTTTAAGGAAATCATCGTGGAAGCTTTAAAGGAAGAATTATCATCACTTGGCATGGAAATTCATGGTGTTTATGAACGAAGTGATGCTAAGGTGCGCTTAAAGGAAGGAATGGAGCGAGTCAAAGGATTTATCGGAGCACCTTTTGAAACCAAAGTTCCCATTATTGAAAATGGCGTGAAATATATGGTGGACGTGGCAGAAGGGCAGAAGACAGGTTTCTTCTTAGACCAGAAGTATAACAGGCTGGCAATCCAGAGATTGTGTAAAGATGCCAAGGTACTGGACTGCTTTACCCACACTGGCTCCTTTGCACTCAACGCAGGAATTGCCGGAGCAAGAGAAGTGCTTGGCGTGGATGCCTCAGAACTAGGGGTGGAGCAGGCGAGAGAAAACGCAGAGCTAAACGGTTTGTCTGACCGGGTGAAATTCCAGTGTGCGGATGTATTTGAACTGCTTCCGAAGTTAGAAGAACAGGGAGAAAAGTATGATGTGGTAATCTTGGATCCACCGGCTTTTACTAAGTCCAGAAACTCTGTAAAAAATGCCATAAAAGGATATCGTGAAATTAATTTGCGTGGTATGAAATTAGTGAAAAATGGCGGCTATCTGGCAACCTGCTCCTGTTCACATTTTATGACACCGGAATTGTTTACCCAGACCATAGGACAGGCAGCTAAAAATGTTCACAAAAGACTGCGCCAGGTAGAATACAGAACACAGTCCCCGGATCATCCTATTTTATGGGCAGCAGATGAATCCTATTATTTAAAATTCTACATTTTTCAGGTGCAGGAAGATAAATAAACCGGAGGCGGTAAAATGAATTGCAAAGAAGCAGAACAACAGATTTCTTCTTATCTAAATGAAGAATTAGGAGAGAAAGAGACAAAAGAATTTTTAACACATATGAAATCATGTGATTCCTGCTACGAAGAAATGGAAATAACATATATGGCATCCATTGGTCTGGAACGTTTGGAAAGTGCTTCTTCCCTGGATATAAATAAAGAAATGCATCGTATGTTACAGCATTCAGAAAAGAAGTTGAAAAAAAGACGGAAAATAAAAATTGCAGGTGTGATAGTTAATGCACTTGTTATGGTGTCACTGGTGATTACGCTGTTATTTCAAATCACTTTATGGGTAACAGGGGATATGCCGAAAGCCTCATTTTTCGGAATTACCTTTAGCAATGAAAAATAGGAGAAAGTTATGAAAAAAATAGTATTAATAGATGGACATAGTATTTTAAACAGAGCATTTTATGGGCTTCCGCTGCTGAGTAACTCCAAAGGAGTACCTACAAATGCAATTTATGGTTTTTTAAATATTATGTTTAAAATATTAGAGGAAGAAAAACCGGAATATTTAACGGTGGCTTTTGATGTGCACGCTCCTACGTTCCGTCATAAAATGTATGCAGAATATAAGGGAACCCGTAAACCTATGCCGGAGGAATTAAGAACCCAGGTTCCATTGATGAAAGAGATGCTGCAGGCTATGGGAGTGCGTGTTATTGAGCAGGCAGGTTATGAGGCGGATGACATTTTGGGAACTATCGCGAAGAAAGCAGAATGTCAGGGAATCAGCACGGTTATTGTTTCCGGTGATAGAGATTTGTTGCAGCTGGCATCGAAAGAAATTAAAATCAGGATTCCTAAAACAAAGAAAACAGGGACGGAAATAGAAGATTATACAGAAGAGGAAGTAAAAGAAACATATGGGGTAACACCGGCAGAGTTTATTGACGTGAAGGCATTGATGGGAGATACTTCTGACAATGTTCCAGGGGTTCCGGGTATTGGGGAAAAGACAGCAAGTGCCATTATTGCAAATTTTGGAAGTATTGAGAATGCATATGAACATGTGGAAGAAATTAAGCCGAATCGGGCAAGAGAAAATCTGAAAGAATTTTATGAACAGGCGAAGTTTAGCAAAGAACTTGTGACAATTTGCACAGAAGCAGATATTTCTTATGATATTCAAAGTGCAGAACTTTCTGACTTGTATACAGAGCAGGCATATGTACTTTGTAAAGAGTATGAGTTTAAGAATTTTTATCCAAGATTTGAAGGAAAAGGAAAACAAGCGGTAGCGGAAAGTTGGAAGATTCAGTCTATTACTGATTTCCCAAAGGCAGATGAAATTTTTGCAAATTTGTCATGCAAACGGTTTGCGTTTCAATATGTAATGGCAAAAGAGGAAGTGAAGGCTCTTGCATTTACGGGAGATGGTGAAACTGTTTATTATATAGAAAAACAGGGATTTTTTACGGAGGAATATTTTTCCGAGAAAATATTTCAGATGATAGAAAAGGCAGAATCCGCAGTGACATTTGATTTGAAATGCCAGCTCTCCTTTATTGATAAATACAGAGAAATTCAGGGGAAAATTCATGACATTACCATCGCAGCTTATTTGTTAAATCCACTGAAAAGTGAGTATGCTTATGATGAAATTGCAAAGGATTATTTAAATCAGATGTTGCCGTCCGTGGAAGATTTATTTGGAAAAGTAAAGTTGGAAAAAGCAATACTTACTGAAGATGAGGGCGTTGAAAAGTATTTTGCTAATATGGCGGGCTGCGCTTTTTTTGCTTGTGACAAGATGTTAGAGAACCTGAAACAGGAGAATATGTATCATCTGTATGAAGATATTGAAATGCCATTAGTATTTACCTTGTATGAAATGGAACAGGCAGGTGTCAAGGTAGAAGCAGAAGAACTGAAAAAGTATGGTGAAGAACTGAAAATAAAAATTAAAGAAATGGAACAGGAAATCTATACAGAAGCAGGAGAAGAATTTAATATCAATTCTCCAAAGCAGCTGGGGGAAGTTTTATTTGAACATATGAAACTTCCAAATGGGAAGAAAACAAAGACAGGTTATTCCACTGCTGCAGATGTATTAGAAAAGCTGGCAAAGGATTATCCGATTGTGTCGAAAATATTGGAATACAGACAATATACTAAATTAAATTCGACCTATGCAGAAGGATTAGGAAGCTGTATCAGAGAGGATGGCAGAATACATTCTAAGTTTAATCAGACCATAACCGCTACCGGACGTATCAGCAGTACAGAACCGAATTTGCAGAATATTCCTATCCGTATGGAAGCAGGAAGAATGATTCGTAAAGTATTTGTGCCACAGGAAGATTATGTGCTGATTGATGCAGATTATTCTCAGATTGAACTTAGGGTACTGGCTCATATGTCGGAGGATGAACGGCTGATTCAGGCATATAAGACAGATGAAGATATTCACAGGATTACGGCATCTCAGGTGTTCCACATTCCGTTTGAGGAAGTGACACCTTTACAGAGAAGAAATGCGAAAGCAGTAAACTTTGGAATTGTGTATGGAATCAGTTCTTTTGGCTTAAGTGAAGACTTGAGTATTTCCAGAAAAGAGGCAGCGGAATATATTGAACAATATTTTGCAACTTATCCCGGAGTAAAACAATTTTTAGATAATCTTGTGGCAGGGGCAAAAGAATGTGGATATGTGACCACCATGTTTGGAAGAAAACGTCCAATTCCGGAATTAAAATCTTCCAATTTCATGCAGCGGTCTTTTGGAGAGCGTGTTGCCATGAATTCACCGATTCAGGGAACAGCAGCTGATATTATTAAAATTGCCATGATTCGTGTACAGCAGCGTTTGAGAGAAGAAAATTTACGTTCACGGCTTATTTTGCAGGTTCATGATGAATTATTAATAGAAACTCATAAGGAAGAAGTAGAAAAGGTAAAGAAAATTTTACTGGAAGAAATGCATGGAGCAGCAGCTTTGAGCGTACCACTTGATATTGATATGAATACCGGAGCAAACTGGTATGAAGCACATTAAAGAGGAAAGTTATGAAAATTATAGGAATTACAGGAGGCGTCGGTGCCGGAAAAACCCATATTCTTTCTTATATTGAAAAAAATTATAAGGCAAGAGTCATAAGGACGGATGAAGCAGCAGAGTTTGTGCGTACTCCGGGACATGCAGGATATAAAAAAATTGTAGAACTTTTAGGAACAGAAATCTTAAATGATGATAAAACCATTAATAAAAATAAAATGGCAGCTATCATTTTTGCAGACAGTGAAAAACTAAAAAAGATAAATGAAATTATGCATCCGGCTGTGAACCAGTATGTGGCAGAAGAAATTGAACTGGAAAAGAAAAAGAATGAAAAAGAATATTTCTTTATTGAATCTGCATTGCTGATTGAAAATCATTATGATGAAATTTGTGACGAATTGTGGTATATTGATACAAGAGCAGAATTACGCCGGGAACGTCTGAAACAGACAAGAGGGTACTCTGATGAGAAAATATCAGATATTATGAGCAGACAACTGTCGGAAGAAGAATTTAAAAGACATTGTCAGGTGATTTTAGATAACAATGGAAATAAAGAGGATGTCTATCAGCAGATAGATGATAATATGGGAGGAATATAGTTGGAGGAACGAAAAAAGTATGCCGGTCAGCTTGTTTTCGGCTTGGATATTGGTACCAGAAGTGTTGTGGGAACTGTGGGGTATAAAGTTGGTGAACGGTTCGAAGTGGTGGCACAATACATCAGAGAGCATGATACCAGGGCCATGATGGACGGACAGATTCACGATATTAATGCGGTGGGCGAAACTGTGTTAGAAGTGAAGGAAGCATTAGAAAAACAGGTTGGACGAAAATTAGAAGAAGTTTGTATTGCGGCAGCCGGCCGTGTACTTCGAACATTGACCATTCACGGGGAGCAGGAGTTTGAAGAAGAAACAGAGATTAATGCTGAGAATATTTATTCGCTGGATTCTCTCTGTGTGGAAAAGGCACATGGAGAAATCGCAGATTTAAAAGAAAATGGCATGAAATTTTACTGTGTGGGATATACCGTGATTAAATATTATTTAAATGATTATCCGATCAGTACTTTGGAAAATCACAAAGCAAAGAAAATAGGGGCAGATATGTTAGTTACGTTTCTGCCGGAGGATGTAGTAGATGGACTTTACAAGGCGGTTGGCATTGCAGGATTGGAAGTGGCAGCACTGACGCTGGAACCGATTGCTGCGATGAACGTGGCAATTCCATTGATGTACCGCATGTTGAATATTGCATTAGTGGATGTGGGCGCAGGAACTTCCGATATTTGCATTACAAAAGATGGAAGTATTATAGCCTATGGTATGATTCCTTGTGCCGGAGATGAATTAACAGAAGCTGTTGCCAGAGAATATCTTTTGGATTTTAAAAGTGCAGACAAGTTAAAAATGGATTCCGGATTAAAAAAGAAGTCCATTTCCTATAAAGATATTATGGGAATTAATCACCATATTGCACCGGAAGAAGTAGTGAAAACTGTGGCACCGGTTGTGGATGATATTACTGGAAAAGTTGCAGAAAAAATAATAGAATTAAATGGTGGAAAACCAGTCAGCGCAGTATTTATTGTAGGGGGCGGCGGAAAAATTGTCGGTTTTGCAGAAAATTTAGCAGACAAGCTTGGTATTGTCAGAGAACGTGTGGCATTGCGTGGCGAAGAAGTGATGGATGACATTTATTTTTGGCAGAGCGATATCAAGAAAGATCCGTTGTTAGTTACGCCGATTGGTATTTGCCTGAACTTCTATGATCAGAAAAACAATTTTATTTTTGTGAATTTTAACGGACAGAGAATCAAATTGTATGATAACAATCATCTGACTATTGTAGATGCGGCGATGCAGGCAGGATTTCCAAATGATGCACTGTTTCCAAGAAGGGGAAAAGAACTTACCTTTACAATTAACGGAAAACAGCGTATGATAAGAGGGGCGTTAGGTGAGCCGGCAGTGGTTACATTAGACGGCGAACCGGCAAGCATCAATGCGCCGATTGAAGCTAATATGAAGATTATGATTCACGAATCTACAGCAGGAGCACAGGCTGAAGTGATGGTAGAACAACTGCCGGAATATAGCAGCACAATCACATTTTTAGTAAATGGAAAAAAAGTAGAATGTCCCAAATTTGTGCAGGCAAATGGAGAACTGGTATCCGGATATTACAGTATTCAGGATGGAGATGACATTCAGATGTTAAAGTATTATACGGTTAGCCAGATTTTAGAATTCATGGATATATTGTTGGATTATAATGTAGATATTTATGTGAATAATCAACTGGCGTATCGTGATACCATAGTGTATGAGAATTTCTCTATAGACTGGCAGTTGGAGGAGAAGTCAGCTGTGGCAGAAGTAGAGCGGATTATGGAAACACAGGAGACAGCGGCAAAATCACAGGAAGATATTAAAAGAATTATGGCAGATGCTGTGGAACCTTCAGGGGAAGAAATTCCTGCCACAGATGCCTCTGAGTCAGGGGAAAGTTTAGGCGGCGAGCCGGAAGAATTTTACCCGGATGAACAGGAAATTCATGATATTCATGTAACAGTAAATGGAAAACTATTTACATTGACAGGGAAAAAGAAGTATACTTTTATTGATGCCTTTGACGCCTTTGGGTTTGATGTGGCAGGTGGAATAGGAAAAGAACTGGTACTCTTAAATAATGGAATTACCACGCAATTTATTGCAAGAATCAAAGACGGTGATACCATAGAAATATATTGGAAGTAGGAAAGAAAATGAATTTATGCAGTATATGCAGCGGCAGTAGCGGAAATTGTATTTATGTGGGTGATACCGGAACACATATTATGGTGGATGCCGGTGTCAGCGGCAAGAAAATGGAAAGCGGCATGAATGAAATCGATTTGTCGCTGAAAGATATGGATGGCATTTTAATAACCCATGAACATTCAGACCATGTAAAGGGGCTGGGTGTGGTGGCAAGAAAATATGGAATTCCTATTTATGCTACGGCAGGCACCATTGCCGCAATTCAGGACATGAAACAATTAGGGCAGATTCCCAAAGAGCTGTTTCATGAAATTAAAGCTGACAGGGATTTTAAAATCAATGATATTTTAGTGAGACCTTTTGAAATATCCCATGATGCGGCAGAACCGGTGGGATACCGTTTTGAAAAAGGGGAAAAATCCATAGGAATTGCTACGGATTTGGGAGAATATAGTGATTATACTATAGACAAACTGCAGGGATTAGATGTATTATTGTTAGAGGCAAATCATGATGTACATATGTTGCAGGTGGGAGCGTATCCTTATTACCTGAAGCAGAGAATCCTAGGAAAAAGAGGACATTTGTCCAATGAAACTTCTGGACAGCTCTTAAGCCGGATTCTCCATGATGGTTTAAAGGCTGTATTGCTAGGGCATTTAAGTAAAGAAAATAATTACGAAGAACTCGCTTATGAAACCGTGCGATTAGAAATCACTATGGCAGACAATCCATATAAGCCGGACGATTTTCCAATTTATGTGGCTGGCAGGGAAAAAAATTCTATGCTTGTTACAGCCTAGAAAATAATATCAGTAAAAAAATAAGTCTATGATAAATTATAGATACAAAATGGAGGATAACATGAAAAAAACAATTATAACAGTAATCGGAAAAGACACAGTTGGAATCATCGCAAAGGTATGTACTTATCTTGCAGACTCAAACATCAATATTCTTGATATTTCACAGACGATTGTTCAGGATTATTTTAATATGATGATGATTGTAGACATGAACAATGCATCTAAGACATTTGGAAATATTCAGGCAGATTTAGATAAGTTAGGTGAAGAAATTGGTGTGGCAATCAAATGCCAGCATGAAGATATCTTCAACAAAATGCATCGTATCTAAGAAGAAAAATAACTGCGAAATGTAAAAGAAAGGTAGAAAAACTTATGATTAATATGTTTGAGGTTAACGAAACCAACAAAATGATTGAACAGGAGAATTTGGATGTAAGAACCATTACTCTTGGTATTAGTCTGTTGGATTGTGCCGATTCTGATTTAAAAGAAGTAAACAGAAAAATTTATGAAAAGATTACAACCCTTGCAAAAGATTTAGTGGCAACCGGTGAAAAGATTGAACATAAATATGGAATTCCTATTGTAAATAAGAGAATTTCCGTAACTCCTATTGCCATTGTAGGTAGCAGTGCATGCAAATGTCCGGAAGATTATGTTACCATTGCAGAAACATTGGATAAAGCGGCAAAAGAAGTAGGTGTAAACTTTATTGGTGGTTATTCTGCTCTGGTTTCAAAAGGGATGACTACATACGATGAATATTTAATCCGTTCCATTCCAATGGCGCTGGCAAAGACAGAAAGAGTATGTAGTTCTGTTAACCTTGGTTCTACGAAGACAGGTCTTAATATGGATGCTGTAAGATTAATGGGTGAAATTGTAAAACAGACAGCAGAACATACGAAAGAATCTGATTCTTTAGGATGTGCAAAACTGGTAGTATTTTGTAATGCACCGGATGATAATCCATTTATGGCAGGTGCATTCCATGGTGTGACAGAAGCAGATGCCATTATCAATGTAGGTGTATCCGGCCCTGGTGTTGTTAAAACAGCGTTGGAAAAAGTTCGCGGAGAAAACTTTGAAGTTCTTTGTGAAACTATCAAAAAGACAGCATTTAAGATTACACGTGTAGGACAATTAGTGGCACAGGAAGCTTCTAAGGCATTAGGCATTCCGTTTGGAATTATCGATCTTTCACTGGCACCAACACCAGCAATTGGTGATAGTGTTGCAGATATTTTGAAAGAAATTGGTTTAGAGCATCCGGGAGCACCGGGAACTACAGCGGCACTGGCTATGTTAAATGACCAGGTGAAAAAGGGTGGTGTTATGGCATCCTCTTATGTTGGAGGTTTAAGTGGAGCGTTTATTCCGGTTAGTGAAGATCAGGGAATGATTGATGCAGTAGTTGCCGGAGCACTCACTATTGAAAAGTTAGAAGCAATGACATGTGTATGTTCTGTAGGGCTTGACATGATTGCAATTCCTGGAGATACTTCAGCAGCTACCATTTCCGGTATGATTGCCGATGAAATGGCAATTGGTATGGTGAACCAGAAGACTACAGCCGTTCGTGTAATTCCGGTAATTGGAAAAGGTGTGGGAGAAACGGTAGAATTTGGCGGATTGTTGGGTTATGCACCGATTATGCCTGTAAATAGATTCTCCTGCGATGCATTTGTCAGCAGAGAAGGAAGAATTCCGGCTCCAATTCACAGCTTTAAAAACTAATAATAGTATATAAATTATAAAATAATAAGCGGTCTGGTGTACTCATTGTATGCCGGACCTTTTTTTTCTGGTGGATTATGGTAAAGTTCAGAAGCTTTTAAATCCTGTTGCAACATGAATTGTCCGGTAGCAGAGAGAGATGTGGCAGCAAGGGAGAGCTTTGTAATAAAGGGAATGCTGCTGTTACTTTTTAAGGATTTTAAAAGAGGAGCAGCCTCACGTTTAAATCCAAGTGCCCGTGCATAAAAGCAGATACCTTGTGAAAGATAAGTGTTCATATGTTCTTTTTGTATATCCAGCATAATATGACAAAGGCTGCGGGTAATTCTGGTATGGGTATAGGTCTTTGTTTTAAGCAAATCGGCAAAATCAGTGTAACTCTTATAATCAGGAAGCTTTTTCACTATCCGGTCAGCCAGAGACGAGTCCACATCCAGATAATCCGTCAGATGATTTTTATGCATCATTAAAGCATAAGAAAGAAACGGTGAGAAATCATTGGCAGTTACCGGTGAAGTGGCAGAAAGAGCCGATGTAAGTATATTATAAGCATTGAGTGGAATATGTTGCTGTAACGTATCCGGGGCGGTTTTGTCTAATATGAGCTTGCGTAAAGCAGTAGCGGAACTGAAACCGATAGAAAGCTCTTGAGAGTGATAGCCTGCGCCCGCGCGTTGGAGGGCGATAGGAACTATGGGGCTGTTTAATTTTTTTAATGCCTTGAGATATTCTAAGGCAAGAATGTTATTTGGAGTTTCTAATGTCCTGGCAATGTCAGAAACAGAATCACTCATGGATTCTGAAAGGGCAGCAAGACGAGCAGAAGGATAGGATTTTCCGGACTGTAGATGGAATTTTAAAGCAGCCTGATATTCTACTGGTTCTTCTGCCAGAAAATCAGCTATATGAGAAAGTATGGAAATATCACCACATTCACTTCCAAAACACAGATAATCTACACATCCTATCTGAGTAAGCAGAGAGACTGCTCCCAGTGCAAAAAATTCTGCGCTTGCAGTGGCGTAGGCAAGGGGAAGTTCCAACACTAAATCAGCTCCTTCGGCCAGTGCCATATGTGCTCTGGTAAATTTATCAATAATGGCAGGAACGCCCCGTTGTACAAAATCCCCACTCATCACCACGATTGCCCGGTCAGCACCGGTCATTTCTTTGGCTTTATTCAGATGATATAAGTGTCCTTTATGGAATGGATTATATTCTGTGATTAGTCCTACTGTTTTCATGAAAATCTCCTTGTACTCAGATTAAAATGGTATCATTTTGTTCATGTTACCATAGCTTTTTGAAATCTTCAAGGCGGTCTTAAAATTGATAAAAGTTTGACATTCATGTTAAAAAAATATCGAGCTGTTTTTTATTCGATACATCTATTGTATACAAAAGCCATTTATTGTACAATGTATACAATTTGAAAAAGATACGGGAATTGGCCCGATAAAAAAGTTTTGCAAGACACCATATAAGTGGAGAAAGACGAAAGGAGCATAACAAAATGGCATTTATTGATGTAATTAAAGACAGAGCAAGACAGGATAAAAAAACAATTGTACTTCCGGAAACCAAGGATAAGAGAACCTTAATTGCAGCAGCACAGGTAATCAAAGAAGGTGTTGCGGATATCATTATGGTTGGCGTGGAAGAAAAAATCTTAGATGGTGCAAACTGGCTGGACGTTGATTTGAGTGGGGTAAAAATCATCGAGCCACATAACACACCAAAATTAGATGAATATGTAGAACTTTTATATGAAACACGTAAAAATAAGGGGATGACAAGAGAAAAGGCAAGAGAAATCCTTTTGAATGACTGGCTGACTTTTGGTGTTATCATGGTAAAAGCAAAGGATGCAGACGGAATGGTTGCAGGGGCCTGCCATGCTACAGCAGATGTGTTAAGACCATCATTACAGATTTTAAAAACAGCACCGGGAACAAAATTAGTATCAGGATTCTTCATTCTTGACGTGCCAAACTGTGAATATGGAGAAAACGGAACCTTCTTGTTTGCAGACTGTGGGCTGAATCAGGATCCTACAGCAGAAGAGATGGCCGCCATTGCGGACAGCAGTGCAAAAAGTTTCCGTAATCTGGTAGGTGCAAAGCCAATTATAGCTATGCTTTCTCATTCCACCAAAGGAAGTGCAAAACATCCACTGGTTGATAAAGTAGTAGAGGCAACCAGAATTGCAAAAGAACAGTATCCGCATTTGACCATAGATGGAGAACTTCAGACAGATGCTGCTTTAGTGCCATCTATCGGAGCATCTAAAGCACCGGGCAGCGAAGTGGCAGGTCATGCCAATGTATTACTGTTCCCAAATCTTGACTGTGGCAATATCGGCTATAAGTTGGTACAGCGTCTGGCAAAGGCAGAAGCGTACGGACCAATGTTACAGGGAATTGCGAGACCGGTAAACGACTTATCCAGAGGATGTTCTGCAGCAGATATTGTGGGGGTTATTGCGTTGACGGCGGTTCAGGCACAGTTAGTATAAAGTAATTGATTGTTTCATTCAGACTTAGTGGTTGCGAGGACGCTAATAGCCGATGCAAAATCTTCTCAGAAAGCCAGAGGCAACGCAAATTCGAACTAACTGTCAAGGGCGGGTAAGACTCTCCGGCAAGCCGTCTAG
>JBGVOM010000032.1:0-3247 GCA_045126515.1 Lachnospiraceae bacterium
AGACCCCTTATAGAGTATGAGGTAGATAGGACAGAGGTGTAAGTGCAGCAATGCATTCAGCTGACTGTTACTAATCGGTCGAGGGCTTGACCAAAAGTTCTTGGAATTCCATGTGAAATTTTGAAGGTATAATACCTTATAAATCAATCAGTGTGAGCTGGTTGATATATTTGTATAATCCTCGATAGCTCAATGGTAGAGCACACGGCTGTTAACCGTGGGGTTGTAGGTTCGAGCCCTACTCGGGGAGTTTTGCACGTTTCACAGACTAAAAAACAGTCTGTAAGTGCTCATAGCTAGGCTCCTTGGTCAAGCGGTTAAGACATCGCCCTTTCACGGCGGTAACACGGGTTCGATTCCCGTAGGAGTCATTAAAAATAAAATTTTTATCATAAAAGTTTTGTTTTAGAATATAATTAAATATAAGGCGACATAGCCAAGCGGTAAGGCATGGGTCTGCAACACCCTGATCACCAGTTCAAATCTGGTTGTCGCCTCTATTTTAAACCTCGAGATTTAGAAATTTCGAGGTTTTATTATACAAAAATGCTTTTGGCAAAAATGTTGCTGAAAGCATTTTTTTTGGTATAATGGAAAGGTAACAAAATTGAGTGAACCGGATATTGAAATAGATTGGGGTATCTTATGGAATTGAGAGCGCTAATTGACAAATTGGAATTGGAAGAAGCATTGTCTACCGAAGAATGGACAACACTGTTCAATCAATATACCGAAGAAGATGCGGCTTATGCAGCTAAAAGGGCAAGAAATATCGCTGATGAAATTTACGGAAAAGAAATCTATATCCGTGGGTTGATTGAATTTACTAATTATTGTAAAAATGACTGTTATTATTGCGGTATTCGAAGAAGCAATGAAAATACAGAACGATATAGGCTTACTACAGAACAGATACTTTCCTGTTGCAAAACCGGTTGGGAGTTAGGTTACCGGACTTTTGTACTTCAGGGAGGAGAAGATGGATTCTATACCGATACATGGTATCAGGAAACCATCGGAAGAATCAAAGAAGCTTATCCGGAATGTGCAATAACATTATCCCTGGGTGAGCGTTCCAGAGAAAGTTATCAAAAATTGTTTGATGCAGGGGCAGACCGTTACCTTCTTCGCCACGAAACTGCAAATGAATTGCATTATGGAAAATTACACCCGAAGGAACTGAGTATTAGAAACAGAAAAGAGTGTTTGTGGAATTTGCGGGAAATTGGTTATCAGGTGGGCTGCGGATTTATGGTAGGCTCCCCTTATCAGACCTGGGAAGACTTAGCCGGAGATATGAAATTTATTCATGAATTAAAGCCCCATATGGTGGGTATCGGACCGTTTATTCCACAGAAAGACACCCCTTTTGCCAAAGAAACACAGGGAAGTCTTTCCATGACTTTATTTTTGTTAAGCCTGATTCGAATTATGGAAAAACATGTATTGTTGCCGGCTACCACAGCGCTGGGAACCATTGCTCCTAAGGGGCGGGAACTGGGGATTCTGGCAGGAGCCAATGTAATTATGCCGAATCTATCTCCGGTAGATGTGCGGGAAAAATATAAACTGTACGATAATAAAATCTGTACCGGGGAAGAGGCAGCAGAATGCCGAGGTTGTATTGACAGACGTATTACTTCCATTGGATATCATATTGTAAATAAAAGAGGAGATTACAAAGCATGAAAAAAAGAGCATTAATTGCCATGAGCGGTGGAGTGGATTCTTCCGTGGCAGCACTTTTAATGAAACAAAAAGGTTACGATTGTATTGGGGTAACCATGAAATTATATGACAATGAAGAGATTGGTATTGTAAGGGAAAAGACTTGCTGTACTTTAAGTGATGTGGAGGATGCCAGAGCAGTATGTGCAAAAATTGACATTCCATATTATGTATTTAATTTTAAGGACAGTTTTAAGGAAAAAGTCATGGACAAATTTGTGGAGAGTTATAAATGCGGTTGTACTCCAAATCCATGTATTGACTGTAACCGGTATCTGAAATTTGCCGGCCTTTACCAGAGAGCGAAAGAATTAGAGTGTGACGTGATTGTAACAGGGCATTATGTGCGGGTTGTGCAGGAGGGAGAGCAGTTTCATCTGCTGAAAGGCGTGGATGCCGGCAAAGACCAAAGCTATGTGTTATACAACCTTACTCCGGAGCAGTTAGCTCACACAGAATTTCCATTAGGCGGCATGGAAAAAGAACAGGTAAGAAAGATTGCAGAAGAAAATGGTCTTATCAATGCCAGAAAAAAGGAGAGCCAGGATATCTGCTTTATCCCGGATGGAAATTACCGGAATTTTATTGAAAAGACCGGGGAAATCAAAGTAGGAACGGGAGATTTTGTGGACAAGGAAGGTAATGTATTAGGACAGCATCAGGGATATTATCAATATACGATCGGTCAGAGAAAAGGTTTGGGAATTTCTGCGAAACAGCCGTATTATGTGATAGAAATCATTCCGGAGAAAAATCAGGTAGTATTGGGAAGTAATGAGGATTTATTCCATACTGAGTTGGTTGCAGATGATTTTAACTGGATTGAAACAGGAATTCCTTCAGGAAGCCCTATTCAGGCAAAGGTTCGATATGGTCATAAAGCCGCCGCCGCCGTGTATGAAATCTTAGAAGACGGAAAAGTGGCAGTATGTTTCGAAGAACCACAGCGTGCCTTTACTAAGGGTCAGGCAGTGGTGCTGTATCAGGGTGACATGGTATTAGGAGGAGGAACTATCGTAGGATATGGAGCATAAAAAAGTCAAGGAACATTATAAATTTTTTCAAAATAAAGAATGTGAATATTTCCCTTGCCATAAAACTCAGGATAAGGAGAGTTTTAATTGTCTGTTCTGCTATTGTCCTTTATACGCCTTAAAAGAAAAGTGTGGCGGAAATTTCCGTTACACAGAGAAAGGCATCAAAGACTGCTCACAGTGTATGATGCCCCATGGAGTGAAGGGGTATGAACATGTGATGGAGCATATAAATGAGATTATAAAAATGGGAACGCCCATGAAAGGGACAGAATCTTCCCAGACAGGAGGAAAAAATGCTCAAGCGAACTAAATTCTAAGGCACACTTGGTTCATCGCCTTAGGGCTCTTCACCAAGTGTTGCCTAAGAATTGGATTTTGCAAGCACTAAAAATTAAAAATACTATTTCTGAATATGAGTCTTCTCCAAAAAATCATCGATGCTTTCAGCTTTAGCAGAAGCTTTGAGCCATTCCCTTAACTGA
>JBGVOM010000033.1:0-2170 GCA_045126515.1 Lachnospiraceae bacterium
ACTAAATCACTTTTATTATTAACGAAAAAAACTTTTTTTAGGTGTTTGCGATTTATTCTTTTTTTCTTTACAATTATTCGCAGTAATTGCACTTCCATTAACAACAGATGGTGACGTATTTTTGTTTGAATAAGTCACAACAGTGCAATCATCCCAACATCCTTGTGCTTGGATCTCAGCCTCATTATAATCTATCATTTCTTTTACTTCTCTTTTCTGCATTTTTGTATTGACTGCTTCATCCCTTCTTTACGTATTAAATTATCTGTAAACTACTTTCGTTGATACGATTAAATAGTTACATTTCCTTGTGTATATATACTAAAAATGTAACTGTTCAGAACCCCCTTATTCAAAGATGAAATCTGAATGACCTGAAATAGCATTTTTAATTGCTTCATATGCATTATAACCTTGTTTATGAGCAGTACCGATATATGACATGATTTTCAGGTATTCTCTGGCCCCATCCTCACTTCGGAAACATCCAGATACTTTAGTTTTCACTTTGATCATTCTTAAATCCCGTTCCGCTTGGTTATTATCAAACGGGACAGAAAAATTATGTATAAAAAGGCAGACTGATGCCTTGTAATTCGCAAGGCGTTCCACCAGGGCAAGGATTTTTCCTTTTTTCTTACGTCCACGCTTTTTCTCTGTGGTTTCTGGAAGTGGATTTTCCTTCCTGGCCTGTTCAATAAGTCCATCATACTTTTTATCGAACTTATGATAGTAATAATAGCTCAGAGAGTCCTTGCCTTTCTCTACAGCTTTATCTTTGACCTTTTTCATTTCCAGTAAAAGGTCTATAAATGCAGATGCCCATTTCTGCTCAGAATGATTCTCATCAATCCCGGTCAGTTCACGGAGAAGATGGGCACAACAGACTGCATGCTGGATATCCGGGTAATTCCAATAGGAAGCCCAGCAGTCATGCACGGCAATCCCCTGAAATTCTGTGAGAACACCGCATTGTTCCATTCCTGCAAAGCCACGTTTAGGGCTGATATCCAAATAGGTAAACTCCCAGTTGGAGGCATTATGAACCCACCAGAGCTTTTTATCCACTCTGGTTCCGGTTTCATCGAAATGTCCGAGTCCTGCCCCGATCATTTTCTCTTTGATTTTGCCCACAGTATCGGTCAGTTTGTCTGCACAACGTTTTACCATATTACTTATGGTTCCCGTAGAAATTGGGATGTCAAATACACCGGAAAGAATCTCATGGGTACGTTTTATACTGACAGCGCCTACTGTATTTAAAGCAACAGCTAATGCCTGGAGATTTTCTCCATACTGCACAGTTGCTTTTATGTCAGATGGAAATTCACCTTTACGGTTGTCTCCATGTAGCATGCAGATTGGTATTTCCAGTGCCTGATGTTCTGTGACATTTACAGTAACAACAGCATCAATCACATGACGTTTTTCTGCAACACAGGCAGTACCCTTGCACATTTCATAATGAGGACATCCTTCACATGCAGATGGCATATGCTTTATGGTCTCATCCGGATCTGCAACTATTTCCAGGTGTGTCCCCTGATGTCCTTCCTGGGCGCCTGCTTTTTTTCCTGATGGCTTGCGAAGACTTTTTGGTGCTGGCTTTTTTAATCCATCACTTGAAGGTGGCTTAGAACTGTTCTTTGAATTTTTGTTGAGCTTTTCTTTCAGATCCTTGATGGTTTGGTTTAATTCTGCTACAGTTGCAGTTAATGCCTGATTTTGTGCTGTTAACGTTTCTATTTGGGTTATAAGATTACGAACGAATTCTTCTGTAATATTAATTGGCATTCAAACCACCTTCTTTCCTACGAATTTTCTACTCTAATTGTACAAGATAATGTAGGAAAATACGAATTTATTATATTTGTGATACCGTCAAAATGACGGTGGATAATTATTATATTTGGTAGTGAAAATGGTCGTAATACAATAAGTTTATACACATTTTTCGTTTATGAAAGCTAAAATCAATGATATGCGCTGAATTTATCCAACCTCAAATGATAGAAAGATACTTTATCCACAACCACCATAAATTGATGAAGAAAATCTGAAAATAATTTCTATGATTTGCACAAAGTTTTTTTAGAGAATCACAGGGGGTTCTGAACAGTTACAAATATTGAATAATTTTCCAATATAAATCAAATCTATGTCTGTTCAA
>JBGVOM010000034.1:0-3143 GCA_045126515.1 Lachnospiraceae bacterium
GTATGATGACAGTGATTCCATGGGACAGCTTTTTGATTTGGAGGCAGAAGGATATTTCTATACCAGATTGCAGAATCCGACAAACGATGCCGTTGCTGCCAAAATCTGCGCATTAGAGGGCGGTTCAGCAGCAATGTTAACCTCTTCCGGTCAGGCAGCAAATTTCTTTGCCGTATTCAATATCTGTGAAGCCGGTGACCATATGATTGCTTCTTCAGCAATTTATGGAGGTACATATAACCTTTTTGGAACGACTCTGAAGAAGATGGGTATTGATTGTACTTTTGTAGATCCGACGATTTCAGCAGAGGATTTAGCTAAGTGCTTTAAGGAGAATACAAAGGTGGTATTTGGTGAGACGATTACGAATCCGACCGTTTCTGTATTTGATATTGAGAAATTTGCAAAAGTGGCACATGAGCATGGTGTTCCATTGATTATTGATAATACATTTGCAACACCAATCAACTGCCGTCCATTTGAGTGGGGAGCAGATATTGTAACTCATTCCACTACAAAATATATGGATGGTCATGCTACCTGCGTAGGTGGTTGCATTGTAGACAGCGGAAATTTTGACTGGGAAGCTCATCACGATAAATTTAAAGGATTAACAGAACCGGATGAATCCTATCATGGCATTGTTTATACACAGAAATTTGGAAAGTTAGCATATATTACAAAGGCTACTTCACAGTTGATGAGAGATTTAGGTTCTATTCAGTCACCACAGAATGCCTTTTTGTTAAATCTTGGTTTGGAAACATTACATTTAAGAGTACCAAGACATTGTGAAAATGCATTAAAAGTAGCAAAATATCTTGAAAGTAATCCGAAAGTTGCATGGGTTAATTATGCAGGTCTGGAAGGCAATAAATACTATGAACTTGCAAAAAAATATATGCCGAACGGTACTTGCGGAGTTATTTCTTTTGGATTAAAAGGTGACCGTGCTACTGCTGAAAAATTTATGGATCATTTACAGTTGGCAGCCATTGTTACTCATGTGGCAGATGCAAGAACATCCGTACTGCATCCTGCAAGCCATACACATCGTCAAATGACAGAAGAGCAGTTGGTAGAAGCAGGTGTTCAACCAGATTTAATCCGTTTGTCTGTTGGTATCGAAAATGCAGACGATATCATTGCTGATTTAGAACAGGCAATGGCAGACCTGTAAAATAAGGAATAGAATTGTATACATTGCAGATACTAAAGGGAGTCGAAAAGGACTTCCTTTTTGTTTTTCTATAATTTATGTGCAGAAGGAGAAAAATATGCAGCAGTGGAATAATTCATTAAATAAGACTGAGAAAGAGCAGGTTGAAGTGGAAAAAATCAAACAAGAAACCGAAGAATTAAAGGATGAAAAAATTGAGAAATACGGTCAGGTGGTAATGGAAAGTGACGAATTTTCGGATAAAATACATTTGTTGACAATTATCGGGGAAATTGAAGGACATGAAAACCTCCCATCCAACACGAAGAGTACAAAATATGAGCATATCCTGCCACAGCTTGCATCTATTGAAAGCAGTAAAAAAATTGAAGGAGTATTAATTTTGATTAATACGGTAGGCGGCGATGTTTCAGCGGGACTTGCTTTAGCAGAAATGATTGCATCCTTGAGTAAGCCGACGGTATCTCTAGTGATTGGTGACAGCCATTCTATTGGTGTGCCACTGGCTGTGGCTACAGATTATTCTTTTATCGTACCTAGCGGAACCATGATTATTCATCCCGTGCGAATGAGTGGTACTGTAATCGGAGCGCCTCAGACATATGATTACTTTAAGCTGATTCAGGATAGAATTGTCACTTTTATTGCCAATCATTCAGAAACCACCAAACAACGAATTGAAGATATGATGTTAAATACCGGAATCCTGACAAAAGATTTAGGAACCATTCTGGTGGGAGAAGAGGCGGTAAAAGCAGGAGTCATTAATGAAGTTGGCGGAATACGACAAGCAATGGAAAAAATCCATGAAATGATAGAAAACTAATAATGTTCTTATCCCTTTATAAAAGAATTTTTCTTGCTTACTTGACGAATAGGGGAAAGGACGGTAAGATGATAACAATGCAAAGACAGAAAATTCCAGAAAGGGAGAATAAAATGAACTATATACGAACTGCCTGTGTATCACCCAGGGTGCATATCGGGAATACAGAAAAAAATTATGAAGAAATTAAGTCGGTTTATATGGATTTAAAGGATAAATGTGATATTTTAGTGACACCGGAACTATCTATTACCGGATACACCTGCGGAGATCTATTTGGAAACCGTTTATTAATAGACCATGCACAAAAAGCAATGCTTGATTTGAAAAAGTTGACGAAAGAACAGCCGGGGGCTTGTCTTGTGGTTGGACTGCCATTAGAGTACGAAAATGAATTGTACAATTGTGCGGCCTTTTTATGCAGAGGAGAAATTCTCGGAATTGTTCCTAAAATGTATCTTCCAAATTACAGTGAATTCTATGAAAAAAGATGGTTTAGTGAGGGAATGGTGCAAGAAAGAACGATAACCCTGACGGATAAAAGCGAAACATTATTCGGAAACGACATAATTTTTGAACTTTCAAATGGAGAAGATAAAGTAAGCATAGGGGTGGAAATCTGCGAGGATGCATGGACAAGTGTTTCACCTGGAACTATGCTTGCATTAAACGGGGCAGAAATTATTTTAAATCTTTCCGCTTCAAACGAAGTAATTGGTAAAGAAGAATACCGTCGTATGATGTTGAAAACTCAAACAGCCGCAAATATCTGTGGTTACGTATATACCTCAGCAGGAATGTATGAATCTACTTCAGACATTGTTTTCAGCGCCCATAATATGATTTTGGAAAACGGAAAACTTCTGGCAGAATCCAGACCATTTGCTTCTAAGGAAGGAAAACTTTTATCCGATATCAGTCTTACAAAAATACGTCATGACAGATTAATAAATAAATCCTATGGAGAATGCAGAAAAAACAACAAAAGAGAGTATCGGAAAATTACAGCCGCCTTTTCTTTTGTAGACAACGGTACTGGAAAAATATTACAAAAAGTGTCACTCACACCATTTGTACCTGAAAAAAACAAATTAGAGCGTTGTCTTTCTATTTTCCATGTACAGGTAGCTGGATTGC
>JBGVOM010000035.1:0-39358 GCA_045126515.1 Lachnospiraceae bacterium
GTATTATAGGAATGTTATTTAGCCTGCATGTATCAAATCTGATTTTGATTCATCTTAGGGATTTTGTGAATTTCCTTATGGCATGACCTCCCGCTGAAATTTTGTGTCTTTCATCCGGTCGACAATCCGCAGGGCAGGTTCGTCAGGGACAGACATACGTTCAAAGATTTTGGATTTTCTAAGCAGGTGCAACGCAATAATTGATATTAAAGCCGCGAAAACTAAACTCGTTAGGTTCTGCTATTAAAAGACGTGCAGAACCTAACTCAAACATAGTTTTCGCGGCTTACATTATGACCTTGTTATGTTTTCTATATACATACATTCCATAGCAAAATTTGCTTTGCAAATTTTGGTCTATATTGCTTATGCACCTGCTAAGAAAATCTACAAAATCTTTTCAATGTATGTCTGTCCCTGACGAACCTGCCCTGCGGATTGTCGACCGGATGAAAGACACAAATAATCAAAACAGCGGGAGGTATGCCGTTAGGAAATTCCAAAATCAATAAGCAGAAGCAAAAATACATTCTGACACATACAGGCTTTACACACTTCCTATAATATGAATTATGCAAATTATCCTGTTATTCGGGGTTTGCAAGAGCA
The DNA here is from genome assembly GCA_045126515.1 of Lachnospiraceae bacterium. Taxonomy (GTDB): domain Bacteria; phylum Bacillota; class Clostridia; order Lachnospirales; family Lachnospiraceae; genus RUG11237. Next base: position 610 of record JBGVOM010000035.1, read on the forward strand.
TCCTATACCGAGGCCGCCCTGTCCGATATGGCAGCAAAGTCCCATGGTAAGGTCATCATACAACACGTCCATTCCCGGAAAGAATGCCTTTATCTCGTCCACCCATTCTTCGGCAACTTCCTTCACGGTGCTTCCTGCCGCCAGAATGTAGACTTCTCCTTTTTCATAATATTCCTTAAACTTTGTCTCAAGGTCATTTTTAAGTGCTTCAAGCATAATCTTTTTTGCTTTTATAAAACCGCGTGTTTTTGCATATACATCAAGTGTTCCAACATCAAATTTAAGCACCGGTTTTATGTTTAAAAGTGTTCCCAATGCCGCTGCCGTGCTGCTTATTCTTCCGCCCTTTTTCAGATGTTCCAGTGAATCCACGGCAATATATATGTTCATATTTGCACGGGAATCCTCCAGGATTTTCTTAATATTTTCAGGAGAATATCCCTTTTCCACCAGTTCAAGTGCATCAAAGACGGATCTGTGAAGCAGGGCAGAAACTCTTCCGTTATCGACAACAAAGACCTTTCCTTTGTATTTATCGCGACATGCAAGTGCCATAGCCGTCTCGCAGGAACCACTGAGTCCGCTGCTTATAGGTATGTATACAACATATTTTGCTGTTTCGAGGGCTTTGTCCCACACAGAAGTAACGTCTGTAGGCGAAGGCTGGGACTTGAATGAATTTGTTCCTCAAAAAATATGATAGAAAGGGGCTTTCCAGCACATCATCTACGAGTGTAACAAAAGTGTAACAAACTTCCGCATGACCTTTACACACTTTACATATTCATTTCCATATCTTCAAGAATTCCTACAAGATTACGAATAGATTTTCCTTCTTCAATTCTCTTTTTTAGTTCTTCCTTAATTTGTAGATATGAAATTTTTGATGGAATAATATCATCTACAATTCCAGGATACAATTCTGATAAATTGTCTATCATAAGTTTTACAATATTCTTATTTAGAATTTCACCATAATGCTTGTCGCAAACATTCGCAACATCATCAATTATTCTTTTATAAGATTCTTCTTCATTCTCATCAATGAACGCAGAAAACAAGACATTATCAAAGGCTGAAATTCTATACTCATTTTCTTTTAGTTCTGTATTATCTCTAATTCGTAAAAGAGGCATTAACTTTCCAGTTTTTTTAACCAAAATCATACGTTGTTTATTCACATAATCTGTTTCAAGCCCCGAAACTATGTAAGAGATTAAACCAACTCCAAATTCTAAAACTAATGGCTCGGCTATCATATTATTTTTGATTTCCCTATCAGCAGTAATATTACCATTCTCTACTACGCTTTCTTCTACTCCTATCAAAGCCCCTGCTGACACTCCCAAAACTTTACATATTCCAGCCAACAAAGAAACGTCTGGCATTCCATTACCACGTTCCCATTTACTTACTGCCTGTGCAGTTACACCTAATCTTGACGCAAATTCTTCTTGTGTCATTTTACGCATTTGCCTATATTGGCAAATAGTTTCTCCAATATTATTTTGCATATTAGCACCTCCAAAATGTTTTACAATTAGATTATATTTCTAATTCTCATCTCCGTAAAACAACGAGATGTTGATAGAAACTAAACCGACTTATGCTTAAAACACACTCTGGAAAATATTATATCATTATTCATAACATATATAAAATCTTTTATGAACTTCTTTTAATCGTAATGTATGTTGTTTCAATGCCACTCTCTTCATCTTTTACCTTTTTAATCTTCATAAGGTCTTTATTCTTAGAAAGAAGCAACTCCATAAATTTCAAATCTTCTTCAAATAGCGTTTCACTTTGTGGCTTGGCTAAGTTCTTACTGTATAAATAGCGGTGCTGTCCTTTTGACATGGTAATTAGTTCCTTGGTTATGTACTTTGTGATATAGTTGCTCACTTTTTCGGTACTTTCTATTTTGGTGGCGGTAGTAAAACCATATTTGAAACTACGCTTATTGATGTTATAGATTTCTTTCCCATTTTTGACAATGCCACTATTTTCAAATTTCAACTTATCACAATTAACACCGATACCATGAAAATGCCAACGCTTGCTCTTGTGCAACTCTGAAACAAATAGATATTTAAAGTCTGGGTTTTGGTCTTTCACATTCTTTAAGAACTGATAAACACGATTATAACATTCTTCATAGTTAAAACTATCTACTTGTTTAGGGTCAAAAGTGATAGTGAAGAACCAACCACCACTCCAATCATTTGCAAACGCATATTCATAGATTTTCTTTTTGGTTCGCTTCAAACTAGAAACCGCACTTATTTCAATACTTTCATTGGAACGCACCGCACCTGTTTCCAAATTGTACTCTTTTCCGTCTGCACCAACGAAATACTCTACTCTTTTAGTCTTGCTTGCAAAGTTGGTTACGATTGGCAAACTATACAAAATGTATTCTTCTTTGTTGAAGTAGGCGGTATGCTTCACATTATAATTAACCACCCTTTTCAAATTCTTCTTTTGTAGACGCTTCTCTACAATCTTGTTTTTAAATGCTTCTTTCTTTTCATGTTGCTCACATATCACATCAAATAGTGTAGCCATGTATATACCTCCTTGATTTCCGCCCAAAGTGTTGTCTATGTCAAGTAAGACAACACACGCAGGCACATTATTTTTATTGGTATATACAGCATGATTTTTCTGGCTTGATTGTGTTTGGTCTGTATAGCCATTTTTGAAATTGTGGGATCACCGCAACAAACATATTTGCTTTGAGGAGGTGATTAGATTGAAAAAAGAAAGTTTAGACGACAAACTCGCACAAGCATGGAGTGATTTCTATAAAGAAACAAAGAAATCAAATGCAACTGCAAGCGGAACAGAACAATTTGAAGAAATGGTTGAAAAATATCAGCGTCCAAGTTTTGATGATGAAGAACGATAAAGCAAAAGCCCCGAAAAGACCTATTCTCAATAGGTCTAGGGGCTTATGCCTTTGACAAGATTTAGAAGCATAGGCGGTCTTGTCATTGGCATTATGAGGGGAGGGAATTGAGATGGCTTTATTTTCGTTTCATTGTCAGAACTATAAAAGCGGTGCTTTATTTGGATTGGATAAACATAACCGCAGATTAAACAAGAATTATGACAATCCAGACATTAACCCAGAACGCACACACTTAAACCGCATATATGTAGAACCAAAAGAAACTCTTTATTCACATTGTAAGAAACGCATACACAAAGAAGTGATTGCCAATGGTAATCGTGTGCGTAGTGATAGTAATTGGATATGTGAATGTATCTTTTCTTTTCCTGCGGAATTTCCCATTGAAGAATTAGACCGCTACAATTCGCTAATTATTCAATATATGAACGCTAGAACAAATGGGAATGTAGTTCTCGCTGTGGCTCACTGCGATGAGGGTGGTATTCATCTACATGCGGACATATTATTGATAACCGAGGACAATCGCTTATCTTCTAAAACCTTAATCACAAGAGATTTTATCACTTCTATCCATGACAAATTACCGCTTGTGCTTCAACATCATGGCTTTGATGTAGAAAGAGGCACATCTGGAAAAGTAGCAGGACTTAACGCCAAAGAATATAAAAAGAAAATGGAAGAAGAAAAGAAAGCACTTGATAAGAAGTTAGATAAAATGGCTGACGAATACAACAAACTAGCAGACCACTACAATCATCTACTTATTGAAGCCAAGGAATTGGAAGAAAAGAACATTAGAAAAGCAAGGGAACTTCTTGAAGAAAGAGAACGCACCAGATAATTACACCAACTGAAAAATGCAGCATGGCACAAAGTGGCTAGGTGCATTTTGATGGCGGTAGGGCAAGGCTTAGTCCTTGCCTTTTTTCATGCAAATATTTCGGTGTTTTTCAGCCAAAAAAGGCTAGAAAATTGATTATTTTCAAAATTTTTTGAGTCCAAAATCTTGTCAATAGGTTTTGAAAAAAATATTTCACAAACTTTTTATTCGTTTTGAAAAAAATTTTTTCCCTATATCCTTTTCTTTTTAATTTTAAAAATGTTTTTGTGCAAGGTGCTGTAATCAATTTTCGAGCCCAAATTCTCAATTATCGAGGGTGTTACAATCATCTTGTAACAAGAACGCGTGCACGGGTTCATAACTTCTAATCGTGTTGTCAGCCTTGCAAACTGACAGCGGTTAGCACCTTTTTCAAAGGAGGTTGCTTATGAACCAGAAACAATTAAATAATGATGAAAATGTAAATGAACTATTGAATAATATTGCTAAGAGAGATAATCTTAATAGAGATGATGTGCTGAAAGCATTGGACGATATGATGAAACGAAATTCAATCTTAAAACAGCACAAAGAAAATTATAAAGTGTGGCAGGCTGAGGACGGACGCTGGAAAACGAAACTCCCAGACGGAAGCAAATACGGAAAACTTGTAGCAAAAGCCACATTAGAGAACCTTGAAAACTGCATAGTTGATTTTTACAAAGCAAGGGAAGAAGAAACCGACACTTTGGAGGCTATCTATCCTAAATGGATTGAAGATAAATATTTATCTTCTGACAAAGGCACAGCCAATAAATTACAATGGGTTTGGAAAACCTATTATAAGGACAGTTCCATTGTAAGAGAAAAACTTTCTACCATGACAGTTGGAAAACTGAGCCATTGGCTACTGAAACTGATTGACGAGAAGCAACTAACCAAAAAGAAATATGTTGAAGCCAAAGGCTTGCTAAATCAAATTTATGATTATTGCATTAGTCATGATATAGTGCAAATCAATCTGCCTCGCCAAATTCGTTTTCCGTCAAAGAATGTTTTTGCTGAACCAGAAGCAAAGCCAGAAGCAGAAATTATTTATTCTGCTGACACCAAAGGCGAAGTAATCAAAGAAGCACTTGCACAATTTGAAAAGACCAAAAACACCGCCTATTTGGCTGTTTGTCTTAATTTTAATCTTGGGCTTCGTATTGGGGAACTTGTGGCACTTCGTGAAAGTGATATTGACGGAAACACCATTCACATTAGACGCGGTGAGGTTAAAGATTACCGCAAGGATAAAAATGGTAAGATTTGCAGAAATGGTTATAAGGTTGTTGAACATACCAAAACTGTGGCAGGCATTAGAACCTTGGTTTTAACACCAGAAGCCAAGAAGTATATTCAAATGGCACTTGATGAAAACAAAGCCAATGGACGAATTGATAAAGATTATATCTTTGTTGGTAAGTCTGGCGAAAGAATGCATGAATATGCTGTAAATAATGTGCTTCGTCGTTGCAACGGCGTAAGAAATGAAAAAGACCGCTTTATTATTTCTGGTAAGCCAAGCGGAAACCACGCAATTAGAAAAACTTGTATCTCTGAATTACATGATAGCGGACTTTTACCAGATAGAATGATTTCAGATTTTGCAGGTCATAAAGATATTTCTACAACACAGAAATATTATATTCATTCTGTTACACCGCTTACGGATAAAGCTGAAGTTTTTGCCAAAGTTCTGGGTTCTAAGGCAGTGTAACAAAGTGTAACAAAAAAATTATTTTTAAACAAAAAAAAGCCTTGATAATTCAAGGCTTTTTCTTAAAAGGTTAATGCGGAAGATGGGACGTACTCACATCCTCCCCTGCCGCAAGCCTCTCAAAAAACTCGTCTCTTGTAATTGAAACCCCTTCGCAGAAACACTGTTCCCCGAAATAAAACGGCATCGGCACAACGAGTATTCCCAGTCTTGATGCCTCCTCCCGGGTTATTCCGCTATGACTGTCCGTAACTACATATATTTCTCTCATTATACAATCTTTTCCTTTCTTTCCTATGAACCCAAAACAAGTTTTTTAAACTCTTCGCCCCGCTCTTCAAAATTCTTAAATATACCATAGCTTGCTGCGGCAGGCGACATTACACACGCCTTTCCCTCAGCAGTAACCTTTTTGGCCGTTTTCACTGCATCAGCAAGATGTTCAACAAGAATAATTCTTTCTTTATTTTTGAAATCAGAATGATTTTTCTCTATCTCATTATATATTCTTTTTCCGGTCTCTTCCATAAGAATAATATGGGATACCGTGGAGGTTGACAGATACTCTTCAAGGCTGTCATAGCTTATTCCCCTGTCCATTCCGCCTATAATGACACTGTCTGCATTTTTTAATGTCTTAAGTGCCTGAATTGTGGTCTCATCAATGGTTGATATGGAATCGTCATAAAATGTAACACCATTTACAACTCCGATTTTCTGAAGTCTGTGAGGAAGTGGAATATAGCTCTTCAAACCGTCCTCTATCTCTTCCCGACTAAGACCCAGCATACGGCTAATACTGTACACATAGGCTATATCGTAGTAATTGTGCTGTCCCATGAGTTCTATCTCGTCCACAGGGATATTGTAAACCTCATTCTCTGTGTCTCTGTTCACTCTTATGGTTTCATCCTTCACATACACATCGGCACTCTCATCGCCGCCTATTCCTTCCGCCGCAACAGTCACAACCTTCATAGGACCATTTTTCGGTGCAATATTCTGTTCACAGAACAGTACATCACCTTCCGTTTGATTCCTGTATATATTCTCCTTTGCGGCTGTATATTTTCCCATTGTTCCGTAATGATCGAGATGTTCCTCATGTATATTAAGAAGCGCTCCAATATGCGGAGATGTCACGGCATACTCAAGCTGATGACATGAAAGCTCTACAACAAGAAGCGTATCATCGTCGATATCCTCTGCAATGTCAAATACAGGTATACCTATATTACCTGCGAGAAGCGCCTTCTTTCCTGCATTTTTCAAGACATGATAAAGAAGTGTTGTCGTTGTACTCTTTCCCTTTGTTCCCGTTATTCCGATAATCTGATTTCTGTACGTCTCAAAGAACACATCCATCTGTGATACAATCTTACATGTATAATGGGATTTCTCCTCCTCAAGAACAATTCCGGGGCTCTTAAACACAACATCAAATTCATTGAGGCATTTCTGATACTGCTCTCCGGTGATAATTCTTATACTGTCCTTCACGCTGTCAGGGGTATCGCCCGGAAGTGTCACAGGATTTCTGTCAACAATGGCAAGTGACTTGATTCCGCCCTCATTTAAAAGCCACGGAAATGTTGCCCTTCCCTCTCTGCCAAATCCAAGAATTGCTACAGACTTTCCGTCAACAAGTCTGTGTATGGTCTCTCTCATAATCCAGCACTCCCTTCTACTTTGTACTTCCTATTCCTCTTTTATTTAAAAGCTCCATATATTTATCAGGTATCAGATTCTCATCATCAAAGAAATCAAAATATCTCTCACAATCCGAAAGATTTTTATCATACATTCCAAGTTCAATATAATAATTAAACAGATACGGAAGGCTGTCACCTTTGTTAATTCCTTTATCAAAATCCCTGATTGTCAGTGTTATGGCTGCATTTATCTCATCCCTGCTTCCCACACACTCAAAAGGCTTCTCCTTTTCCATGCCGATAAGCTGAGAAAAATAATGCTTCATCTCCGAATCATCCGCCATATTTCTTCCAAATATCCCGGCGAGACGCTTCTGAGAAATAAACGGTGAAAGAATAAGCCACACAAACAGGCACTTCGGACAGTGACCGCACCAAATATCCTCCTTGCTTCCGACATTACAGCTCTTAAATATATCATGATACTCCGTGCACTTTGAAAAATGTTCTGCAATCTGGAATTCGCTCATAGGGCGAAGGAGACTGAAATAATATGTTCCGCTCTTTATATATTTCGCCTCATAATCGTGAAAATCCTTCTCAAAACGGAAGCTTTTTGAATACTGATGATTTACATAGCTGCCCTCAACAGTGCTTTCATTTGCACTTGATTCGTTGGACAGCACGATATACTTAAGTCCGTTAATATATGATGCTATGGTGGCAGAGAATGCCACTATGGCCGAAAACGGTGTGTGACCGTTTAAGTAGCCCGCTTTATTGAGCTCCAACATATTTTTGTCAAGTGTACGCTTTGCCGCAATGACCTTTTCATCACTGTATCCGGCTGCTTTGTATGTCTCGATAGTTGCACCTCTCGGATTAATGATATAGCACCAGTTTGTCTCCTTCTCACCTTTTAAAATATCAAGAGTAAGTGCCGAATCCTTACCTCCGCCGATTGGTATAAGACATCCGTCAAGCTTCTTTTGTCCATCTGACCTGACATAAACATTGTCGGCATCCCTGTTCTCCCCGGACCCAACCACAATCTCCATAAAGTCATTTTCATTTTCATCGGTTATTCCGTTAGTATAGTAAAATTCTCCAAGACCGTTAAAATACAATGATTTCCACCATTTTATCATATCATTGTCAAGATAGCCGCATTTTACCATGACCTTCGGCGGGCACGCAATCTTCCAATAACTTACAAGTTCCACCATACCTAAAGAAAACGCCAGTTTTTTAAATACAGCGTCACCTTTAAATGCCCCGTCACCGCTCTTTTTCGGAAATGACCATGTTGGTGCAAACTTCGAAAGGCCAGGCACTTCAAAATCATATACTATATCAATTTTATTATCATCTTCCGTCACAGTATATCCGTTGTATATAAATGTTTTATACTTCTGTCTAAAGCTCTTATATTTCTGCACCATTGCAATCTCCTTATAAAGCAATTCGCAGACAAAATGTCTGCGAAAAGACTATATTATTATTCTATAAATGATGCCAAGGTCAAATACCTTATCATGCAAGCATGAACGACATTTTGACCTTGAAATCCCGGCATCTAACATATGGTGTGAATCCAGCCCTGTGGAGCTTCGATTCTTCCCATCTGTATACCTGTAAGTGTATCATAAAGCTTCTTTGTCACAGGTCCCATATCTGACATACCGCTTGGGAAACAAATCTCCTCACCATGGTTTACTACCTTACCTACCGGCGAGATAACTGCTGCTGTTCCGCAAAGACCACACTCTGCAAAATCCTTAAGTTCCTCAAAGTATACTTCTCTCTCCTCAACCTCAAGTCCAAGGTAATCCTTTGCAACAACCATAAGTGAACGACGTGTAATTGAAGGAAGGATACTTGATGACTTAGGTGTTACTACCTTTCCGTCCTTTGTAACGAAGAGGAAGTTGGCACCGCCTGTCTCCTCAACCTTTGTCCTTGTCTTAGGATCAAGATACATATTCTCATCAAAACCTTCTTCATGAGCAGATACAATTGCATGAAGGCTCATTGCATAGTTAAGACCTGCCTTAATATGACCTGTTCCGTTTGGTGCTGCCCTGTCGAAATCACTGACTCTGATAGTTAATGGCTTTACACCACCCTTGAAGTATGGACCAACAGGTGTTGCAAATATTCTGAACTGGTACTCTGCTGCCGGCTTAACACCGATAACAGGTGATGAACCAAACATATATGGTCTGATATATAATGTTGCACCTGAACCGTATGGCGGAACGTATGCTGCATTGGCCTCTACTACCTTAGTAACAGCCTCCACAAACTTATCCTGCGGATATACAGGCATCTCAAGTCTCTTACATGAGTCCTCCATACGTGAAGCATTTAAATCAGGTCTGAATGTAACAATATGACCATCCTCAGTTGTATACGCCTTAAGACCTTCAAAACATGTCTGAGCGTACTGAAGAACTCCTGCACATTCACTTATCTGAATAGTTGCGTCCGAAATCAATGCTCCGTCATCCCATGCCCCGTCTTTATAATTTGATACGAACCTCTTATCAGTCTCTACATAACCGAATCCCAGATTTGACCAATCAATATTCTTCTTTTCCATAATCCATACTTCCTTTCCCGGGTATAATCCTTTCTTTCTCTACCCCATTTCCATCAAGTATAGCACTTTTACATTGGCGCTACAAGATAATTTTCCGCTTAGTGTTTCAAAGGGCTACTTGAAACCGCACTAACTCTATGCTATTCTTTAATATACTGATATTATATGTGGTATTATTTTTTTGCCGCATTTTACAGCAGGAGGTTTAATATGTTAATTATCGCAGGATTAGGAAATCCAACATCCAAGTACGAGAAAACCCGCCACAATGTGGGATTTGATACAATAGACAAATTAGCTGACAGATTATCCATAGATATCACTACTGCAAAGCACAAAGCACTCTGTGGCGTGGGAATGATTGGAAGTGAAAAGGTTATGCTGATAAAGCCACAGACTTTCATGAACTTAAGCGGTGAGTCTGTCATTGATGCCATAAACTTCTACAAATGTGATCCTTCCACGGATTTGATTGTAATATATGACGATATAAGCATGGAGCCGGGCAGAATCCGTCTCCGCAAAAAAGGCAGTGCCGGCGGGCACAATGGCATCAAAAATATTATCAGCCATCTTGGTTCGGAAAACTTTAAACGAATCAAAATCGGTGTCGGTGCAAAACCCGACGGATGGGATTTGGCAGACTATGTATTAAGTCGCTTTTCCACAGCCGACAGGAAGCTTATCGATGATGCAATAGACAAAGCCTGCGATGCTGTTACCGCTACCGTAAACGACGATTTTGAAAAGGCAATGAACCTTTTTAACTGTTAATTGGGAGAGTTTTCATGTTAGATGCTTTATCAAAACCTTTTCTGGCCTTAAGTGAACTGGAAAAGGTAAAAGAACTGCAAAAGAAAGGCCCCTGCAACCTGCAGATAACAGGCTGCATTGACTCCGGTCTTGTCCATATGATGAATCTTGTTTCGGATGGTTTCAAACACAAAATCATCCTTACTTTTAATGAGCAGAAAGCAAGGGAAATATATGAGGATTTAAGATTTTTTGACAAAAATTCTTTTTACTATCCTTCTAAGGATTTTATATTTTACAGTGCCGACGTTCACGGAAAGGGTATCGTTACTGAGCGAATACGTGCATTGCAACAGATTATAGAAGGTGCTCCTGCCACAATTGTAACAACTATAGATGCCCTTATGGACAAACTGGCACCGGTGTCATTTATAAAAGAATCGTCCATAACCATAGATTCCGACAGTATTATTGACATTGAAGCCTTTTCATCAAAGCTGGTAACCATGGGATACGAAAAGGTTGACCAGGTGGAGATGCCGGGTCAGTTTGCTGTCCGCGGAAGTATTATAGATATCTTCTCTCTTATTGAGGAGATACCTTTCCGTATCGATTTGTGGGATGATACAATCGATTCAATAAAATCATTTGATGCAGAAAGCCAGCGAACAATTGAAAACCTCGATGAGATAACCATATATCCCGCAACAGAGTTCGTTATGTCCGGGAAAATGTTATCTGACGGTCTTGCAAAGATACAACAAGAGGCTGAAACCTACTCCGGTGCTCTTAGAAAGCAGATGAAAACCGAAGAAGCACACCGTGTTTCTTCCTTTATAAATGAATTTACCGATTCCATAAATTATGCACCGGACTCTGTTTCTCTTGATTCCTTCGTAAGTTATTTTTATGATGAACCTGTATCTCTCATAGATTATTTTAAAAAGGAAGAAACTGTTTTTCTTCTTGATGAACCTTCAAGAATTGCGGAACATGCCGATTCTGTAGAATTGGAATTTAAAGAAAGTATGATTAACCGTCTTGAAAAGGGCTACCTTCTTCCGGGACAGACAGATATTATGTGGGAGTCAAAAGCCATATTTGCAAGAATTAACTCCCTAAATGCAATTCATTTTACAACCCTTGACCAGAAGCTCAAACTCTTCTCCGTCAAGGATACATTTCATATGTCAATGCGTGGCGTAAATCCGTATAACAGCAGCTTTGAGACACTCATTAAAGACCTGAACAATTACAAGTCAAAAAAGTTTTCAGTTGTCATTATTTCCGGCTCAAAGACAAGAGCTGCAAGACTGGCAGACGACCTGTTAAACGAGTACGGTCTTAATGCTTTCTACTCAGATGATGCATCTGTCATTTGTGAGCCGGGACAGATTCTTGTAACATACGGCAGCATCCACAAAGGATTTGAATATCCTTCCATAAAATATGCGGTTATTGCCGAGACAGACATATTCGGTACAATCAAGAAAAAGAAACACAAAAAGAATAAATATTCCGGTCAGAAAATAGCAGGTTTTGCCGACCTTGCCATAGGTGATTATGTAGTTCACGAAAACCATGGTCTCGGTATATATAAAGGAATAGAAAAAATAACCGTAGACAAAATTGTAAAAGATTACATCAAAATTGAATATGCCGACAAAGGCAATCTCTATATCCCTGCCACACAGCTTGACATGATACAGAAATACGCCGGTTCCGATGCAAAGAAACCGAAGCTCAATAAGCTGGGAACACAGGAATGGACCAAAACAAAAACCCGTGTCCGCGGCGCCGTCATGGATATTGCTGCCGACCTTGTAAAACTCTATGCAAAACGTCAGGCTAAATCGGGATATGTATTTGACCCTGATACATTATGGCAGAAAGAATTTGAAGAAATGTTTCCGTATGACGAGACTGATGACCAGCTTGCCGCCATTGAAGATACAAAAAAAGATATGGAAAGCAGCAAGATAATGGACCGTCTTATCTGTGGAGATGTAGGTTTCGGAAAGACAGAGGTTGCAATTCGTGCCGCCTTTAAAGCCGTACAGAGCGGAAAGCAGGTAGTATTTCTTGTACCTACCACCATCCTTGCACAACAGCATTACAATAACTTTACCCAGAGAATGAAAGACTTCCCTGTGACAATTGAGCTGATGTCCAGATTTCGAACACCCGCTCAGCAGAAAAAGACTATCGAAGGACTAAAAAAAGGCTTTGTCGACATCGTTATCGGAACCCACAGAGTTCTCTCAAAGGACATATCATTCAAGGATTTAGGTCTGCTGATAATCGATGAAGAGCAGCGTTTCGGTGTTGCACATAAGGAGAAAATCAAGCAGTTAAAAGAAAACATTGATGTACTGACGCTTACGGCAACACCTATACCAAGAACACTGCACATGAGCCTTGTTGGCATAAGAGACATGAGCGTTCTTGAAGAAGCTCCGGTAGACCGTGTTCCTATTCAGACATATGTCATGGAATACAATGAGGAAATGATCCGCGAGGCAATAAACCGTGAGTTGGCCCGTGGAGGTCAGGTGTACTACGTCTACAACCGTGTCAATAACATAGATGAAATAACAAACCGCATTGCAAGTCTTGTTCCCGATGCAAATGTATCATTCGCCCACGGGCAGATGAGTGAGCGGCGCCTTGAACAGATTATGTATGATTTTATTAACGGTGAAATAGACGTACTTGTCTCCACAACAATTATCGAGACAGGTCTTGACATCTCAAATGTCAACACCATGATAATACACGATGCAGATAAACTGGGTTTATCCCAGCTATATCAGTTGCGCGGACGTATAGGTCGCTCCAACAGAACATCCTACGCATTCCTTATGTACAAGCGCGACAAAATGCTTCGGGAAGTTGCCGAGAAGAGACTTCAGGCCATAAGAGAATTTACCGACCTTGGCAGTGGTTTCAAAATTGCCATGAGAGATTTGGAGATTCGCGGTGCAGGAAATATTCTCGGTGCCGAGCAGAGCGGTCACATGGAAGCTGTCGGTTATGATTTATACTGCAAGATGCTAAATGAAGCCGTGCTTGTAATGAAGGGTGAAAAGGAGGATATAGAAAGCTTTGAAACCTCCGTTGACCTTGATATAGATGCATATATTCCACCTTCATATATCAGAAACGAGCTTCAAAAGCTTACTATATATAAGCGAATTGCTGCCATTGAGAATGACAGTGAATATGAAGACATGCTTGACGAACTCACCGACAGATTTGGTGACCCTTCAAAAGCCGTTACTAATCTTTTAAAGATTGCGCTCTTAAAGACCGCAGCCCACAATGCCTATATCACGGAAATTAAAGGAACAAAACGCCAGATACGTCTTGATATGTATAGCCTGGCACCTGTTGATATTACAAAGATTCCTTCTATTGTCGACAAATACCGTGGCGATTTAAAGTTTGTACCGGATAAGGCTCCATACTTTACCTACACTCCAAGAACCGCCATAAAAGACAGTGACCGGTGTTTTGAACATCTGAACACTGTGATAAGCGATATCAGAACTATCTTAATGTAAGCAGGCATCTTAAAAGAAAGGAATATTATTAAAATGAAAGACTGTATTAAGAAAAATCAGATACTTATCTGCATTGGCATTGTTGTTCTTATTTCCATTGCAGCATTCATAATTATTAAAACAGATTCACGGGATAGCAGTGAGGACTATGATAAATATATAAAAAATACCGTTCTTATGTCCTCCGGTGATAAGAAAATGCTTCTTGATGAGGGCGTATTTCTGACAAAGAACAAGCAGGCATACTACGAAGCATATTATCTCTCATCAGGTTATACACTTAACTGGAATGCCGAATACGAAGACGGCAAGCTTTTCAAAACTCTTGTCCTTGATGAGAGCCTTGATTTTGTGAAACAGATTTTCTTATTTTCTGAGTATGCAAAAGCTGAGGGTATGGAATTGACAGAGCAGGAATTAAGCAATATAACTGCCAGCGTGGATGAGTTTCTTTCAGAAAGCGGTGAAAATGTAATTAATGCAACCCATGCAGACAGAGAACTCCTTACGCGTGTATACACAAGAACCGCATATTACGATAAGGTCTGCAACATGGTTTGCAATAACACAGATTTGACAGTGACCGATGAGGAAGCCAGACAGTGTCTTGTGGCAGCCGTAGAAATCAGTCCAAAATATTTTGACTCACCTAAGCGTACTGCCGAAAAGATAATGGAACGCGTAAACAATGGTGAATTTATAACAGAAGTAGCGGTAAAATATGATAACGAGGCTGTAAAGGGCAATGTCGGAAAAGGTGATATGGACGGCAATGCGCTGGAAGAACTGTGTCTCAGTCTCAAAGACGGAGAGTGTAAGATGACAGAAATAGACGGTACATACTTTGTTGTGTACTGTTATATGGAAAACGACAATGAGGCCACCGAAATCTCACGTGAAAATATTATCACCGAGAGGAAGGAAGAAGCCATAAACAAATTCTTTGAGGAACTTTTATCAGAAATGCCTGTTGATGTAAATGAAGAGGCATGGAATACAATCACTTTCGACGAAACCATATTTACCGAAGAAGATTTAACAAAGTAACATATTATAATGTAAAGAAGCCGAAGCTGAATGTTTTGCCAGCTTCGGCTTCTTTACATTATTCTGTTTCTTCTTCAGCCATAGTCTGTTCAAATCTCTCCAGAATCACCTGCTGAAGTTTGTCACGGGTCTCTGAGTTTATTGGATGTGCAATATCCCTATACTCACCATCTGTAGCCTTTTTGCTCGGCATAGCGATAAATAATCCTTTATCACCCTCGATTACCTTGATGTCATGAACAACAAATTCATTATCAAATGTAACCGATACAACGGCACGCATCTTACCCTCCTTTGTGAGCTTACGCACTCTCACATCAGTTATCTGCATATACCATTCTCCTTTCCTGTCGTCCCCAAAGTAGTCTTTTTATATTCAGAGCCGCAGCTCTGTCCATCTGTTCAGAGCTGTAGCTCTGAAACAATCGTTCAGAGCCTTATCTCAAAAATGCTCCGCATTTTTTCGCTATTTGGCTCTCGCCAAATACCAATATACAAATCCAGCCCGTTGAAAGCCAGCTTTCCCCGGTCTGGCTTCGTATATTGGTGCCCGGCTCTGAACTAATATACGTTGTACCTTTCGCCACGAACCATTACAATCTTAGGGTTGCCGGGTTCTCCAACATAATTTGAGTTGGCACGTATCGTATCCCTGCTTTCAACTATACAATTTTCGATGTAAGAATTGTCCCCAATATACACATTATTTAAAATAATTGAATTCTTAATAACACAGTTGTTACCGATATAAGCCTTCTTAAATAATATTGAATTCTCAACTACTCCGTTGATTATACAACCGCTTGATACCAGACTGTTCTTAACCTGTGCGCCCTGATTGTATTTTGCCGGAGGCAGGTCATCCACCTTTGAATATACATCCGGATACTGCTTGAAGAAGTAATTTCTGACATCCGGATTAAGGAAATTCATATTGGTCTTATAATATGAATTAACCGATGATACATTGCTCCAGTATTCATTGTGCTGGTACGCGTATATCTTTTTGATATTCTTATATCTGATAAGAATATCGTTTACAAAATCAAATCTTTCTTCCTCTGCACACTTCTCAATAAGTTCAATAAGAAGTCTTCTTCTTATGACATATATTCCTGCTGATATATTTCTCTCCGTAGTTGCTACCGGTTTCTCCTCAAAATCGATTATCCTTCCATCTTCTGCTGTCTTCACAACACCAAACCTTGAAGGATCCTCATCTTGTCCAAGTTGCTTACATACAACAGTAATATCTGCTTTCTTTTCGATATGATAATCGAGTACCTTATTATAATCCAGCTTATAAACGCCGTCTCCCGATGCAATGACAACGTATGGTTCATGGCTGTTCTTCAAGAAACTGATATTCTGCCATATACTGTCCGCTGTGCCTCTGTACCAGAATCCGTTATCCGCCGTGATGGATGGTGTGAATACATAAAGTCCGCCCTGTTTTCTTCCAAAGTTCCACCACTTCGATGAATTAAGGTGTTCATTCAATGACTTGGCATTATACTGTGTAAGTACTGCTACCTTCTGGATATGCGAATTAGACATATTACTCAGTGCAAAGTCAATAGCCCTGTAGCTTCCTGCAACAGGCATGGCAGCGATGGCTCTCTTCTGTGACAGCTCACGCATCTTGTTGTTGTTTCCACCTGCTAAAATAATACCAATCGCTTTCATTACACTTCACCTGCCTTAATAATATATTCTCCGCTCTTAAGCTCACCGTCAGGATAATCTGCAGGCTCTGTCTTTCCGGAAATCGCTGTGTTCTTTCCTATCTTGACATTCTTAGGAATATATGATTTTTCTCCTATAGTGGCAATGCCAAATGCATAAATTCTTGAATCAAGTTTACTAGGCGCCTCATCTCCTGCTCCAATGATACATCCGTCGTCAACAACTACTTCCTCAGCGATAATAGCCTTGTATACCTGCGTACCTGCACCGATGACAGTGTCACGCATAATAATCGAGTCTCTTACCACACATCCCGGCCCGATTGTTACACCGGCTCCGATTACCGAGTTGTAAACCTCACCGTAAATCTCACATCCATCACCGATAAGGCTTCTGTCAATCTTAGAAGAATCGGCAATATACTGCGGTGGGATTATATCATTATTGGTGTAAATCCTCCAGAATTCCTCATAGAGATTGAATACAGGAATAATATCAATAAGCTCCATGTTTGCCTCCCAGTATGAACCGAGAGTACCAACATCCTTCCAGTATCCGTTGTACTCATATGCGTAAATTCTCTGCTGCTTCTCAAAGCAATATGGAATGATATGCTTACCAAAATCACAATTGCTCTGATTCTTAAGTGTAATCAATGCTTCCTTGAGCACTGACCACTTAAATATGTAAATACCCATAGAAGCCAGATTGCTCTTCGGGTGTTCCGGCTTCTCCTGGAAGTCATTGATACGGTTGTCCTCATCCGTGACAACAATACCGAACCTGTTTGCCTCCTCCATAGGTACAGGCATTGCTGCTATAGTAATGTCTGCATTCTTTGACTTATGGTAATCAAGCATGACTTCATAATCCATCTTATAGATATGGTCTCCCGACAATATCAGAACATAATCAGGATTGTACTGCTCCATATAATTTATATTCTGATATATGGCATTAGCGGTTCCTGTGTACCATTCACTGTTACCGTTCTTCTCGTATGGTGGAAGAACTGATACACCGCCAATATTTCTATCAAGGTCCCAAGGGATACCTATACCGATATGTGAATTAAGTCTAAGTGGCTGATACTGTGTCAATACGCCTACCGTATCAATGCCCGAATTGATACAGTTACTCAGTGGAAAATCGATGATTCTGTATTTTCCACCAAAAGCAACTGCCGGTTTTGCAACCTTAGATGTGAGAACACCTAAACGGCTGCCCTGTCCTCCTGCCAAAAGCATGGCAATCATCTCTTTTTTAATCACGTCATCACCTCGTTGTGTATTATATAGGTTCATTATAACATATAATGTCAGATAAGTGAAGTAATTATATTCATTTTTTCAAATTATTTCTCACCCGTAGCATTTGCATTTTCAGTTATTAAGTGTATAATAAACCTGAGAGTGAAATGAATCACTTGTTATAAATTATATTCAGGGAGCATTTTTGTATGAATAATTCAGAAGCAAACAATAATAAAAATTGTCCTATCAATTTCGATAAAATTCACAGAGTTCATTTTATTGGCATCGGCGGCATATCCATGAGCGGTCTGGCTGAGATACTGTTATCCAAGGGTTTTCATGTTTCAGGCTCTGATACAACAAAATCAGACCTCACAGTTCATCTTGAAGCGGCAGGTGCAAAAATCTCATATGTGCAGCAGGCATCAAATATCACTGACGATATTGACCTTACAGTCTATACCGCTGCCATAAAAGATACCGACCCGGAACTTATGGCATCACGAAACAGGAATATTCCTACCATACCGCGTGCCGAGCTTGTGGGACTTATTATGAAAAGCTACAAACATGCAATAGGTGTGTCCGGAACTCACGGCAAGACATCAACCACGTCTATGATATCCCATATTCTTCTTGCTGATGACGCAGACCCTACAATCATGGTAGGCGGCATATTGAACTCAATAGGCGGTAACCTCCGTATCGGTCACAGTCATACAATGATTACCGAGGCATGCGAATATACAAACAGCTTTTTATCATTTTTCCCGACTACTGCCGTCATCTTAAATGTCTGTGAGGACCACATGGATTTCTTTAAAGACATTGATGATATCAGAAATTCATTTAAAAAATTTGCCGAACTGGTTCCTTCTGACGGAACAGTTGTCATCGGAAGCGATATAGATAATATTTCATACTTTACCGACGGCTTGAAATGTAACATTGTAACCTTTGGTTCAAAGGAGAGCGGAGCCGACGTAACTGCCGAAAATATCTCTTATGACGAACTTGCACGGGCAAGCTTCGATTTGATAAAGAACGGTGAAATGCTCACCCATATTGATTTGCAGGTGACCGGACATCACAACATACTCAATGCACTTGCTGCTGCCGCTACCGCACTTTCCATGGGCATATCTGTATCATCGGTTAAGAAAGGACTTGAGAGTTTCTCAGGTACAGTGAGACGATTTGAGAAAAAAGGCGAGATAAACGGCATAACCATCATAGATGATTACGCACATCACCCGGATGAAATAAGAGCCACACTTTCCACAGCAAAGCACTACCCTCACAAAGATATGTGGTGCGTATTCCAGCCGCATACATACACCCGTACCAAAGCATTTTTCCATGACTTTGCAGAGGCTTTATCCCTCGCAGACAAGGTTGTATTTGCAGATATATATGCCGCCAGAGAGAAAAATACCATCGGTATTTCCTCTAAAGATTTATGCAATGAAATGATAAAAATGGGAAAGGAAGCTTACTACTTCCCATCTTTTGAAGAAATAGAAAAATTTTTATTAAAAAATTGTAAAAAAGGTGACTTGTTGATAACTATGGGTGCGGGAAACGTTGTAAACATTGGAGAAGACCTTTTAAAAATGTAATTCTCCACATTTCCACATTTTCCACTTTATCATCAAAACACCGTTTTTCCTTGAAAATACGGCAAATTTCATGTTTGAAAGTTATTCAAAATATGTTATAGTATGTCTACTGACATTTCGGTCAGACTCGTATAAATGACTGAAACAATTTGAATATAGGATAAAGGGAACGAGTTATGGATAAGATTATTTTAGAGAGAAGTCCTTTAGCGGACGTCACATTAATTTCAAATTTATTTTTGGATGAATATATGCCTCATGCAAACGGCGAATATGTAAAGGTTTATCTTTATATTTTAAGATGCAGCACAAGAACCGACATATCTCTTTCAGTATGCACTATAGCTGATGCTCTCGAAAGAACCGAGGCTGACATCACAAGAGCACTAAAGTACTGGGAACAGCTTGGTTTACTTGGTCTGGAATTTGACAAGACCGGCTCCTCACTCATAAAGATAGTCATCAAGGACCTTAGAAAGGACATGCCTATTACATTTAAGCTTGTCCCTGAAACAACGACGGTTGCTGCTGAAACTGAATCTCAGGCAACTGCAAGTGAACCTGAGATTCCTGAGAAGAGAGATTTTTCTACTTCAGAGCTTAATAAACTGACCTCAGACGAAGATATAATGGAGCTTTTGTACATATCTCAGACATATCTCGGAAAGACATTCTCTCCCGCAGAGACAAACACCATTCTTTATTTTTACGATGGTCTCGGTTTCCCTGTGGAACTTATCGAATATCTTATCGAGTACTGTGTATCAAACGGTCACAAATCTATGAGATATATAGAAAAGGTAGCTTTAAACTGGGCAAAAGAGAATATTGACTCTGTTGAGGCTGCAAAGGCCAGAGTAGCTGCCTATAACAATAACTGCTACCCTGTATTACAGGCATTTGGCCTCCAGGGCAGAAATCCTGCTTCATCCGAGCGGGCATTCATTGTAAAGTGGACTGATGAATACGGTTTCTCCATGGACATGATTTTAGACGCATGCAACCGCACAATCAACACAATACATCAGCCGAGCTTTCAGTATGCAGATTCAATTTTACAAAGATGGCTTAAGAATGGGATTAAAACCCCTGCCGATGTTAAGTCTTTAGACATGATTCATGAGACAAAAGCCCGTGAATCCATTGCCGCAAAGGCAAAAGCTAAGACTTCATCAGTCACAACAAACAGTTTCAACAACTTTTCGACACAGCGCGAATATGATTATGCCGCTTTGGAGAAAGATTTACTTAGAAGGAGATAATCCGTGGGACTTAATGTATCACAGTATGACGCTCTCATGAGAGAGTATGACAAAGTCAGACTCAGACACAAACGGGAACTGGACGAGAGAACACTTGAAGTTTACAATAAAATTCCCCGCATAAAGGAGATTAACGACTCAATCTCAACCGTTTCCGTTGAAACAGCAAAAAAGATGCTTCTTGAGAATATCAGTTTTTCATCAGATGAAGTAAAGAAAAAGATAGAGGCCCTCTCGAAAGAAAAGGCTTCTCTTTTGCGTGAAAACGGTTATCCCGAGGACTATCTTTCCATGAGGTATACATGTCCTGACTGTAAAGATACAGGTTATATCGGAAGCAGTAAATGCCACTGCCTCAAGAATTCAATCATTGAGATTCTCTATGAGCAGTCAAACATAAAAGAAGTTCTTGAACGGGAGAACTTCTCGTCATTTTCATTTAAGTATTTTGACAATACCGTCAAGGACTCAGCCACCGGTCTGACTGCCCTTGAGAATATGCATGAGGTTGTTAAGACATGCCGGGATTATATTGACAACTTCGACAGTGAATATAAGAGTCTTTATCTTTACGGTGCGACAGGTGTTGGAAAGACTTTTCTCACAAACTGCATTGCAAAAGAACTTATAGACAGCTCCTATTCCGTTATATATGTCTCTTCAATACGTCTCTTTGAGATACTGGCAAACAGCACATTCAAACGGGATATGTCCGCTTCTTCAGCCGACCTTGCAGAAAATCTTTTGGACTGCGACCTTCTGATAATAGATGACTTAGGTACTGAACTTATCAATTCCTTTACAGCTTCATCATTATTTAACTGCATCAACGAGAGACACTTAAGGCGCAAATCCGTTATAATTTCAACCAATCTGTCATTGGCAGAGCTTCGTGCAAATTACTCCGAGCGTGTATTTTCACGTATTATGAGCAATTATACTCTTCTGAAAATATATGGTGATGATTTGCGTGTGAATTTAAGATGATAGTTTTGTTCTATAATTGATATATTTTTGTTAACATATTGCGGGTTGACTATCCTGCAAGTTAATGTTATAAATAACTCGAAAATTATTAAAAAAGAAAATATTATGGAGGTTATCCGACATGCCGGAAGAAAAGAATTTAGAAACCATACCAGTAGGTCCTTTAGGTATCGTAGCACTTGACAGCTGCAAGGAGCTGGGTCAGAAGGTTGACAACTACATTGTAGAATGGCGTAAAAACCGTACAGGCGAGCACACACATACTATCGCTTTTACAGGCTACCAGAAGGATTCTTACCTTGTGCATACACAGGTTCCAAGATTTGGTTCAGGTGAGGCAAAAGGTATTATCAACGAATCAGTCCGTGGTGACGATTTATACCTTATGGTCGATGTCGGAAATTACTCTATGACATATTCACTCTGCGGTCATGAGAATCACATGTCACCTGATGACCATTATCAGGATCTTAAGCGTATAATCGCTGCTGTTGGCGGAAAAGCAAGAAGAATTACAGTTATTATGCCTTTCCTCTATGAGAGCAGACAGCATAAGAGAACGGGCCGTGAGTCACTTGACTGTGCTCTTGCACTTCAGGAACTTACAAACATGGGCGTTGAAAACATCATTACTTTTGATGCCCACGACCCAAGAGTTCAGAATGCAATCCCACTTAAGGGATTTGAAACCGTACAGCCTGCATATCAGTTTGTAAAAGGTCTTCTCCGTGCAGAATCAGACCTTCAGATTGACTCTAAGCACATGATGGTTATTTCTCCTGATGAGGGTGGTACAAGCCGTGCCGTATATCTTGCCAACGTACTTGGCCTTGATATGGGTATGTTCTACAAGAGACGTGATTATGCAACCATCGTAAACGGACGTAATCCTATTGTTGCACATGAGTTCTTAGGTTCTTCCGTTGAAGGCAAGGATGTTATGATTATCGATGATATGATTTCATCAGGTGAGAGCGTTCTTGAGGTTGCAAAAGAATTAAAAGAGAGAAATGCAAGAAAAGTCTTTGTTGCCACTACTTTCGGTTTATTTACAAATGGTCTTGCAAAGTTTGACGAGGCATATGAGCAGGGAATCATCAACAGAGTTCTCACTACAAACCTTGTTTACCAGACACCTGAGCTTCTCACAAAGCCTTACTATGTAAACTGTGATATGAGCAAGTATATCGCACTTATCATTGATACACTTAATCATGATGCTTCCATCAGCGAGCTTTTAAATCCTGTAGGAAGAATTCACAAAATCGTTGAGAAGTATAAGGCAAACGGCGGTCATATAGAATAATATACGAAATCCCACAGGCTGGGCCTGTGGGATTTTGTAATACATCGAAACCGTCTCTATCTCACGCATGCTCCCGAAGCATCAAATGTATACTGAGCTCCGTTCACATTTAATTTTTCATTGCTTGCCATTGCTCCTGAATTCTTCAGGTAGTATAATGCGTTTCCGCTCTTAAACCATCCTGTCTTCATGGCTCCTGTAGAATCCATGTAGTACCATGTACCGTTCTTATTGAGCCATCCTGTAAACATATATCCCTTGCTGTCAAAATAATACCATTTATTATTTATAAATTCCCAATTGCTCTGAGTATATGTACCGTCTGTATGTCTGTACCACCAGAGACCGTTTGCCTCCAGTACCCATTTACCCGGATTCTTGCAGATAACATATGCAGGCTCTCCTCCGATATGTCCGCCAGCCGCCTGCCAATCATCAGACGTTCCGATATCAATTGAACCTTCGTCGCCCGGTAAACCTTCATCTCCTTCTATGGTATCTTTGTCAACAAGATACTTCTCTGCCACTTTAGCTCCCTGTGCATCAAATGAATACTCTACAGCTCCGATTGTAATCTTCTCATTGCATGCCATTACACCAGATTCTTTCAGGTAATACCATTCATTATTGTACTTCAGCCAGCCCTTTTTCATGGCTCCTGTTGCATCCATGTAGTACCATGTATCACCGTCTTTTACCCAACTGCTTCTCTTCATGGCCCCTGATGCACTCATGTAATACGTCTTACCGCCATAATTTACCCATCCGGTAACCATTTCGCCGGAAGCATTCAGGTAGTAACATGTATCGCCGTTACGCAGCCAGCCTGTCTTCATGGCTCCTGTTGCATCCATGTAATACCATTTATTCTTATAACTAAGCCATCCTGTATGCATGATACCTTTTCCGTTAAGGTAATACCATGTTCCGTTGCTGCAGAACCACTGGTTTGTCATGGCATATCCGTTTGCGTCAAAATACATCCAGCCGTCCAAGGTGTCTATCCAACGATTTTTCACTATGGCACCTGTATTGTCTGAACACATATATTTTCCATCAACAAGGGAGATAAGCTCACAACATCTGTATCCGTTGTTATCTGTCAAATAATTGTTTTCCTCTGTTACCTTTACATTCTCGTCAACATCATAAGAATAGTATTTTTCCTTACCGTTTTTCGGTTCTCCATAGGCTGTGAATAAAGTTCCTGCCAGCATCACGCATGCTGTCATTACAACTGCGCCCGATTTTAATTTCTTAAACATTATAATCTCCTTCTACCTTATGTACTACTCCACTCTTTTTCCTGACTTATCAAAAGTATACTGCTCTCCGTCAATATCCAATGTTTCGTCAGCAGCCATAATACCTGTATCCTTTACATAATATGATACATCTCCAAATCGAATCCACTGATTCGTTAATGCATATCCGTTCTCATCAAAATACATACTTCCGGCTTCTGTATCCATCCAGCGTCTTTTTGCTACAGCACCTGTATCGTCAGAACACATATATTTGCCATCCACTATACATACAAGTGTGCAACAGATACGTCCGTTTTCATCTACAAGATAGTCTACGTTAGGATATATTGTCAATCCTCTTGCATATGGATAATCTTTAATATCTTCGCCCTTTGTAACCGTCACTTTTTTGTTTTCCATAAGCATGTAATAAGAGTTAGATTCTGCATACTCCTTCTCGTACTCTTCATCTGTCCAGCCTGTTGTCGTTGCTTCTCCGGCAGCCTTCACAGCCTCTGTTGAAGGCTCTTCTGTGTCAGTTGAATTACAACCTGTGAATACAGTCCCTGCTAACATTATACATGTGGTCATTACCACCGCACTTGATTTTAATTTCTTTAACATTGTATTTCCACCTCTCTTTCATATGAAAAATAAAATATATTATATAATAATGTATCACATCACTTGATACATCCGGGCAATTGTAACACACTCTTTTTACTTTGAACATGACTTTTTGGTTACAATTTTCAAAACGTTATCTCTAAAACATATTATTGTTTCTGTTTCTCTGATAATATATAAAAAAACAAAGGAGATTTTATTATGACTACACTACAGACAATAATTAATGACTATTTAGAATTGTGCCAATACCAAAAAAGATTGGATTATAAGAGTTTAAATGCTTACAGAACAGATTTAGAACAATTTATAGAGCATATCTCACCTGCTACTATAGAGGAAATAACTCCCGCCACATTAGAAAAATTTATTTCTCAACTTCATCAAAAATATAAGCCTAAAACAGTAAAAAGAAAAATTGCATCTC
This sequence comes from Lachnospiraceae bacterium, assembly GCA_045126515.1. Lineage (GTDB taxonomy): Bacteria > Bacillota > Clostridia > Lachnospirales > Lachnospiraceae > RUG11237. The sequence continues at coordinate 26,140 of JBGVOM010000035.1, forward strand.
TTAAGGCATTCTTTCACTATCTTGAATACAAAGAACTAATCACAAAAAATCCTTTCAATAAAGTACAGGTGAAATTCCGTGAACCGGTAATTTTGCCAAAAACAATTCCATTAAGCACGGCAGAAGCGTTTCTTTCCACAATATACCATCAAAAGAATTCTGCAAAGACCGTTTATCAAAGACGAAATGCACTGCGCGATGCAGCTGTGATTGAACTTTTGTTTTCCACAGGAATGCGTATCTCCGAATTATGCTCATTAAAAATAAACGATGTAAATTTACAAGATGGTAGCGTTTTAATATTTGGAAAAGGCGCAAAAGAACGCTGTATGCACATTGGAAACGAAAACATTCTTTCTGTTTTAAACGAATATAAACAAGATTATCTCACTGAAATGCTGAACTGCAAACATTTCTTTGCTAACCAGTCCGGAAGAGTTTTGTCCGCCCAAACAGTCCGTAGAATGATAAATAAATATTGTTCACTGGCCGCTATTGAGTTACATATCACTCCACATATGTTTAGGCACACCTTTGCCACATGTCTTCTGGAGGCAGACGTTGATATACGATATATCCAAGAAATGTTAGGACATAGTTCTATTAACATAACCGAAATATATACTCACGTTGCCTTGTCGAAAAAAAAAGACATTTTGTTGACAAAACATCCAAGAAAATACTTTAACATCTAACTTGAAGTCACTTTCATATTCTTCTCAATAATTTTGAACGATAATACATGATTATCAGTTAAAAACTCACGACACACAAACATAACAGAGGAGGAAACCAATGAAAGAATCGATTATTATTACATATCACAAAAATAAAGATATGTTGCTGTTTTGTCTTAACCGTCTTTTGAAAACTACACCGGATGATGTGGAAATTTTAATTATTGGCAACAATGTGAACAAAGCAGAATTAGATGTAGATATCTCAAATCCCCGATGTAAATATCTGAAATATGATCAAAATTTACAATATCCAAAGGCTCTTAATATAGCTGTTGAACAATGCACGAGCGAAATAATTACATTTGTAGATGCGGATATTTTTGTATGGGACGGATGGTATGAGGCGTTATACAAAACATTTACAAGTTCAGATAAAATAGGCGTAGCCGGTGCAAAACTAATCAATCCCCTTACCAACCGTATTATTGATTACGGAATTATGTATTCAAAATATAATGCCGCCCATACGATGATGGGATTATTATACGATCATCCTTTGGCACAAATGGATCGACGTGTACAAACTGTGTGCAGTGCAATTATGATGACTACCAAAACTTTATATCAAAAAATTGGCGGAATGGATGAGGACATTCCTTATTCCTATACAGATTGCGATTATTGTTTTCGTTTAAGAGATATCGGTTTTGAAACATGGGTATCAGCAGGAGCAATTGCATATCATAAAGGAGGAACAGATCCTAATAATTCAAAATCTGCTTTCAGCTATTATCGTCTGGACGCGAAAGGTATGTATGGAATGAAAGATTATGCAAAGATTGTTTATGATAATGCGCAATGGTATAAAAAAAGTGCAGACTATTTTTTAAAAACATATCCCTTGGTAGTTCATCAATTTGTAATGCTTGATTTTTCAACATTATATGACAGGAACTCCTTTCATCAAATGATAAAAGAAGTCCTTGGCATTACTTATCTTGATATTATTGAAAAACCCTCTGCTGAAAGAGACAGTGAACAAATTGTTTTGTATAATAATTCATCGTTTGAATTTATTGATCTTGTTACTCCAATTATTTATTTTGTTGATACATTTGTGGCATTATTTAATAATAAATTGTGGTTTCAAATGCGAGACATACAACATGATGTCGTAGTTGACCGTCATGGAAATGTTTTGCCCCTGCATTTGATTGCTGATCAAAAATGTTAATTATATCAAAGGCAAATTAAGATGTAAATCACCTGTTCGCTGAATGCCTTTGGCAATAAACTGATCATTCTCAAATATCGTCAAAGGCTGACGGCATTCGGCAGGAAGAAATGACATGTCATAACCTGTTTTATATATTCCAAGCTTCGTAAAGGTATATTGGATATTTTCTTCCAATAAGTCTTTTTTAATCCAATATCTTGAAGTCTCACCTGCAGAATAATGTTTATGTGCTTCTTTAAAAGCATAATAAACATCATCTTTCTTCTTAGCATAATATGCATTTACCCCTTTTAAAAGCAAAATATCTCCTATTTTGTGATTATCCAAGAGCTGTTGCATCTTCAAAACATCATCAATCACTCTGGCATTATAAAAATAGTTTGTTTCGGGTTCATGTTGAAGCTTTGCCATAACCTCTGCCATTGAGAAGAATGTTTTGAAAATAATTGGTTCATGAGAATATTTTCCATCCGCTAAATATTTCATTGCTTTGTCAATTTCAGCAGTTGCCTTCGCATAATTCTGTTCGATCAGCCCATACTGCACGGTTTTTCTATAATAATTTAGAGTTTTTTCCGGAACTAATTTGGGTATATCAATGGTACAGTGATCCCAGATAGAAAACAACTTGTCCTTATCTTTGTAATATCCATAATAATTGTAACCTTCATCTGAGTCATTCAGATACGCTATAAGTCCTCGCTTTTGTGGATCACTAATTTTATCCCCATAATCGCGGGACTTTTGCATAAGTGTTTCTCTTTTTGATATAATTTCTTGTTTATAGCTCTCTGTATTGTAAGAAATATACCATCGATTATACATAATTGCCTGAAGTACATTTAATTCGTCCTGATTTTCGGTCCCAACCGGATGTGCATTTTCACACATTTTCAATACTTTTCTTAAAAAATCCACTTCTTCCTGATACATGTGTTTCTGCACTGCGATATCACAACAAAAATGAATAAAAGGACGATAAAATTTAAGATCCTCAGATAGCGCTTGCGGATCATATGCCTGTATCGTATCAAATGCTTCTTTGGAACGGAACCATGCTTTTAGCGAACCATCATACTGGCGGATAAAAGTACAAATCTGGTGAATATATTTTATGTAAACACCTTCATAAATTTGATTTTCCAATATTTCAATAAACGCATCCAGTAGACAATTATAAAATAAAGAAGCGATTCTTTCTGGCAAGACCAGATTGGCTACCCTGCCACCAGTATCTATTATCGTGTCCGTATCTTTTTCAATCGCAATTTTATACAATAAATAAGGAATCGGATATCTTCTGATTTTCTTTTCGATACCTTTATTTTGTACATATTCTAAACACGTTAAAATATCCTTTGAATTATTTTCATAGAAGAAATTTCGGATAATATCATGGTCAAATATGTAGATTCCTAACATTTGCACCCGTAAAATATTCTTTTCACATAGAAAATCTAATTCTTTTGGATCAATCTGAAAAATGTCTTGCAATTTTTTATCCAGATGATCAAAAATGTAGATGATAGACAAAATATATGTCACTCTGCGCTCCGGTATATCTTTATATATAAAAGCAAATCTTTTCTCTAAAACGCTCGCGATTCCGTTTGAAATATTGGAAAGTGCCTCGTATTTTTCCAAATTAGGGATAATATATCCCTTTTTATCCGGAGAAATACCTACAATGTTCAATTCCTCCAAATACTTTGTCACTTGCAATAAATTATATGGTTTTAAAGAAATTTTGTTTATAATCTCAGAAAAATATTCCTCATTCTCATCCAAATTTGTTCTGGTCAACTCCTGCAAAAAAAGGATACCTTGTTTCTTCTCATGAAATCCTGACAATGTAGCCGTAAGACAGTGCTTCATATCTGTATGCAGAAGATTATATAACAGTTCAGAAGTTCTTGGTGTCATATAATCGGTATTAAATACGCAGACAAGAATCGATGAATTGACTGCTTGCTGGTTTACCGCATAAGAAACATACCCTAAAATAAAAGATTGAAAGTCTTTTCCAGCGAACTGCATATTATCAATAATCAAAACATTTTTATCTTTTGAGAGCTTTTCATACAAAATAGCTGCATACTTATTTAATACAGTTTGTAATGATTCTTCTGTTTGATTCATAATAAGCCGCAACAAATGAATAGCTTTCTCTGCTTCGCTGTGTTCTGAAATTTTACAATCAGATTGTGACAAACATATTTTTTCCTCTAACAAACTTAATATCTCATCACTCGGTATTTCATAAAGAAAAGCAATCAATTCCTTTATTAGATAACGCGATAAATCATCTTCCTGCTTCTCCTGTTCTGTCTGCCACGCCTGTCCGGGAAGACTAATGATTCGATATCCGTTTGCTAAAAAGATGTTTTGACATTCTGTTAGGACTCTTGTTTTTCCTGTTCCGCTACTTCCTGTCAGAATTAAACTTGAAATGTAAGGATTATTGACCAATAGATGCTTTGTGTCATCTAAAATTCTTAAATAATTGTTACCAATTAGTCTGGTGGAACCAACCCAATGACTTTTTACGGTGACATTTTCAGAGTACCATTCAAAACGATTCCCACTTTGCACACCAACAAATGCGATATGAAATCTGGGCAACATAATCTCAGGTTTATAAACACTCTGCCTCATGTTTAAGGAGACTGCGCGTCCTTCACCTTTTTTTAGACATGCATGATACCACCCTTTATCTTCTGGTTTAATCGTAGGATAAAAATATTGAAAAGAAAAACGATCGCTTTCTTCATCCATGAATTCTATATAAACATCAACCTGATCTTCTTGAAAAGGATTCAGCAAGCAAAATGTCAGTGCAAAGGTTTCGTTATAATAAATCTTTCCTGCAGATATATAATTTTGGAAGTTCTCCAACGCACGATGTACACTAGAAACAGCATTTTGAAAAAAATATACGTTGACAAAAGAACCGTCTTCTTTTGCTATCTCACAATCGCTCATATATTTGACCGGAGAATATTTTTTAGGAATCTTTGATGCGTAGGTACAAATTAGAGCTTCAAGAGTTTCCCCATCAAAAAAACGAATCATCTTATTTGTCTTTTCACCAAAAGCTAAGATTTTATTTTTCGCAAATCTATTGATAGTGGAACGGCTAAAAAACAAGATCTCATTTACTTCATATATTTGTGCCATCACCAATGTGGGTGCCAAAATGTTCATTGCTATCGTGTTTGAATAGTTTTTACATTCTGCCCATAAATGTTGGTTTTCAGAATAAAGCCAAAAATCCCTATTATTATCGTGACTGCCGCCAGTAACCTCCCATTTTTTTCCATACATTGAAACTAATAAGCAATTGACTAAGTTTTCAAATTCAATTCCATTTCCTTTTTCATTTCCATCACTATCTATTTTTATAAATTTTTCCCAATATGCAGATGATATTTTTTTCATGCGACTCTCCTGATCTTTTCATAAACTTGAGTGATAATCATGTATTATCGTTCAAAATAGTATATCATAAAATTATCATATCACACTACTACAAACTGAGCGTTACTAATATCTTAAGCTTTTCAACAGATGAACCACACCATACACTTCCAACGTATATGGTGTGGTCATTGTGCTTTCGCATATATTTTATTCTACTCTTTTTCCTGACTTATCAAAAGTATACTGCTCTCCGTCAATATCCAATGTTTCGTCAGCAGCCATAATACCTGTATCCTTTACATAATATGATACATCTCCAAAGCTAATCCACTGATTTGTTAACGCATATCCGTTCTCATCAAAATACATACTTCCGGCATCGGTATCCATCCAGCGTCTTTTTGCTACAGCACCTGTATCGTCTGAACACATATATTTGCCATCTACTATACATACCAGTGTGCAGCAGATACGTCCGTTTTCATCTACAAGATAGTCTACATTAGGATATATTGTCAATCCTCTTGCATATGGATAATCTTTAATATCTTCGCCCTTTGTAACCGTCACTTTTTTGTTTTCCATAAGCTTGTAATAAGAGTTAGATTCTGCATACTCCTTCTCGTACTCTTCATCTGTCCAGCCTGTTGTCGTTGCTTCTCCGGCAGACTTCACAGCCTCTGTTGGAGGCTCCTCTGTGTCAGTTGAACTACATCCCGTGAATACAGTCCCTGCTAACATTATGCATGCTGTCATTACTAACGCACTTAATCTTATTTTTTTTAAAAACATTACTATTACCTCTCTTTATAATAGAAATACTATCTCCAGTAAGTACCATATCCATATGGAGAACCATACAGTGAAACTACACAAATATCCTGATTTGGATTAGCTGCGTGTACTATACCTTTGTCATATTTTGTTCCATAATAATTTATTTTTCCTACATAAAAAGCCACATGTGAAACCTTTGTTCCGTTATAATAGAACACCAAGTCTCCCGGCTGTAAATTTGCATAAGAAACCTTTGTAGAAGATGTATACTGACTTGCCGCTGTTCTTGGTGTTGTGATGTCAAATTTTGCTGAAATGAGCTTTACATATCCCGAGCAGTCAGTTCCCTCTGTCAAACTGTTACCACCATATACATATGGATTTCCAACATACTTCATAGCTTCCTGTATCATTTTTGTACCTGTATTGTCTATCCAGTCACCATTTGTTTCATCACAATAATACCATGTTCCACCTGTAAGCACCCAGCCTGTCTGCATTACACCTGCAGCATTACAATAGTAATACTTATTATTATACAGTATCCAGCCTGTCTGCATAGCTCCTGATGGTCCAAGATAATACCACTCACCATCATATTTCACCCAGCCTATATGCATGTAACCATAGCAATCAAAATAATACCAGCTACCATTTATTCTTTCCCAATCTTCTACGGTATAAGAACCGTCAGTATGTCTATACCACCAACGTCCATTTGATTCCTGTATCCAGGTACCACTCTGGTCATATACTATGTATGCTGATACATCGTACATTTCTTATTCGGCCATTTCCTGCCACTCATCATACGAACCTACATCATATACATCCCATTCAAAGTTCTCCCAGAACTCCCTCTCTTCTTCTGTTAATCCTGCATCCTCTTCTTCAGTATTTTCAACATCCTCATTCTCATTTGCAAATACAGTAATATCTGTTGCAAACGGCATAACTGACAAGATGCATCCGGCAACTGCTGCCGTAATTCCCTTCAAATATTTCTTAATCATCTTTTTCAATCTCCTTATCATTAACGTATTCTTTTTGTTATTTGTCATATGTGCACTTACAACATACTAAAAACTTAGCACACGCAGATTTTCAAAACAAGTGACAAGTTGGTTAATCAAGTCAGTCTATATATTAACCAACTTGTCACTTGTTTTTTGATGGTTATCCATTGATAATGTGAGAAAGAAATAAAAAACACCAAGGAGAAATTCTGTTATGAAAAAAATTGTGGCATCAATATTTATGACTGTACTAATTATTTCACCTCTTTTTACTATTAGTATTAATGAAATAAACTCAGACAATAATAATGACATTAGCATTTATAGCGACAATGATGATATAGGCGATGTTAATTATAAGTAATTTTTTTTGTATAAAAAACTTCATTATTAACATCATTTGTAATCTGGCTTAAATATATACAACGATGCAATTCTTTATTATAGTCAAATCCTTGCATTCCCCGTTCATTGTTATTCCATGCTACATTGTAAATAATATGATGTAGCATGGCACTTCTTTTTGTCTTAAGACATATCCCTATCAGCCTATATGATATGTCATTGGACTCATCATATTTCCCCATATCACCAAGCAGACTTGTCACATATGTCATCACCGTTTCATATATTCCCATTCTGCCATCTGCCAGTCCTCGTTTCTCCATATCTGTACAGTACTCCCATATTGCCTTTATATAGGTATTGGCTTCATCAAGTTTCCCTATCTTCTTATATGCTGTTGATATCAAATATACCATCACCAGTTCCCCATCTGCTAAGAATATGTCCTTTCCCATCTTTAATATATCTTCTATTTTGACAGTAGTCTCCAGTGTTTTTTTTAATTTTTCGATAAACTGCTCCGCCGTTATTTCACCAATCTTCCACTTATTAACACTCGCCTGTCTAACTAATACCCGTGTATTAATCGGGTGCTCCGGCAACATTTCCCTTAACTTTGGTATAAGACGCTCTACATCATCAAATCTAAAAGAATTTATAGCAAATCGGATGTCCTCATAAAGCTCAACTGCCTCCTTTTTGTCTGTGACTATTCCCATATCCATGTATTCAGGCAAAAGACCAAGTCTTTCAAAGAGTTCTTTAAATATTCCCCTAACCATTGTTCCCTTTTCATTCTCCACCCTCATAAGTGTTTTAACCGAACATATACCCTCACACAGTTCTTCTCGGGACATTCCCATCATCTTTCGTCTTTTTCTTATAACCTCGCCTATACAGTACATACCACTCTCCCTATAGAGATAACAGTCATTATCCATATACGGATTTATATCATATTCTTTGTAGAGGTCTTTAAGCGTATTTATAAGCGGTAACACATTCTCCAAGGATTCTTCGTATTTTTTTATCTCGGATGAGCTTTTACTGTTGTCTTTAAACCATGACAGTAACTCTACCTTCATATCCAATATCTCTGTGAGATAGTACATACATTTTCGTTCTTGCAGTTGCTTTAATGCTCTTTCACAATATAACAGCAGTTCCTCATATATTTCATTCATGGTATCTGCTTCTAAAATCTTTTTAACATCCTGATACATGTATACAACTGTCTTCGGATATACCTTTATCTTTGCCATTTTACCGTATGGGGCTTCATCAAGGTATTTTAGAAGTTCCCTGTACATACAGATGGTGTCCTGTAATGATTTTTCTGTAAGACTTCTTCGCCTGTACTCAAGAACAAGATTGTATTCCAGCGGCGATAACAATACTTCGTTTATATTCTTTATGTCGATATCCGGCACTGTCAGTTTTATTGCTTCCCCGTACATTTCTCCTGCACATTTTTCATATGCATCCTCATTGCTGTTACGCATTATCTGAAGCTTCATAAAAGTATAAAACTGCTTCTCAATGTTTACCCTGCTTTTATTTCTTGCACTGCTTTCAGGCAAATCATAATCGGACAGTAAGCTCTCTGCCTCCGCAATTTTCCCGTCTTCAACAGCATTTATAATCTTCATTCTCTTTAGCCATGTGTTGTAGTCAGGTGCCTCAAGATAATGAGAATAATCGGCATTATCCACCCCAAGTCTTGCAAGGAGCCGTTTTACGGTCACTCTGTCCATGAATTTCTCGCCACTTCTTACCTGACAAAGCATTTCTTCCGTACATATTCCATGACACAGCTTTTTAGGCGGTATTCCCAGCTTATCCTGTTCCTCTACCAGTATTTTTACATAAATATCTTCCATAGCACCTCCGAGGTATTTACATTTACGAACATTTTTCTATATTTTATCATAGTTTCTTTTACTACACCATGGCAAACTTGAAAAAAATCCTATTGCGGATACAGGGATACTCCCCGATACACCGGAACCGTCCCCATTTTTCCCTTGAAAAATTTGTATTTTTGCTTTACTATATTACATAGCTAATATTAGAAACCATGTGGCATATGATTCACATGAGAGTTTGGAAAGGAAACAAGTAAGAAAATGGATTTAAATTTAGTAACAGTCAGGGAAATATTTAGAAACCGTGAACAATATCTGGGTAAGGAAGTCACCGTAGGCGGTTGGATAAGAACTGTCAGAGATTCAAAGACTTTTGGATTTATCGTACTTAATGACGGTACTTTCTTCGAGACATTACAGGTTGTATACAACGACACATTACCAAACTTCAGCGAGATTTCAAAGCTGAATGTTGGTGCTGCTGTTATCGTAAAGGGTAACCTGGTAGCTACTCCTTCTGCAAAGCAGCCGTTTGAGATTCAGGCAACAGAGGTTGCAGTTGAAGGTGCTTCTACACCTGATTATCCTCTGCAGCCAAAGCGTCATACACTTGAATATCTTAGAACAATCTCTCACTTACGTCCGAGAACAAATACATTCCAGGCCGTATTCAGAGTTCGTTCTCTTATTGCATATGCTATTCACAAGTTCTTCCAGGAGAGAGACTTCGTATATGTTCACACTCCGCTTATTACAGGAAGTGACTGCGAAGGTGCAGGTGAGATGTTCCAGGTTACAACCATGGACCTTTCCAATGTCCCTATGACAGAGGACGGAAAGGTTGATTTCTCAAAGGATTTCTTTAACAAGCCTACAAACCTTACGGTATCCGGTCAGTTAAACGGCGAGACATATGCTATGGCATTTAGAAACATTTACACATTCGGACCGACATTCAGAGCTGAGAACTCTAACACAACAAGACATGCTGCTGAGTTCTGGATGATTGAGCCTGAGATTGCATTCGCAGACCTTAAGGATGATATGATACTGGCTGAGTCTATGTTAAAGTACGTTATCAAGTATGTTCTTGAGAATGCCCCGGAAGAGATGAACTTCTTCAACAGCTTCATTGACAAGGGTCTTATTGAAAGATTAAACGGCGTTCTTAATTCAGACTTCGGTCATGTGACATACACTGAGGCTATTGAGCTTTTAGAGAAGCATAATGATAAATTTGATTACAAGGTATCATGGGGCTGTGATTTACAGACAGAGCATGAGAGATACCTTACAGAGGAGATTTTCAAGCGCCCTGTTTTCGTAACTGACTATCCAAAGGAAATCAAGGCATTCTACATGAAGATGAATGATGACAACAAGACTGTTGCCGCTATGGACTGCCTTGTTCCGGGTATCGGCGAGATTATCGGCGGAAGCCAGAGAGAGGACGACTACGACAAGCTCCTTAACAGAATGAACGAATTGGGATTAAAGCCTGAAGACTACGATTTCTACCTTGACCTTCGTAAGTACGGAAGCACAAGACACGCCGGCTTCGGTCTTGGATTTGAGAGATGTGTAATGTACCTTACAGGTATGTCAAACATCAGAGATGTAATCCCATTCCCAAGAACAGTCAACAACTGCGAACTGTAAAAAATACGAGGAAAATCATGGCAAAACGCAAACGTTCTTCAAAAATCAAACTTGCCATTAAACTAATCATTGCAGGCACACTTTTAGTGTGCCTTTTTGTCATGATAAAATATGGAAAAAAGCTTCTTGATTACAAGGAATATGCCTCACAGCTTGTGGCTGATGAAAATGCATTCCGAAGGAGTCTTACCACTCTTGTATATGACAAAGACGGCAATGTCATTGCCGACCTCTGTGCCGAGAAGGATTCATATTATCTTGAAGCAGAGGAGATACCATATATGGTCAAACGTGCCTTTGTAACCACAGAGGACAGAAAATTCTATGAGCATTCCGGTGTCGATTACATGGCAATCATGCGAGCATTTGTGGCACTTATACAGAACGAGGGCGAGGTCACACAGGGCGGAAGTACCATCACGCAACAGCTTGCCAGAAATATTTTTCTGTCACATGAAGTTTCCCTTGAAAGAAAAATCAAAGAAATGTTCATTGCACAGGAATTGGAAAAAACATATTCCAAGGATAAAATACTTGAATTCTATATAAATAATATTTATTTTGCCAATGGTTTTTATGGAATTGAAGCTGCTGCCATGGGTTATTTTGATAAGACCGTGACAGAACTTTCCACATCACAGATGATATTTTTATGTGCGATTCCCAACAACCCATCCGTATACGACCCTGTGGTCCATATGGAAAATACGTTAAAAAGACGTAATCTCATAGCAAAAGAGCTGTATGAAATGCAGGAAATCGACAAATCTCTCTATGATGAGATTATAAATGAAAACATCACCCTCAATATGAGTACAGATGTTAAATATGACTATGTGGAGACATTTGTGAGATACTGTGCCACAAGAGAGCTTATGCGCATGAGAGGCTTTGTCTTTACATATGAATTTGATTCTGATGAGGCAAAGTCTTCCTACGAAGAAAAATATTCTGAAGAATACAGCTACTGTAACAGCCTCCTTTTCACAGGCGGATACCGTATCTACACATCAATAGACATGACAAAGCAGGCCGAGCTGCAGAATACCATCAACAGCATTACAGCTGATTACACGGAAACAAATGATGAGGGCATATACACATTTCAGGCAAGTTCAACGTGTATTGACAACCTTACGGGTTTTGTGGTTGCAATTGTTGGCGGCCGGGAGCAGGAGCATAACGGCTACAGCTTAAACAGAGCATTTCAGAGTTTCAGACAGCCGGGAAGCAGCATAAAACCTCTTATCGTTTATACCCCTGCGTTTGAGAGAAATTACACTCCCGACACAATCGTTATAGATGAGCGTTTCAATGGTGGCCCGTCAAATGCGGACAAAACTTATGTTGGCGAGATAGATATACGAACTGCGGTGGAGTTGTCCAAGAATACCGTGGCATGGAAGATTTTTGAGAAAATCGGTCCATATACCGCTCTTCCATATCTGCTTCGTATGGACTTTAGAAAAATTGTTGATTCTGATTATGTACCTGCCGCATCACTGGGCGGTCTCACATACGGCGTATCCACGTACGAAATGGCAGCCGCTTACTCAACTCTCGAAAACGGCGGCATTTACAGGAATCCTACATGTATAGTTAAAATCACTGATGACAGTGGAAATGTTCTTCTCGACAATAGCGGTGATAATATTCCTTCACGAAGAATATATGAAGAAAATGCTGCAAACACAATGACAAATGTTTTAAAGGGCGTCCTTACAAAAGGCACAGGAAAGCGTTACCCTGTAGAAAACGCCACCTGCGCAGCAAAGACAGGAACAACAAACAGCAACTATGACTCATGGTTTGTGGGCTACAGCTACTACTACACCACCGCAGTCTGGTGCGGATATGATCTTCCCCGTGAGATGAACGACGGTTATGCAATCACCTGTCCCGGACGCATATGGCAGTCATACATGACATATCTCCATCAGGAGCTGCCAAACATGGATATAGGCTCATATATACCTACACCGGGCATAGATGGCGAGGTCTCCACAGACGAGACTTCCTCTGAGCCGATTACCGATGAAAACGGCAATCTGATTGAATCCATCACTGACGAGAACGGCAATCTGATCGAATCCGTCACTGACGAGAACGGCAACATCATTGAACCTACCACAGAGCCGGATACTGATTCCGAAGAAACTACTACTGAACCGGAAACAGACGAATACGGCAATGTAATTGAGCCGGAGACAGGGCTATATA
>JBGVOM010000036.1:0-19633 GCA_045126515.1 Lachnospiraceae bacterium
ACCAATGCCTCCCCATAGTATACCAAAACCTTTCTTCTGCGAATTGCCACAGCCACACAACAGAATTCCTGCGGAAACGCCAAATTTACGTTATTCATTACTAACTTTTGTTGGCACGCACCCAAGGAATTTGTATAAGTGTGCCAATATGTGAGAAGGAACTGTCGGTTTGTGTCTGGGGATATTTTACGCGGTAGGTGCCGAGCGCGGCCCCCCAGCCACAACCCGACAGTTCCTTCGCCCCCTCTTGCCACACCTTCCCCGCAAATTTCTATTTGATTACTTTAATCCATCCTTCCGGAGCTTCGATTTTGCCCATCTGGATTCCGGTTAAGGTATCATATAATTTCTGTGTGGTCGGTCCCATCTTTTCCATTCCACTTGGGAAGCAGATTTCTTTGCCATGGTCATTGATTTTTCCTACCGGTGAAATTACTGCTGCGGTACCGCAAAGTCCACATTCTGCAAAGTCTTTTACTTCATCGAAGAATACTTCTCTTTCTTCCACTTCTAATCCTAGGTATTCTTTCGCAACATATACTAAAGAGCGACGTGTAATGGATGGAAGGATACTGCTTGATTTTGGAGTTACAATCTTATTATCTTTTGTAACGAACAGGAAGTTTGCTCCACCTGTTTCTTCTACCTTTGTTCTCGTTTTAGGATCTAAGTACATATTTTCATCAAAGCCCTCTTCATGAGCAGATACGATTGCATGTAAACTCATGGCATAATTTAAACCAGCCTTGATATGTCCTGTTCCGTTTGGTGCTGCACGGTCAAAATCACTAACACGAATAGTAATTGGCTTAGCACCACCTTTGAAGTATGGACCTACCGGTGTACAGAAAACTCTAAACTGATATTCTGTCGCCGGTTTTACTCCGATAACCGGATTGCTGCCAAACATATATGGTCTTAAATAGAGTGTTGCCCCTGAGCCGAATGGTGGAACATAGGCAGCATTCGCTTCTACTACCTTTACGATTGCATCAATAAATTTTTCTTCCGGAAATACCGGCATTTCCAGTCTTTTCGCGGAATCCGCAAGACGACTTGCATTTAAATCCGGGCGGAAAGTTACAATATGACCATCTTCTGTGGTATATGCCTTCAAACCTTCAAATATAGTCTGTGCATACTGTAACACGCCTGCACATTCACTGATTGTAATCATGGAATCGGTAATCAATGCACCGTCATCCCATGCACCATCTTTGTAATTGGACACATATCTGTAGTCTGTTTCCATATAGCCAAAACCAAGATTGGACCAGTCAATATTTTTCTTTTCCATAATATCCTCCATTCCGCTGCACCGCAGCTCTACCTATTGTATTTCAATTTCTGTCGCTTAAAAATTTTCATACAGTGTTTTACACTATGTTTCGGCAGATTTCTTTGTGGGTAATTATACATCAATTATATGGGTTTTGCAAGATTTCTTCTCCCGCACTGCACACTTTTTGTAAAAATGGAATAATAGCATTTTGTATAGCCTCCGCTACTTTTACACCATCACCTGTTTCATAGGCAGTGCTAAAGCTTACCAATGCAGAATTTAATTCTTCTTTATTCAGCCTTTCTTTTCCTTCATTAAAAGTATCCATCGTTCTGTTTAACACCTCTACCGTCCAATTAATACCCTGAATAATATTTTGCATCACCTTAGACAAAAGCGTTACACTTCCTGCTTTTAACTCTCCTGTAATATCCTCACAGGCAGCAATTAATTTTGTATCATATTCGCAAATTCCACGAATTGCTTCAATTATTTGTTCTCTTGTTGGTTCCATTTTTTCCTCCTAAAAACTTTGATTTAATATGGTTAACATTTCTTTGATTCTTGTTTCATATGTATGGTATTGTTTTACCTTTTCATAACCCCTTTGGGCAATTTTTTTTCTGATATCCTCGTGCTCTAAATAATAGTTGCACTTATCTCGTAATTCTTCCAGACTTCCATAAGTCTCTATCTCTGTTCCCAGCTCGAAATGCTCCGTAAGTTCTGTCTGATAATTAGAAATCACAAAGCCTCCGGCTCCCACAATATCCCAGATGCGCTGAGAAATTCCCGTTTTGATACTTTTGGCAGTAGGATTTAGGTTAATCTTACTACAATGAAAAATTTTCGGCATTTCAAAACGTGATTCTGCACTTCCACAGTTGATTACATTTTGTAACATTGATGTATCACTCTGAGTATAGAAATGCACCGGAAAATATTTTGCCAGCATATTCAGTAACTGTATACGTTCCATCTCCGATACTTTCACTCCCAGATATTCATCTGCAATAAACATCGCATCATCTATCTCATAATCCTCCGGTGCTGTTTCCCAGCTCACCGCTTCTTTAAACTGCTCTATGATTTCCGGTGTCAGCACCTCTGAAAGAAAATTATAGCCGTATATTTTTAACTGAGCTGCCATAATTCCCTCTAAATATCCCTGTAAATATTCTGGCATCATTTTAATTTGATTGTAAGGACATTTTTCTGTATACAAAGAGCCCACAAAAGATATATCCACCGCGTATTTTCCTAGCTCTGCTGCTGTCATTTCTCTACAAACTTTATCCCAATGTTCCGTGTTTGTAGCAAGGGGCAAATGAAATATCCCCGTCGAATTTTTAGGATAAAACTGTTGATACAATGCCCTGTCAAATATAAAAATACGGTTACATTCATTCTTCACTGCATCTGAATACATCTGAAATACCGGACTGTCCACCAGCCAGCACACATATGGAATTCTTAGTACGTTGCAAAGTTTGGACACAATGGGAAAAAAATTGATGGAAAACACAAATTCGTAGTTTCCCGCTAAAATCACATCCGATAATTTTTTTAGATATACCGTATCATAGTCCGGTTCTTTCATTTTTTCGTTAAACTCATCTACCCGATAACCATTTTTCCGAAATCCGTCTATTACATCTGGTTCACAAATGCTTTGATAGCGGCAGATGAGAATGGATTTTTCTTGCATGCACTTTTCTCCTCGATTTGATTCTAATTATTTTCTATGCTATTTTGCTATTTCATCTCAACATATTATCATATCGTCAAAAAGTGGTTTCTCAATTAGAGATTAAGAGTATATTTATCCTTTTTTATAACCAAGCCTTCAGCTTAGAAGCTGGCAGGACACCCGTAATAACAACAGAAGCTGCCAGAGCAGAATTTTTAACAGCTCTGGCAGCTTCTGTTGTTATTACGGGTTGTGTATGACTGCATCTTCGAAGTTAAAATTAGCTGCTCTCGTCACATCTTACGCCGTTCTTTCTTTTCTCATCTCTTTCACATAAGTTTCTAATGTATTAAAGCGAATCATAAAAGTTTCTCTTTCCTGATTCCCCTTTATAGCTTCATCCAGTTTTCTACTCAAATCCAAATGTCCCTCCGCAACAATAGAAATATTTTTGCGAAGTTCATTTTCAATTACTAACTTAATACCCGTCACATCTTTCTGAAGCTTCTGAATTTCTTCTCCCAGTTCACTTCTCACTCCCTGAATCTCTTCCTTCAGTTCGGTTCTCACTTCTTGGATTTCTTCCTTTAAATTTTTCTCTAGCGCATCCATTCTTTCTTCTTGCCGCGCCATTGCTTCTGACTGCTGCGCTATTGCCTCTACAAGAAAATTTAATTTTTCTGAATCTGTCATATGGTGTTCCCTCCCTCCTATGATATGGTCCGCTTACTATTCTATAATGCTCTTCTTTTTTCCATTAATTCTTGTACTTGAATTTCCAGTGCTCCTATAGTAAGTTCTAGTTCTTTCTGCTGTTCTTTTTGCATTTTTAGAAATTGATCCATCTTCCGGCTTAATTCCGGCTGTCCTTCTGCAACCATTGAAAGCGGTTTACAAATTTCTTCTTGAAGCAGAAACTTCAATTCCCTTACAGAATCTCCTAAACCGCTTTTTGGGTTTCTCGAACCACTTTTTGCATCACGAAGTTCTTGTTTTAAGTCATATTTTGTTTCCCGTATTTCAGCTTTTAAATCATTTATTGCCTCTGATTGCTGTGCTATTTCTTCTATAAGAAAATCTAATTTTTCTGAATCTGTCATATGGTCTTCCCTCCCCCCTATGATATAATCCGCTTACTTGAATTTCATAATCCGATTATAACATAGTGCTACTACGAGAACAAGAATCCCCCAAATAGAAAATGACGCAAGAAAATCCACAACACTTTGTTAAATATTTTAAAGATTTCAATTCCTATTCAAATTTTATACAATTTTCCGCTGTCTCTTTTCGCTATTTTTTAGTATTTTGTATAAACCTAATTCCCTACACTATCCTCTATTTTTTTTACCAATACTTTTCTCTGCAGCCCGCCATACATTAATGCATCATGGTCAAACTCATAATTAAGTGCTTTCATATTATTGAAGCTGTATGTATTTTTTCCGGATACCGTAGTACATAAATGGGTAACGCCTTGAAGTTTTGCATATTTCTCCATTATACACATCAATTTTCTTTGAAATCCATTTCCACGATATTCTTCCTTCACCATTACAAGTTTAAAATTGGCCGCTCTCGTCACTTGATGTTTTTCTAAATCTATGCTTAAATCTTCTTTTGTTCCTCGCCCATCTACCAATATTATAAGTGCAATGAGTTCCGATTTATCAAACATGCCAATTGTCAGGTTGGGGGATTTTATACACTGTTGGAAGGTTTCTTTTGTGTTATATCTTAAAATGTCTTTGTCCTTCAAACCTGCTAATATTTCCATTTGCAGCTGATATATTTTTTCTACGTCCTGTATCGTACATTTTCTTACCAGAAATTCATTGCATCTTCTGTGCATACTTTATCTCCTTTTCGCTCACCCAATCAACACCCTCTGCCCCTCAAAGGCAAATCCATACTTCCGGATTCTCTCTTCCGGAAATCCTTTTTCTATTAATTCCGCAGCATATTTATTGTCTTCAATCTGTTTCAGTGCATTTGTTACACATTCCTCCAAATTCTTCTCCCTTTTAGGATGAAACACCTTGAATTCAATGATTATGGCATCCTTACTTTTATCCTTGGGCTCTAACCTTATATCATATCTTCCAAAGCCACTTTCTCTGTTAGACTTGATATCATACTGGTCTCTCAACGTTACCAAAAGTCCCAGTACAAATCCGTGGTAAAAATTCTCCGGTGTCTTTTTGGATGGTTTCTTTCCGGTATCAAAATAACTGAAAACATGTTCCGTTATATCATTCATGTATTCATTCATGGCATCCAGATCTCCCTGGAGCAATGCCTTTACAAAGTCATTGTAATCTGTCGCATTTTCCCCAAACCACCCCTTAATCAGGTCTTCAAACATAATCCTGGTTTCCAGATTGGTTATCTTTAAAATAAATATCGGCTTTCTTCCCGGCCCATCTGCTTCCGGTGTCACCACCTTTTCTGCCTTTAAATATCCACTGCACAGTAATAACGCCCAGATGGCTTCCTCTCTCTTTCCCAGCTGTGAGAATATCATTTCATCATCCATCTCTATCTCTATGCTTTTCCCCTGCATCAGCTGTTCAAACAACACCTTCACGTTCTTGTCCGCCTGCTGTAGGAGACTTCCTGCCATTCCGTTAGAGCTGGTATTCACCCAGTAAGTTTTAAATACCTTCTGCCTTAGAAAATTGGTAATGGACCAGGGATTATAGATGTCATGGTGATTTCCAATGGTAAAACCGTCATACCAGTTCTTCACACCCATCTTCTCTTTTTCACTTCCCATTTCAAATTCATCCATAGATGCAAATACTTCCTCTTCCGTGAATCCAAAAGCTGTGGCATACTGGTCTACGGCAACGGTACACACATTCAGGTTATTCAAATCAGAAAACATGGATTCCTTGCTCACTCTGGTAATTCCTGTCATGACAGCCCTTCCAAGATATGGATTGGTTTTAAAGGTAGCATTAAAAAGATTACGGATAAAGGATACCAGTTCATCCCAGTAACCTTGCAAGTAAGCTTCCTGCATTGGGGTATCATATTCATCTAAGAAAATCAGCGGTTTCTTTCCGGTGTCTAAATACAGCAATTCAGACAACAGATTTAATGCATTCACAACGCTAGCGTCTTGTTGGTGTTCAAACAAACTATCTCTCATTTTGATATATTTTTGCCGTTGTATCTCTGTAAGATTTTTGCTTTTTTCCAGAAAATCATTTTTTTCAAAGCACCCCAATAAGATATCACACATATTCTCATAACAATACAAATAATTGTCTGATTTGATTTTGGCAAAGGAAAGATTAATCACCGGATAAGTTCCCTGAAGTTCTCTATATTCCTCATCTTCCCATATATCCAAGCCCTCAAATAAATCTGAACGATTCGCATATCTGTCGGAAAAGAAGCATTCCAACATATTCATATTCAGGGTTTTTCCGAACCTTCTGGGTCTGGTAATTAATGTAATTCTATCTTTCGTTTCCCACCATTCCTTTATAAAATGGGTTTTATCAATATAATAACACTTTTCTTCTCTCAAATCCTGAAAGCTCTGGGAGCCTATGGAAACCTGTCTTGCCATTTCTTCCACCTCTACTTCATTATTGAATATCTTTTTCACATCATTCATATGTACCTCCTTCTTGGATGAGGTACTCTAACTCCCCGTTTCCCCATCCCTTTATTCTGTTCTGTTTCTGGGATGAGTGACCGATTTGGTCCTGAGTCGTTCCAGATAGGATTATTCTATCATGAATACAGAAATTAGTCTATGGATTTTTCCTGGATTTCCATAAATTGTAACAGCTTAGCTTAGAAGCAGGCAGGACGCCCGTAATAACAACAGAAGCTGCCAGAGCAGAATTTTTAACAGCTCTGACAGCTTCTGTTGTTATTGCGGGCTGTGTATGACAGCATCTTCAAAGTTTCACTTTCCTGATTTCCCTTTATAGCTTCGTGCAGTTTTCTGCTCAAATCCAGATGTCCTTCTGCAACAATAGGAATATTCCTGGATTTCTTTGGAATCCATTCCCACCATATTCTTTCTTGTCTATCTACTAAGACTGTTTTTTCGCATCTAGATTCTCCAATCGCATTTGTGCTTTGGAATAATTGCCACATTGCCTATAAAAATCTTTCGCTCCCTTCACATCTCCCAGACATTCTCTGATTACACCGGCATTATAATAGCTCAGATAAGAAGTTACCCCTTCGGTTCTGGAATCTTTATGTTTTGTAGCTTTCATAAACTCTGCAATCGCCTGTTCAAACATAGCATTATTCATATAAATGAGTCCCATCATGAACTGAAAATCCGCACTATCACTAAACTCATCATAAACACCTTCCAACAAAATTGCCACATCCGGACGTTTCAACTGCAATAGTGCATATCCATAGGTTTCCACCATATCAATTACATACTCTAATTTTGGATTCACATCATGGGTCAATGCTATATCGAAATAGTGGACTGCTTTTTCGTAATCTCCTGCCATATAATAACCCTTGCCAAGCTGGTATATTACATAAGTATCTTCCCTATTCTGCTCATATTCCTTTTGCAGTAAATTTATATTGCGGTATGCTTTCTGTTTTCTTGTCTCTTCATCTCCATTATAGCCGTCATGTTCCATTTCCACACTTGTTTTGTATGTCTGATATTTTTCCGTATTTTCAGTAGCCACCACACCATTCACTTCAAACACACTTCCCGGCACAATCTGTTCATGAATTCTGCCTTGATAATGAAAACAACGGCGGTTAAAAATACGGTTCACCCATTCTTTCATACGCTGCGTTTCCCCATTGCGTGTAAGAAAATTTATCCGCCTAATCCTTCCCACACAATTACAACGTGTTTCAAGAGATAAAGTCAATTCTTTCTCATCAAACTTTACTATGTATTCATCACTGTCTACCACCATCACCATATCATGGCTTGCTTTTTGTATGGCGTAATTTTTTGCCGCCGCAAAATCGTCACACCATGGAAAATCGAAAATTTTAGTGGTATACTTTGATGCCATTTCCTTCGTATTATCCGTAGAACCGGTATCAACTACCACCAGTTCCACGTCATAAGATTGAAACGACTGTAAACAACGCTGCAACCTTGCTGATTCATTTTTTGTTATGATACAAATGGATAAATTCATATACCTTTGCTCCTATCATTCTACTCTTGCTTCTTATTCAAAATAATCTGTACAATCCGTTCTGAAGCATGACCATCTCCGTAGGGATTCACTGCTTTTGCCATTCTTTCGTACGCAGACCTATCTGACAATAATTCCATAACCTGATGATAAATTTCCATTTCTTCTGTCCCTACCAATTTTGCAGTTCCTGCTTTTACAGCTTCCGGACGTTCAGTTTCCGTGCGCATCACTAACACCGGTTTGCCAAGTGCCGGTGCTTCTTCCTGCAAGCCTCCTGAATCAGTCAATACCAGATAACTCTCTGACATAAGATTGTGCATATCCGGTACATCTAACGGTTCTGTTAATACAATTCTTTCCTGTCGAGAAAGATTTTTCATTACCGTTTCCCGTACCCTTGGATTCATATGAACCGGATACACCACCAGCACATCTTTTTTAGCTTCTACAATCCGCTTCAATGCTTTACATATGTTTTCTAAAGGTTCTCCTAAATTTTCCCGTCTATGTGCCGTTACCAAAATTATTTTTTTACCTTGTTTATCTAAATTTTCCAATTTATCATTTTGATAATGATACCCATCTTTTACGGTAATTGCAAAAGCATCTATCACCGTATTTCCAGTAACATACACATTTTGAGTAATATATTCTTTTCTTAAATTTTCTTCATTTAATATGGTAGGCGCAAAATGATAAGATACCAGTTTCGCCGTCAGACAACGATTCATTTCTTCAGGATATGGAGAATACATATTTCCGGTCCGAAGTCCTGCTTCCACATGACCTACTGGAATCTTTTGGTAAAAACACGCTAATGCTGCTGCAAAAGAAGTCGTAGTATCTCCATGTACAAGAACCATGTCCGGCCTTTCTTTCTTTAGCACTGGCTCCAAACCCTCTAATATAGAAGTAGTGATACCAGTCAATGTCTGATTTTCTTTCATAATATGTAAATTGTAATCCTCGCTTACAGAAAAACATTCCATGACCTGTTGCAACATTTCTTTGTGTTGTCCTGTAAGACATACTATACACTGTATTTCCTTATGTTTTTTTAACTCTAACACCAGTGGACACATTTTTACTGCCTCTGGCCGGGTACCAAATACAACTAATATTTTCATTTTCTACCTACTTTAATTCGTTTTCTGCAAGCCTCAAATCGCTTTCACAGTCTACCTCATACCAACCTCGCTCTATTTCTACAGCTTTTAATTTATTACCTTCATCTATTAACCCTTGAAGCATATCTGTCATATACATTTTTTCATATGTTCTATCTGTTCTCCAAAGGGACTCACCTTTCTTTGTTCTTCTCTCTGCTTCTTGACATATATCTAAAACTTTCTTTACCCCTTCTCCCTTATAACGCATTAAGCCGATATACTGTGCCTGTATTTTCTGTATATCCTGAGTTTTTTGCCCGATTTCAATCAAATAACCATCTTCATTCTTTATCAACGTTTCTGCATCACTTAATGGTTCCTCACAGCGCTTACTCCAATAGGAAAACCATCCATTATCTACAATCACAGAAATTTCTTCTTTTGAATGCAGAATCTTTTCAAATACCTGAGGCGTATATACAATGTCACCATAAGATACAACAATGTCACATTCCGTTTCGAATAGTTTTTCCGCGCACATTAAAGTACACACCATGTTTGTAGTTTCATATTTCGGATTACTAATAAAATGAACCTTTGTTTTTTGAAATAATTCATGCAATTTTTCTTCCCTATATCCAGTCAAAATATATATATCATCATCTTCTACACCACATGCCTTAATAGATGCTAATTGTCTTTCAATTAAGCTTTTACCATTCAATTTAACCATACATTTAGGAATTTCATTTGTAAGGGGTCTTAACCTGGTTCCCTGCCCTGCTGCTAAAATAATTACTTTCATTGTTTCCTCCTATCATAATTCTTCAATGTCTTTCCATTCTCCATGTTCAATTCCTTCTATTTTTTCTTCTATCAATCTATCTACACAACTATCATAAAATTTAATAAAACCATTCACTAAATTTTCTTGTTTTGCAATTACCATAGATACTCTGATGGTATTATCACCATCCTTATTATTCTGCATATTTTCTGTGGTGAATTTTGCATACATTCCCTCAGACTTTAAGCACTCTTTTAAGTCATCTATAGAAATTACATATGCATATTTTCCTGTACCAGCCTCAACCTTTAAGGTTTTTCCATAGGATAGACTAATTCGATTAAAAATAACTATATCCGAATTTTCTGCAATTTTTTGAATATCTTTTGCTTGCCGCAATGCATAACGTAAGCTTATGCTTAACCCATAAAACAAACCAATCCGCTGGTACTCATCCATAAGCTTGTCAATCGTATCTGCTGTAGAAAACGCAAACTTCATATCTAGATGAAATTCCTTTGCACCACGATTCATCATTTCTGATATATCACTGCCTAAATATTTTAGCTTTTTAATTTTTTTTACGTTTTTTCCTTCTGAAAAAACGTAGTCAGTAGCAATAACTTCCTCAATCAAACCAAACAAAGAACTTCCACTCTCACACACACTTTTCTCCAGATTTTCATTTGACAATAAAGTCAAAAAGCCCGCATACTTGAATACGTAATCAATCATTTTATCGTGAGCAGTTCTATTTATGTATTCTTTTAATTTCAAAATACTCTTTTGTTTTTCCTGATAAAAATCACGAAACAGGAATAAATCTCTGGCATACCTAGCAAACATATATAAATCATATGCTTCTTGATGCTGCCAGTAACCCCAAACAGTTTTCTTTGCATTTTTGATATCAATACTTCCAAATTCAAGATAACTTAACAATTCAATATTTTCTGAACCATAATAACTTGTCATTTTCTCTTTATTATCCACTTTCCATTCCCCTTTATTGAAATAATTTTTTCACCCGCTCTATATCCGAAGCTTTAAATGGATATTCTCTTTCAGGATGCCACATAGTAGCAACAATCTTATATTCTGCTGACTGAATTGCCTCAACGACACCATCCTCAGAATATGCAAGCACCTCAAACGGCAAATTCACAAATCGACTTCCCTGATTGTGATAACTGTTTACTGTTATACTTCCTAGATTTCCCTGCAATTTATGGGTAGTGGCTACATGCCCTGAAACTTCCACCAATTCCTGTCCAAAATAGTCCAATAACGACTGCATTCCACGACAGAATCCATAAATAGGAATATGTCGTTCTAAGGCACAAGATATTATTTTTCTGTCGGTTTCATCCTTTTCCGGCGCTTCCCCTCCCATACTCACCAAGCTGTTTCCACCAGTCATCAAGATACCATCAGGTTTAATCTCTTCGAAATACATAGGTACTAACTCTGGAATATTGCTAATGCCTAGAGGCAAGTAACCACAAGTCAGTAGAAATTCTGGTATTCTCTGATCTGCACAATCCCGCCGTTCTCCATAACTTTCTATCACTTCTACCCTCTGTGTATATATTATTTTTTTCATTATTCTATTCTTCTTTCATCATAATTGCAATATGTTTTAGTACTGGATGAATAATATAATAAGTTTCTGCTTCCTCTGTCTGAGAAGTTTCCGAAAATTCCCCATTTTCTGCATACAACCTTAATGCCTTTGCTAAAACCTTTGCTCGCACATAAGGCTCATAATAATAATCAATCAGAGTTCTATCTTCTGGTGGCGGAAACACCTCGCTAACAATTATTTTTCCTGCATCAATTTCTTTTTCTAAAAAAATAGCAGTTGCACCAATTTCATTTTTTTCTAACAAGCTGTAATACGCCGTAGTACTTCCTCTAAATTTTGGAAGCAAGCCTGCATGAACATGTAAAAATTTCTTCCCAAGTTCAAACAAAAAAGGTTTTAAGATAGCACCACCATACCCAGAATAAATAATATAATTTTGATTCAATTTTTTTATTTTCTCATACATTAATTCACCATTAATGTCTTTAGTTGCTACCACTTCATAAGGGACCTTGCTCTTATCCAGTAATTGTTGTATAGTTTTTGCCGATTCAAAATATCTATTTTCATCTCCTTCCTTTTCTTTTTCCATTGTAAACTCTTCTTTTTCTGCCATTACAAGAAAAAAGGATGGAAGTACTTGTTGTTTTATCATTTCACATACATAGGCCTTGGAACGAGTTGTCATCGCTAGAATACATGCCACATCATCTAATATCAACTTTTCCAACCTCCCTCTCTATTTTCTTTGTTACCAAGATTTTCTCAACATATTCTATCTCTTTTGTAAATAATTTTTTTCCTGCCATCACCTCAGCCTCAGACATCTGTTCTGTAACTGACAATAATGTATCATCTATCTTCAATAGGCAATTTAAATACTTGTAATTTTCAGTCTTAACATAGGCTTTACTCATAACATATCCTAATAGAATGTAAGAAGAAATCCTATGATAATCTGCACCTTCTTCCGGCTTTTTTGTGATATCATCGTAAGAAGTATACACTCTCTTTCTCACCTCAAAATCTTTCGTAAACCAATCAATTACCTTCTTATTTTCTGTTTTAAAATCTTCGCATAGCAAGTTATATAGTATGGTTTCCGTCTTGCTTTCCTGAAATATCTTTTCTGCAAAATATAATTCGTCCTTATCAGTTCTCCAACCGCCAATAAAATCCTTTCTTGTTTTAACGTAAATTTTTAAAAAGTCCATCCCTTGAAATTCACAATACATATAAAATTGTCTGTTTTCTAAATTATTCTCTGTTATATATTCATACATCATATCCCTGTTCCCTTAAATACTCCAAAATTTTCTCTACTGATTTTTTTACATTTGTCTGCACTGTATTAATATTAATCTCTGAGTCATCCGGGATTTCATAACTATCATTTACACCATTAAAATTTTTCATCTTGTCTGCTCTTTTATAATACCCCTTTACATCCCTAGCCGCACATTCCTCTACAGGACAATCCAAGTATGCCTGTATATAATTTTCTCCAAGAAAAGAACGCATTTCTTTTCTCATTTCATCGAAAGGTGCAACAATTGCAATAATCACACAAATTCCACAATCATTCAAATATTTTGCTAATATTCTTACTACACGATTTTGCTTCATTCTTTCTTCCTTTGTGTAACCAAACAAGTTGCCCAGCTCTTTTCGTAATACATCTCCATCAATAATTTTTACTGGAAGATTCTTTTCCTCCAATCTTTCCTTTAGCATCTGCGCCAATGTTGACTTTCCGCTGCCACTAATTCCTGAAAAACACAATATAAATGGTTTTTTACTATTCATATCTGCTAACCTTCTTTTTCATACAATCTATACTAAGTGTTTTTTCTTTACTCCACTCTAAATAGTTTTTTTCTCCTGCACCAATAATAGCAGGAATTCCAAGTTCTGCACATCGAATCGCCATATGAGAATTTGCTCCACCAAACTGTGTTACTAATCCTCCAATATTTTTCGAA
Source organism: Lachnospiraceae bacterium (assembly GCA_045126515.1). Lineage (GTDB taxonomy): Bacteria > Bacillota > Clostridia > Lachnospirales > Lachnospiraceae > RUG11237. The sequence continues at coordinate 13,595 of JBGVOM010000036.1, forward strand.
AAAATAAAATCATACCCTGGGTCTGCTGATTTAATAAACACAATTTTCCCCTTAATATCTGTGTCTCTAATTGCTTCTTCTAATACCACTTCCCCTGTTACAGAATTCAATGTAATATAATTTGGCTCCTCATCCAGCAAATAGAATTGATATACATCCTCTGGTGAAACAATCAGACTTGGAAGCTTTAATACCCTTGCCACCTGATATTGTTTCTTATTTACTTCTATGTTACTTTTTAAAATATCAGCCACATTTCCACAATATAAATCCACATATAATTGTTTAATTACACCAATGTCAAGATGAGCCATATCTTCTTTTCCAATAGATGTTCGTTCCCCTAGTTCTCCTATCAATTTCAAAATTTCGCTAATAGATTTTGTAAAGACAAATTTTAAATATTCCCGTCCTTCTATCGCTTCCTTGATAAATAAAAACAACTGTTTGGCATTCACTTGTATTCCATTCTGCTCCAGTTCTATATCGATACGTTCCATCTGCTCCTTTGTAAACTGAAATTCTTTCTCTTCCGGACATACTTTTGAAGATTTCCCTGAAAAATAGTATTCAAATGCTTCGTCGTATCTTGGCGACAAAATATCATACGTTCCCGGACGTATATGACCATATTTCTCTATCAATTCCGCTTTTTCCATTTTCCCCGCAAAGTACTTTGCCTTATCCTGCTTTAGCTGTTTGCTGACTGTGTTCATACTGCACATATATTGTTCGTATTCTTCTCTACTAATAATCCCTGTTTTCACAAAGGACCTTAAAAACTGTACCGCAATAAAAGCAGCTCTTGCAACTCCAGCAAAAGGAAGCGTCCCATAAGTCTTGCATTCTTCAATCAGCCAATATATTTTATCCACCAAAGAGATATCACTTCTCACTATTTTCTGATGGTTTTCTACTAATGTTTCAATCTTATTAATATCTTTTTTGTACAATCCATGTTCCGGATGAATCACTCGATTTGTCAATTCCAGTAATGCATATTCAATTCTTTTTATTTCATTATCATTAAATCCATACTGTAGCAATTTTTTTAATTCCTCTGGCAAACCCAAATAATAGCAAGAAAATACAATTTCAAATTCAATTTTATCATGATAGGCCGGACACTCTTTTAATTGCTGCAAATAATAATTTACTAACTTTTCTGCAATTTTTTCATTTAATGTTGCCGGAACAAACGAATTAAAAGTAATTCTTGTATCAATATATGGAACTCCACAAAAAGAAACCATCAGTGGATGCATCGTTAAATTTCGATATCCATAATCCGCCCGCTGATGTGCCCATATATTATCAGTAACCAACTCCTTATATAAAGAAATTGCCAGTTTCTGTGGACGCGCTCCCAAAATTTCTGCTGGATTCCAGTCTGGCATTACCCCAAAACAAGTAGTATTTCCTACTAAAAACGGATGAGGACGCATCAATTTTTCTATCTTTTTACTTATACGCAATAATGTAGTATCCAACTTTACTTTTTCACCAATTCTAGTAATTGGTCTTACTTGAAAAATATAAACCTCATGTTTTTTAGTAATTGCAAATTCAACATCTAATGCATCATTTTCCAAAAACTTCTCTAAGATTTTTAAGCTTTCAATGAGTTTTTTCATATCAGCGTCTTTTGCTTGCTTATTTTCCCGATACAAAATAAATGTTTTAGCATTTTCAGATATTCCTGATGTTATTGCCTCCGTATCCTCACCCTCCATATAATTCACAACATAATAAGGAGCTAATGTATATATATCTCGGGTAAATGCCACACCTGATTTTACAATATCTGTCAACATTGGCTGTACAAGAATCTGCTCATTCTGAGTAGTATCATACGATGCATATACCGTTTCTATTGCCTGTACTATTTCTTGAATGACCGGATTTACATTTAATATAGATGTATATTTTCCAGCGTTAGATTCCCTGTCTGTATCTTCATTCACGCAAGAAGAGCGAACAATTAACTTTCTTTCCCCTAAAGTCTCTATTATCTGTTTTGCACATAATTCTTTGCATGCAAAAAACTTTTCACTTTCGACAATATAAAACGGCAATATATGGATGTTTTTGCATTCTTTATTCAATTTTGCTATCATCAGTGCTTTTGTATACTTCATTTCAATTCCCTACTTTAATTTTTATATAATTTTTCTTCTAATCTATGGCACTTTTCTCTTAGTTCATTTATTCTTTCCTCATATGCCATATCATGAATATGATTATTCTTTTCGTTTTCGCTTTTCAAAAAATAATATTCCTCTCCATTATCTAACTGAACATATTTATCACGGGATGTATTGACTCCTTTATATCCACTATAAATTTCCATAACATCCTCTGTTCTCTCCCTAATAGCCGCTTTAAAACCTTCTGAATAAATAGGCAAATCGTTAAAAAACATCTCTTCTGGTGTTGCCATTTTTAGTACCCACTCCACAATGTCCCCAAAATGCTGATAAGAAACGATTCTTTCTACCCGTCCCTTAATCCCAAGATTAGTAATTCCCAAAATAGTATGCATTGCTATATCCTGATATCTTCTTCGATCAATATCCTCCCATTTTCCATGATCACTCATGTATATCCCAACAATGTTATCTCCCATAAGTTTTGTATAGAAATCCATAATTTCATCTGCATATGCTGCAGAAATTTGAATTTTTTCCTTTGATTCTCCATAGGCTGACTGAAATTCAAAACTTTTATTATCCAATCCTGATTCTGGTGAAACATATGGTTCATGTGTTTCATTCAATATATGTATAATCCCAAATATTGGCTTTGAGGCATTTAATAATTTGTTCAGCATCTGAAAATAGTGGACCGTGGATGCAACTGAAAATTCACACATTTCCGTTCCCACGGATTCTTTTTCCAGAATTTGTTTCACATAGCCGCATACTTGAAAGTCATAATCTGAACACTTTATGTTTTGATATAATTGACTATCTTCTAACCTTTTTTCTTTATATTTACAATCTACACTTTGAGAATTTTCGTCTGTAATACCGCGAAATTCCTGCCAAAATATCATTCTGGCTACAGGTCTTGTATATGGTGTCACCGCATAAGCATTTTGAAAAAACAATTCCTTTTGAATTCTTTCTTGTAACTTCGGCATAAGAAATAACTCACTATAACTTACTTGGTCTATCCAGTGAATAATAATATCTTTCTTTTTCAAACTCTTTTCTCTTATCTGAATTTGCTCTTTTATTTTTCTCATAAAAGCTTTAATCTCTTCTACAAGTTTCTGTAATTTTTCTGCTTTAGCAACAATTTCTTTACCTTCCTCAACGTAACGAAAAAAAGAAGTAAAATCTCTTAGATAAAGACAGACACCTAATAGTTCAACCAAATTTTCTTGAGTTCTATTCTCTCTAAAACAATTCAGTTTATTCCATATATGATTATGAGAGAAATCTCTCTCTGTCCCATATTCCTCATATAATTTAGATGGTGCCAAACTATACTTTGTTCTAATAGTTTTGTATAAATCAACAACCCCAATTCCCTTTGCCTGCATATCCTCTTTTACTTCATAATATATGTTTTTTCCTTGATATAACGTATTAATAAGATAAATATCGCAATTCTCTTTTCTGATTTCTACGTCATTCTTTACAAACGGGACTTCCCTCGCCCCATTTTTTCCTTCAAATTTTACTACTGTGTCAAATGGGTGTAAATCCACAACACCAACAATCTCTGCCTGCTCATCCAGAAGTGAAAGTATTGGATATTTATCTGTATCTGATTTTTTCAATCCTCTGACAATAAGTTTTGGCCCATATTTTTCCACTGCTTTCTGCAATATTTGCTGAATAATGTCCGCAAGACTATCTTTGTAATATGCTTCATAACTCATGCCATATTTTTTCATAATTTGTTCTAATTGTTTTTCAATATCCAACACTTCTTCCCCCTTATTATTTCTCTTTATATTTTTCCATTACTTCATTATGGTATTTATATCTCTCCAATTTCAATATTTTGTTTATACCGGTTTCTTTCTCTAATTGCTTTCGATATTCCTCAATATTTTGTCTGTACCTGTCATCATTAATGAGATTACCTACCTTCCCATGAATATAATACCTTTCTTCACCATCTTCAAACTTTATATACACGTCTTGCTCTGTCCATATACCTACAAAACCTTTCAGCCACTCTATTTCGCCATAGCTAAGCAATTTATCCACTCTTCCTTTATTATATATAGGCAACATCTCTAACTTAATTTGTTTATCATCTCTTTGCTCTAGTTCCTTATTTGATATGGATTCTTCCAGTACTCTTTTTAATATTTCAGCAAAAGAATAGTTACAAACCAAATGCTTATTATCACCTTTTCCTAAAGAACTATTTGAAATAATACAAGCAGGATGAATCATTTTTTTATCCCACCGATGAATATGAGTATTTTTATCTTGAACATACATTTCTTGATAGGAAAATTTTTTACTAATCCCATGGTCCCCTATAATAATTTGTGTTATATTATCACTTTTTAGCAAAGCGTAATAAAAGCCTACCACTTCATCTACATATTTTCTTGAACTCCTATATTGTTCAAGAAACTCTTCATATGTACACTTCTCATTATATTGAATCAACTCTTTTTCGTAAATAGGATTATAAAACGGAGGATGCATTTCACATAACGCATGCATATAGTTAAAAGTGCTCTTCCGATTCTTTAATACTTGACATAAACCTTCAAAATAAACTTCCGTTGCTACATTGCTGTTACAAGCATTTCCTAATTGATCAATTTGGGAATATGCAAAATCTTGCTTCTCAAATATAAAATTAAATAAATACTGTTCTTTCTCTAAAAAAGGAAGCAGCACACCATCTTTGTTTGTAAAATATATTCTATTATACAAATTATTTTCAATAATCCGGTATCCAGTAAGCATAGTCATAACACTTTCTCTTGTTGTGCCATATTGCGTGATAAAATTTTCAAAATAAAAATTTTGATCTGCTATTCTTTTTAAATATGGCATATATTCTATCTCACTTTGGCGTAGTGAATCTATCACATAAAGCATAACATGTTTCTTGCTCTGTTTTAATAGAATTTCTCTAACTTCTTGAAAAACTTCTTCAATTCTCTGTTTTAATTTCCTTAAGCTATAGTTTTCTTGTTCCCTCAAGAAGTTCTCCAAAAAAATAATTGCATGGCTATAGTCTCTAATCATTAAAAGTCCTACAATAAAACAACAAAAATTTTCAAAGCCTTTTGTTGATAAATATTCCTTATATAAGTCATTTACTACTTTGTATTTTTCAGCACCTTTATAATGATAAAATTCCTTTTTTATATCTATTTTTCTTTTTCTTAACCACGAATGCAGACCTACAATTTCTCCCTGAAATTCTTCATTTATCAAAATCTGTTTCATCTCATTCTCATATGTTTCTGAAGGTATCAGAATAGCCTCTATTTTGTACTTTTTCAACTCCTTTACCGAAATTACCGGAATCTCTTTTACTTTCCAATATAAAGGTTCCTTGCTTAAATTATCTATAATACAAACTATATTTTTAGGCACTCCAATCGCAAAGAAGAATTCTTTTGTTAAATTTCCATTTCCATAAATTGCTACACGCTTATCTTTCCAATAGGATTCCATTAAATACTTCATTTCTTCTACAATTACAGAATATTTATTGACTTTTTTTATAACCTCATTTAATTTTCTTGTTTGATTTTCCTCTACAAATTTTTCAGTAATACAATCCAATTTTTTCTTCAAATCAAACATTTTTATTCCTCCTACTCCTTATCATTATGTTGAATTTCTATCTGATATTACTCCTTAGTCAATATCCACCCATTAAACAATCCATCGCATCTGCCATCATCATAAGATATATTACTTACAATTTCTAAACTGTACCCCAGCTTATCCGCATGACTTTCAAAAAATTCATCGGAGAACCATTGTTCCCACTCTTCCAGCTCTAAATATCCCCTTGCACTTTCATTTTTATCCAGAATGAGTACCT